>JAIKZM010000003.1 GCA_024682215.1 Saccharofermentans sp. | reverse complement strand
AACAAGGTAACTGATTTCAAGACAGCATATATTCAGGCACTTCTGTTCCTTGAAGTGATGAACTGGTATGACGGCATAGTCATCGACAAGATCTGGGTCGGGCACAGTAAGTTCTGGATTCTTCCCGGATGCGAAGATCTTTCTTTCGTTCAGACATGGAAACAGATGTTAAAGAAACGCATCATACTGACCCTGATATGGGTTGCAGGCGCTGCAATAGTTGCAGGGATAGTCGTATTGATCTCAAAACTTATAACGCACTAAATACAAGGAGAACTTATATGGGCTTGTACAGAAAATTCGTAAACCAGACGAGAAAACCTGAAGGAACGCTTGGCAAGATGATGGTAAACGGCATGAACAGCGGCCACGCGAAAATGGCTGACTGGGGAATGTCTCATCTTCCCGTCATGTCACCTTCACAGATCGCCGAGCTCGGCTGCGGCGGCGGAAGGAATGCAGGAGAACTTTCGAAAAGATTTCCAAAAGCCAAAGTAATCGCAGTTGATTATTCCGAAGTCTCCGTCGCGAAAGCGAAGGAGTACAACAGGGAAAGGATCGACAGCGGAAAGATGATCGTGCAGCAGGGCGATGTTTCAAACCTTAAGCTGCCGGCAGATTCGTTCGATCTTGCAACCGCATTTGAGACCATATATTTCTGGCCCGGCCTCGAAAAGTGCTTTGCCCAGGTCTATAAGATCTTAAAGCCCGGCGGTATATTCATGGCCGTCAATGAATCAGACGGCACTGATGACGCAAGCCTTAAGTATGAGAAGATCATTGACGGAATGAGATGCTATACGGTTGAACAGATAAGTTCAGCCATGAAGGCAGCTGGCTTTTCTGAAGTCACTTCCGATCACTTTGAAGGCAAGCCCTGGATAACGGTTATTGCGCGTAAGTAAGGAGAACAGCATTGAACTGGCCGAGAACGCTACTTGACGGAATAATGCTTTGTCTGGTCTTCAATCTGATCATTGCAATCCTTTGGATGTTCGTTCCGAATGCTTTCTGCAACATGCTGCCGGCCGAGATCAGGAAGGCATCACCGAAGAGAAAGAAAAAGGAAGTTATCATCCTTGCGAGCGTTATC
Organism: Saccharofermentans sp.; assembly: GCA_024682215.1. Classification (GTDB taxonomy): domain Bacteria; phylum Bacillota; class Clostridia; order Saccharofermentanales; family Saccharofermentanaceae; genus Saccharofermentans. The sequence goes on along the minus strand of JAIKZM010000003.1, from coordinate 10,864 downwards.
TATCCGATCTATCCGCTGATGTTTGCATACATGATCGCAAGCAGCCACATGGCCGGTGTCAGCGGATTCTGGAATCTGTTCTGGACAGGCTATATCGAGATGTTCTTCGTCAACTTGGGAGACCTGATAGGGCTGGATTATTTCTTCCGCAAGATAAGCATGAAAAAGATCATGATACCAGGTACCGAGCACTGCAAGGCGTGGGAGACCAAGACCTGGATGAAGACTTTGGGTTTTCCGGAACACCTGATAATATGGCCATTTGTCTTCTGTCCTCTGACCGGACTTATCGTGGCAGGTTTCAGCAGGCTGATCTTCGGTATCTGATCAGTTTTTCGGGATATTTTTGTCATATATTACGCTTTGAATATTCTACCTATTGAATTGGTAGGGAATTGCGTGTATTCTTTTTGAGTTAGCGAACACTAACCAGAAAAGGAAGAGGTTATGACAAACGAAATCATCTTAGAGATCAAGGATCTCTGTACTACTGTCGGCGAAGAAAAAACGCCGATCTTAAGAAATGTTGACCTCACTGTCGGACGCGGTGAAACGCATATAATCATGGGTCCTAACGGTGCAGGCAAATCCACTCTCGGATTTACGGTAATGGGAAATCCGGCATACGAGATAGAATCAGGAAAGATCTTCTTTGAAGGAGAGGACATTACTGATCTTTCTGCGGACAAACGGGCCGTAAAAGGAATATTCCTCTCTTTCCAGAATCCGATCGAAGTGCCCGGGATCTCAATGAGAAGCTTTCTGAAGAGTTCACTGCAGCAGATAACGGGAAAACGCATCAAGTACTCAGAGTTCAACAAGACGCTTGAGGAAGCACTGTCACTGATCAACATGGATCCTTCGTATGTTGACAGGGATGTTAACGTGGGCTTTTCGGGAGGCGAAAAGAAAAAAGCCGAGATACTTCAGCTTCTGGTATTGAGGCCTAAGCTTGCGATACTGGATGAGACTGATTCTGGTCTGGATGTCGATGCCGTAAGGACGGTATCTCAGGGCATAAGAGCATACAAGGAAAGATACGGAGGAACGCTCATTATCATCACTCACAATGCAGCGATCCTGGAAGCTCTTGATGTGGACAAGACGCATGTTCTTGTTAAGGGAAAGATAGTTGAGACCGGCGGAGCCGATCTTACGGATGAAATAAACAGAAACGGATTTGAGAAATATACAGATGGCTGACGGAAAGACTCTGATCACGGATGTTGATCATAAAAGATATGATTTCAGATATGCCGAATCTTCTGATGAATACATAAGAGAAGAGGACGGTTTTACTGAAGAGATAATAAGAAGGATCTCCGAAGAAAAAGACGATCCCGAATGGATGCGGGATTTCAGGCTAAAATGTCTTGATATCTATAATCACATGGACATGCCCTGCTGGGGTCCTTCGATACAAGAACTCGATCTTAACAGGATCGCATCATACGTTAGGCATAAGACCGACATGAAGAATAACTGGGATGATGTGCCTGACGATATCAAGGAAACATTTGAAAAGCTCGGGATCCCCCAGGCTGAAAGACTGTCTCTTGCAGGTGTCGGAGCTCAGTACGATTCGGAGATCGTCTACCACAATCTCAAGGAGGAAGTGGCTAAGATGGGCGTTGTATATACAGACGTCGAGACAGCCATGAAAACCGGATATGAGGATATGGTAAGGGAACACTTCATGAAACTGATAACGCCGACAGATCACAAGTTTGCGGCACTCCACGGCGCAGTATGGTCAGGTGGATCCTTTGTTTACGTTCCAAAAGGCGTTAAAGTCGACATCCCGCTTCAGTCATATTTCAGGCTTAATGCGGCAGGTGCAGGACAGTTTGAGCACACCATGATAATCGTTGATGAAGGGGCTGACGTCCACTTTATAGAAGGATGTTCGGCACCTAAATACAATGTTGCAAATCTTCACGCGGGATGCGTTGAACTGTTCGTAAGGAAAAATGCAAGACTGCGTTATTCGACGATCGAAAACTGGTCTAAGAACATGTTCAATCTCAATACCAAGAGAGCCTTGATCGAAGAGGGCGGAAAGATGGAATGGGTATCAGGTTCGTTCGGCTCGAAGATATCATATCTTTACCCGATGACGATACTCAAAGGTAATGACTCCAAGATGACCTATACAGGCATTACGTTCTCTGGAGAAGGACAGAATCTCGACACGGGATGCAAAGTGGTTCACGCGGGATGCAGGACTTCATCCGTAATTACCGCGAAGTCGATATCCAAGAGCGGCGGGATCGGTATGTTCAGAAGTTCTGTTGTTATAGAAAAGGCGGCAAAAGAATCCAAGTGTTCTGTATCATGCGATTCCCTGATGCTGGATTCCATATCGAGAGCTGATACGGTTCCTGCAATGGATATAAAAGCATTTGACGCGGATGTCGGACATGAGGCAAAGATCGGCCGCATCAGTGATGAAGCAGTCTTTTATCTGATGAGCAGAGGCATGTCGGAAGAAGATGCCAAAGCACTTATCGTAAGCGGATTTGCAGATTCAGTCTCGAAGGAGCTGCCGCTTGAATATGCCGTTGAAATGAACAACCTCATCAAGATCGAGATGAGCGGACACAAGGCATGAGAGGAACAAAGACATGACAGATGTTTACAACATAAATACATCACCCGCGCTGACTTTTGCCAAGCTTGGAATGAACGGCGACAGGATCAGCGTAAACACATCACTGATCAAAAAAGTGAACGTTGAACAGTACATCTTCGGAAACGGTATTACGGATACCGATGATATTGACGAAGCGCTTCCAGGAGGAGCCGCAGGTCAGGATATCGACAGACTGCTTTCGACTGAAAGCCGCATCATGACGGTAAAAGGAAATGCCGGGATAACTATCTCATTTTCCGGCAGCGGTGTTATCAGGCGTGTACTGAAAGTTGCCCGGGGTGTAGAAGCCGAGGTGGTTGAAGTAGTGAAAGGCAAAGCCCCTGACATTGCTTTAAACAGTACGTCATATATCCTCGAAAAGAACGCGAGGCTTAAGCTTATCAGAATACAGATGCTGGACAAGGACACACTTTACGTTGATGACTTAAGAGCAAAGCTTCATGAGGATTCTTACCTGGAAGTCGTAAGGCTCGATCTCGGTTCGAAAAGATCATATATCGCTTCTAAAGTTTCTCTTGAAGGAAAAAACTCGGAATACAAAGCTCATGGTGATTATCTACTTAACGGAAGCCAGAGGCTTGATATCAACATGATCGCAGAGCATATCGCGCCGGATACGGTAAGCGACATGAGATGTGACGGAGTGCTGCTGGATTCTGCCTCAAAGATATTCAGGGGAGTACTGGATTTCAAGAGCGGATGCAAGGGCGCCAAGGGTGCAGAGAATGAGGATGTAATCCTTTTGTCGGAAGACGTTGATAACCAGTCTCTTCCGATAATACTCTGCGGAGAGGAAGATGTTGAAGGCAACCACGGAGCGAGTGTCGGCAAGATTTCAGATGAGATAATCTACTATCTGATGACACGTGGTTTTGACGAAGAAGCTGCAGTAAGGCTGATAATCAGGTCGAAATTCAACAATATTACTTCTCAGCTCAAAAACAGCGATCTGCGTGATGTGATAAACAGACAGATCGACGGTGTGCTGTCATGAATACAATGGATTTCAGGAAAGACTTTGCGCTGTTCAGGAGTAGTAATGCACCCGTATATTTCGATAACTCCGCAACAACGCAAAGGCCTGACTGCGTAATTGAGGCAGTGGCGGATTTTTACAGGAACAGCAATGCAAATCCTTTGAGAGGATTGTACGATCTTGCGCTTAAAGCAACCGAAAAGTATGAAGATGCAAGGAAGACCGTCGCATCTTTTATTGGCGCAAAGAATCCTTCGCAGATAGTATTTACGCGCAACACAACGGAATCCTTGAATCTTGTGTCAGAGTCAATATCTTCAGCCGTAAAGATCGGTGAAGGCGATGATATCGTTGTTACGGTATCAGAACACCACAGCAATCTTCTGCCATGGCAGAGACTTGCGAAAAGGACCGGTGCAAAGCTCGTATTCATGGAGCCTGACATGACCGGTCTGATATCTGATGAGGAGATCAGATCAAAGATCACGGAACGTACAAAGCTTGTTGCTGCAGCGCATGTAAGCAATGTGTGGGGAAGAGTAAATCCTATCGAAAAGATCATCAAGAGAGCGCACTCTTTCGGAGCGGTTGCCGTGATCGACGGAGCGCAGGCAGTAGCTCACATGAAAGTGGACGTAAGTTCGCTTGACTGTGATCTGTACGCTTTTTCCGGGCACAAGATGCTGGCTCCGATGGGTATAGGCGTTCTTTACGGTAAGGCGGAGCTTTTAGAACGAATGGAACCTTTTATGCTCGGTGGTGAGATGATCGAATACGTTACACGTGAAGATGCAACATACGCCGAAGTGCCGCACAAGTTTGAAGCCGGGACCGTAAATGCCGGAGGTGCTGCAGGACTTGCGCGCGCCTGTGCTTATATTTCAGACACCGGGTTCGATTTCATAAGAACACAGGAAACTGAGCTTACCTCTTATCTGATCGGGAAAATGAACAGTATCCGGGGCATTGAATTATACGGTTCAAAGGATCCGGATGAGCACAACGGGATCATTTCGTTCAACATCAAAGACTGTCATCCGCATGATGTTGCATCGATACTGAACGAAGACGGCATCTGTGTCAGAGCAGGGCATCACTGTGCGCAGCCTCTTATGCAGTTCATGGGAATAGGCTCATGCGTCAGAGCGTCCGTATATGCTTACAACACATTGGAAGAAGCGGACAGGTTTGTTAAGTGTCTTAAGAATGTGAGAAAGGTTTTGGGATACTGAAGTGGAACTTAAAGATCTTTACAGGGAAATAGTAAACGACCATAACATAAATCCTGTCCATAAATATGAGATGGATATGCCTGACATAGTCCTGCGCGGTGTAAACCCAAGCTGTGGGGATGACATTAACCTGATGGTAAAGATAAAAGACGGAATAATAACCGAAGCATCTTATATGGGGTGCGGATGTGCCATTTCACAGGCATCCGTTGACATGATGCTCGATAACGTCACCGGACTTACGAAAGAAGAAGCATTGGCAAGGGCAGATATCTTTCTGGGTATGATAGAAGGTAAGATAATTGACGATAAAGAACTGGAAGTCCTTGACGATGCAATGTATCTCAAGGAGATATCTCACATGCCGGCAAGAGTCAAATGTGCGGTTCTGGGATGGAGAACTTTGAAGAAGATCCTGTCTGAGGACATACCCGGTTAGATCAAACCAGCGTTCCCTTGAAGTTCTTTGCAGTGTCGCTTTCATCCGCGACATACCAGTAATCGCAGCTGTCGCTTCCTCTGGCAACAGTGTGCGTTCTGATGAGCTTTGCGTGAACAAGCTTCGGGATTATGTGATCCGTCGCGCACAGGTAAGGCAGAAGATCCATGTAGCCGTTGGCCTTTGCATAATCTGCAAGAGGGCAGCCGACGAGATCGAAATTAACGCCTTCTTCAGTGTTTTTCGGATTTATACGAACCCTCCACGTGTTGCCCCACTTTCCCTGAGACAGCTTTTCCTCAACGAGCTTTGCATACGGGACATACCGCTTGTACATCGATTTCTTAAGAATCTTCATCTGCCATTTGCGGTTGACGTTGACGAGCATTCCCAGAAATCTGTATTTCTCATAGATCTCATTGGCAAGCTCCGTTACTGCGTTGCCGTCTATCCTGTGATCCGAAGCTTCGTAGAAAGATATAGCGAGGATCATGAGATCCATGTTATGCGCCATCAGGTTTTCTTTGCCGCCGATGTCAGGAGCTTTGGCAAAGAGCACAGGGAACAGTTCATCAGCTTTTCTGATGATCTCAGCGGCTTCATCCGGATAATGCTTTTTAGTGTATCTGATAAAAGCTTTTTTGAAAGAATTTGCCATTGATGCCATGTTATCGTACCCCGGTTTTCTGATCTGTTTTTTGGGATTATACAACTATCGGTTAGTTTTTGCTAACTATTTGCCGAAAAAGCGTTGACACAGATGTTTCCATGTGATAAAACGATTACCGATAATCTGATTATCAGTATTTCGTCATTTGGAAAGGCACATCATGTCCGTCCGCGATACCAGCATCGATCCGAGATTGATACAAAGCGCCCGCGAGGAATTCATCACCAACGGGTTCCTTAAAGCCGACCTCAAGAGCATCTGCGAAAACGCGGGTGTCACCACGGGCGCGGTATATAAGCGCTACAAAGGCAAGGAAGAGCTTTTCGAGGCCGTTGTAAAGAACGCTTTCGACAGGATGGATAGTTTCGTCGGCTTGCGCGCCGGGTACGATCTTTCGGGGCTGACTGACGAACAGGTCAGGAACACATGGATCATGAACGAGGAACAAGTGCTGGAAATGTTCAGGATGATCTGGAGTTTCAGGGAGGACCTGGTCATACTGATCGACAGATCGGCGGGAACGAAATACGAGAATTACCAGCATGATTTCGCGCTCCGCATGACCGAAGCTTACATGCTCTACTACCGTGAAGCCAAAAAGAGAGGCCTTGCAAAGGCGGACATCTCCAAAGAGCAGATGCACGTACTTTGCACGTCATTCTGGTCATCCGTCTATGAACCTTTCATACACAAGATGACATGGAAGAAGATAGAGCAGTACTGCAAAGTGCTGTGCCGGTTCTTTAACTGGGCGGACGCCATAGGATTAGATTAATCAGTCAGACAAGCCGTCATTGTGCGGCTTTTAAAATACAAATAAGGTTAGCAAATGCTAACCACAAAGGAGAAGGAAAATGTTTAAACGCGTGGCTCCGTATATCGGAGAGTACAAAAAATACACCGTGTGGGCAGTAATAATGATGTCTCTGGGCATCATATTCAACATAGTGCCGTATTTCTTTTTGTACCAGATCATCTCGCCTCTTTGCAGAGGCGAAAAGATCGATGCAGCTTATGTTCTCATAAGGGTCGCGTCAGTCGCACTTTGCGAGATCATCTTTTCGCTGTCGTATGTCAAAGGTCTGGAGTTCTCACATATCAGTGCATACAACACGCTTAAGAATCTCAGGATCTCCCTGCAGGGAAAACTCGAGAAGCAGCCGCTGGGAAGCATAAAGGAACTAGGTACGGGACGTATCAAAAAGGTATTTACCGATGACATCGACCAGATCGAGCTCCTGCTCGCCCACGCAATACCGGAGGGCATTGCAAATGTTGCGATCCCGGCAATCATAATCGTGCTGATGTTCGTAGTCGACTGGAGGCTGGGACTGTTCTCACTTGTTCCTCTGATACTCGGAATGATCGCGATGGGCATGATGATGAAAGCCGGAATGGCGAAGATGAACGCCTATTACGAGTCGGCCGCAAAGATGAACAACACCATCATCGAGTATGTCAACGGGATGGAAGTCGTTAAGGTTTTCAACAGGGACGGCGACTCATACAAAAGGTTCGGCGAAGTCGTAAAAGACTACAGGGACTTCACGATCGCATGGTACAAAGTCTGCTGGCCCTGGATGGCGGTATATGCAAGTGTTTTGCCGTGTCTTGTCCTTCTGATCCTTCCGTTCGGTTCGTCTATGGTACTTGACGGTGTCTTAACGCTCGACAGACTGATCCTTGTGATCTGCATGTCCTTTGCGGTAGGCCCCTCAGTCCTCAAGGCGCTGAACTTTGCAGGCAAGTTCCCTCAGCTCGACTATAAGATCGCAGAGCTCGAAAAGCTGATGGATCATCCTCCGCTTAAAGAAGGAACATCTGATTTTAACGGCATAAACTACGACATTGAATTTAAGAATGTATGCTTCGGTTACGACGAAAAAGAGGTGCTTCACGGTGTCGATCTGTCAATAAAGCAGGGCACCACGACGGCTCTAGTCGGAGAATCCGGAAGCGGCAAATCAACTCTTGCCAAGCTTCTCGTCCATTACTACGACATAGGTTCAGGATCGATAACCATCGGAGGCCAGGACATCAAGGACATGTCGCTCAAGGCTTTGAACGACCAGGTGGCATTCGTGTCCCAGGAGCAGTTCCTGTTCAACACGTCTCTTTATGAGAACATCCTGATAGGAAAGCCCGATGCCACGAAAGAAGAGGTCATGGATGCAGCAAGGCGCGCGCAGTGCGAAGAGTTCTTAAACAGACTTCCGGACGGCATCATGTCGCAGGCGGGAGACAGCGGAAAGCAACTGTCAGGCGGCGAGCGCCAGAGGATCTCGCTTGCAAGAGCGATCCTTAAGGATGCGCCGGTAATAGTGCTCGATGAGGCGACAGCTTTCATGGATCCCGAGAACGAGGAAAAGATGAATGCGGCCCTTGATGAGATCGTAAAAGACAAGACCGTTCTCGTCATAGCGCACCGCCTTTCGACGATAAAGAACGCAGATAAAATCTGCGTAATGAAGGACGGTCTCTGCATAGCTTCCGATACACATGAGGGACTCCTGGACAACTGTCCGGAGTACAAAAAGCTCTGGGACGCTTCAGTCAGCGCAAGCACATGGAAGATAAAGGGAGAGTGACAGGCATGCTTAAGATACTCCACAGAATAGTCAAAATAACAGGAAAATACAAAACAAGGATCAGGGCTTCATACATAACGGCATTTTTTAAAGGCTGGCTGATGAAGGCTCCATTGGTCTTATGTTTCTTCTGCATAAGCTTCTTCATGCAGGGACAGATGGATAAGACGAAGTGCATTTATTTCGGTGCGGCACTCCTGGTGAGCATAATACTCGAAGCCGTTTTGGAACACATCACCAACGTGCTCCAGTCAGCTACCGGATACAAGGTCTTTGCCGACATGAGATTTAAGCTCGGAGATCACTTGAGAAAACTTCCGATGGGATATTTCACGGAAGGCAACATCGGAAAGGTCAGTTCCGTTCTTGCAACGGACATGGTGTTCATTGAAGAGAACTGCATGGGCGTTCTGTCGGAACTCGTAACGTTCATCATCTCGCAGAGCATCATGGTGGTCATGATGTTCTTCATGGACTACAGAATGGGCCTTCTGTCTCTGTTAACCGTCACGGTATTCATCCTGATAGGCAACCTGATGCTCAAGTCGACACTGAAGCATTCCCACATCAAGCAGGAAGGAGCGGAATCTCTCACTGAAGAGGTACTGGACTTTGCGGAAGGCATAGGCATCATCAAATCATTCAACATGCTTGGCGAGAAATCAAAGAGACTTACCGACGAGTTCTCCAAGAGCTGCAGGGAGAGTATAGATTTTGAGCTGGAATATTCTCCCTGGTCAAGGGCTCTTTTTCTGACATACGGAATCGGAACGGCTGCAATGCTTGCGCTCGGAGCTTATCTCTATACAACGGGAATGCTCTCCGACATCTACCTCGTCGGAATGGCACTGTTCCTTTTCGATGCGTTCCTGGCAATAAAGAGCTATTACGGACAGATGGCAAGGCTTACGGTAACGGCTGCAAGCCTCGACAGGATAGAAGAGGTCTTCGCTGCTGAAGAGCTTAAAGATGAAGGCAAAGCAGAGCTTAAGCCCGCCGGCACGTCAGGCGGTGCCGTATCCGAGATCGAATACGATGACGTCAGCTTCGGTTACACGGAAAAAGACGTTCTCAAAAACGTGTCATTTAAGATGGAGCAGGGTGAGATGACGGCTCTTGTAGGTCCTTCAGGCGGCGGCAAATCAACGATCGCATCACTGCTCGCCAGATTCTGGGATGTTAAGAGCGGAAGGATCCTGGTAAGAGGCGAAGACATCAGGAACGTCTCGCTGGGAAGCCTGATGGATCAGATCAGCATGGTATTCCAGAGGGTATATCTTTTCCAGGATACCGTATATAACAACATCGCGATCGGACGTCCCGACGCAACGCGCGAAGAGGTTGAGGAAGCCGCAAGGAAAGCCAGATGCTACGACTTCATAATGCAGCTCCCGGACGGATTTGATACGGTCATCGGAGAAGGCGGCGCATCGCTTTCGGGCGGTGAGCAGCAGAGGATCTCAATTGCCAGATGCATACTGAAGGATTCGCCGATCGTCATCCTTGACGAGGCAACCGCAAGTGTGGACGCAGACAATGAGAGAGCAATCCAGGACGCGATCTCCGAGCTGTGCAGGAACAAGACCCTGCTCGTCATCGCGCACAGGTTAAGGACCATAAGAGATGCGGATCAGATACTTGTCGTTTCGGACGGAAAGATAACCGAGCGCGGCAGCCACGAGTCCCTCATGGCAGGCGGCGGCACATATGCTCACATGGTCTCGCTCCAGGAAGCTTAAAAACGATTGCTGACTGCATAAAACAGGTATTGACAACGAATTGATTACGCCGTAATATTACGGCGTAATTTTTTATGGGCAGGAGCCTTGGATGTCTTACGATTACCAAAACACACACAATCTGATCCTGAAAAGTGCGATGAAGGCTTTCAGCGAAGTCGGCTTCAGGAATGCATCCATCAGGAATATCTGCAAGGATGCAGGAGTAACCAACGGTGCCTTCTATGCTCATTTCGACAGCAAGGATGCTCTCTTTGCAGCGCTGGTATCAGAAAAGCTCTCTGTGTTCAACGAGACATATCATGATATGAGCGATGTCACCATCACTTCAGTTGAAGATGTCATGAAGATGTTCGATATGTCTTACAGTTCTATCGAAACGCTGATCCATTATGTTTATTCGGAAAAGGAAGTCTTTATGCTTGTCCTGAAGAGCAGCAGCGGAACGAGTTACGAGAACTTTGTTTCAGATCTTATCAATGAGGAGAGCAGGAATACAATGCTGTTCCTTGATAACTGCAGGAAGTTCATGAAGAATCCTGAGATGATATCGGAGCGCTTCGTAAG
>JAIKZM010000210.1 GCA_024682215.1 Saccharofermentans sp. | reverse complement strand
GGCGGTATCCCTTCTGTGCATCGCCTTAAGGATCTTATTGCAGCCGTGCTGGATGGGTATATCAAGATAATGGGCCACCTTGGGATTATTCGCGATCTCATCTATCAGATCGGACGTGATGCCGTCCATATAGCCGTACATTACACGGATAAGCTCTATGCCTTCGATCTCCGAAAGGCTTCTCAGAAGCTTTGTAAGACTTCTTTCCTTATAAAGCTCGATTCCGTAATTTGTCGTATCCTGGGCCGCGAGAACGATCTCCTTTACCCCTTTCGAAGCAATGATCTTTGCCTCTTCAACAATGTCTTCCATCGGACGGGAGACGAAATTTCCTCTTATTAACGGGATGGCGCAGAAACTGCATCTGTTAAGGCATCCCTCACCTATCTTGAGCCACGCATAAGCCTCTGTGGAGATCTCCCTCTCCTTTACGAGATGCTTATAGCCGCCAACATCTGACGTAAGGTTGATCTTCTCGGATTCCTTATCGAACTCGGCCGCAAGCTTGGCAACGACATCAACGATGTCGCCATAATGAGCAGTACCCAATACCGCATCTACTTCAGGAAGTTCCTTAAGGATATCCTCGGGATATCTCTGTGAAAGGCATCCGGAAACGATTATCTTTTTTACGCTGCCGTTAGGGACCTTGTAATCAGCAACAGCAAGGATATTGTCTATTGCTTCCTTCTTGGCCGACTCTATGAATCCGCAGGTGTTGATAACGACGATATCAGACTCCGAAACGTCATTTACAACATCGTAGCCGGCCTCCTTGAGAAGTGTTGACATGGTCTCACAGTCAACAAGGTTCTTGGAGCATCCTAGAGCCAGAAGCGTGATCTCTATATTTTTATTATCTGTATTCTTTTCCATAATGTAGGCATTATAGCAAATAAGAGCGGCGCTTGCCCATTTCTTTGATATTTTCCGCCGGGTTACTATTTTATCGTTTTTCGATATATTTATCTTGAATTTCGAAAGAACAATGATAGCATACCGGTATAAGAACATTTCCAGGAGGAAACCAGATGGATAACCGTACTGAAAAAACAAGTTCTAAAACATCAGTTTCCTTAATAATCGGAACCGTTCTTTTCTTTATTTCCTTCATTCCGTTGATCTTTGCCATTTATAAAAGTTTTACAGGCTATTTCTTATTGACCTGGTTCTTCGGATTTCCTGCGGTCTTATTTGTCCTGTTAAACGAATTCAAGATATTTATCCCATTCATTTGTCTGCTCTTTCAGGTCCTTTTCTTCACATCTTATATCCGCAAGCATCAAAAGCTGCTTAAAGTATCTTTGTGTTTCATCGGTATCGTGCTCTTTTCCGTAATCTGCTCATCCATATTGTCCGAAACAAATCTTAACAATCTGGACCGTTCAGCTCAGGCCAGGATCAGACCGCATCTTGCCGCTTTATATGGTGAAGAGGCAGCCGCAGATATGACTTATTATCTTACATCGAAAAATTCCCAGTCATATGAAGGTCATTCCCCTGCCCTGCCACCTGATGTAAGTTTCCAGATCCAGGTCATAGAAAACAGAGAGATCCGGGATGATTTTACAGCCGTATTCCAAGAAACCAATAAAAGTTTCTCCAACGAATTCGTTCAATACGTCATTAACAAACATGATCTTCCTTCCAATATGAAATACAAGATCAGTATCGTCTCAATTGATTTTCAGGACTATAAAAACGGCGATGATTATAAGATCCTGTTTGAAAGGACAAAATATGCTCTTTGCAGCGTAGATGTAAATTTCGAAAATATCACCGAAACTGAAGTTATGAATCTCGTTAACAGAGTATGGAAAAATGTCTTCCCAAAAGTCCCGGTAAGCGAAGACACTTTTGACATAAACATAAAGATCAACAATAACCTGGACACATATATCAGGATAACAAACACTCCCGAAAAGAACTCTGCCACGGCAAAAATCCACGTATGGTCAAATTCGAGTTCTCTGTCCGGCCTGAACAAAAAGAAAATAGAACTTACAAGATAACGGAAATACTCAATGGTTATAAAACTGCGTTACGGCAACACAAACACATTCCTTATAAGAGGTACAAACGCCAGTATCCTTATCGATACTGATTATGCCGGTACTTTGTCTGCTTTCTGCAAAGCAATAAAAAGCCAGGGAATCAGGCTTTCAGATATCAACTATTTATTGGCTACGCACTATCATCCGGATCACATCGGTCTGGTAAGCGAACTGATGGCTCAGGGCATAAAACTTATAATAATGGAATCACAAACAGGCTATGTTCATTACTCTGATCATATATTTGCCAGGGAACCGCATCTGGCTTATAAGCCGATAGATGAGAGCAAAGCAATTGCACTTAAGTTTGAAGATGCATCTTCTTTCCTTGAATCATTAGGTATCAGCGGAAACATCGGAAAGACAAAAAGTCACAGCGAGGATAGCATCTATGTGGCTTTAAGCGATGGTACTTTCATACTTGGAGATCTTGAGCCGCTTGAATATCTTGAGGCATATAGTGACAACGCTGCGTTGAAAGACGATTGGGAAGAAATACTGTCGCAAAAGCCAAAACTGCTGCTCTACTCTCATGCAAACGAGAAAAACATAACTCGTGTATAATTGTTCTATCACAAAGAAAAGGTGGCTATAGGTTACGGATACATTCCAGTCGATCAGAATGCGTTACCATTCACTTTGGCGCGATCTTACCCAAGCGCGCCTTTTTGCATTCTATCTGCTCCACTTCACCCTCCTTTTTATAGTCGTTCAGTTCTTTGTTTTCAAAGATTTCTATATCAGCGGCAAATCCTTCATTCAGCAGCTCGACGGCTTCGCAAACAACTATTCCGCCATGGTCAATAACAGCAGTTCTCTCAGGCGGGTCTTCAGCTCTGAAAACGGATTCGATTTTTCGGCTATTCCTGTCCGTCAGGGTATGTATTTCTCTGTCTTCAGCTTCATTGCATCCCTTTTCCCCATGGAATCGCAGGAATTCGTCTATGATCTTCTGATCATCCTGAAGATCTATCTTGCCGGATGCACCTTTTCACTTTTAGGATTCTACTTCAGGCAAAAGCCGCTGCCTGTAATGATCGGTTCGATCAATTATGCGTTCTGCGGCTTCTCGCTCTTATTCTGCCTCCGTCAGCCAAACTTCTACGATGCCCTGATAATCATGCCGCTCTTCCTGATCGGTACGGAGATAATCCTAAAAGGCAAGCGGTCTCTTCTTTTCATCATCTTGGTATTTCTCGCTTTAGGTTCTGACATCTACCTTTCATATTCTTATGCACTGCTTATCGTCATCTATTTCCTCGTAAGGTATTTCATCTCATATAACGACCACACTGCCAAAAGCTTTTTCAAAGCATTTGGAAGACTGGTTTTATGCGGATCAACGGGTATCCTGCTTTCTGGTTTGTTCATCCTGCCGTTTGCCTATATGATCACGCACATGGCAGGTGCAAGGATCGGCCGCAGCGTGCCCAATCTGCTCTTCTATCCTGCCCATTACTATCTGTCTTTTATATCTGACTATACACTGACGATAAGCGAAAACCTTAACGAGGGTTCACTCGGTTTCTCTGTCATTGCGGTTCCCTGCATAATCACAATGTTTACCGAAAGAAAAAAGAACACGCTGCTGAAGATCTTATTCATCCTTCTTTCAGCAATGCTTCTTATCCCTCTTTTCGGTTATGTATTTTCAGGCTTCAACAATATAATAAACCGCTGGTGTTTTGCCTACGAGCTCTGCGTATCTGCCGTTGTCATGTTTGCAGTTCCTTCTTTTGCCGGGATGCCTCTGAAAAAGAAGGCCGCCGTGCTTGCCGGAACCCTTGTTTTTGGAATTGCCTCCTTCCTGCTTTCCGGACAAAATCAAAATTTAGTACTGATCGTATTCCTGATCATATTCATGTCGGCAGATCTGACAGCAGGCCTCCTGTTAAAAACCAGACCCGAGTCAGTCAAGAGCGCCTCACTCGCCATCCTCATGATCTCGGCATGCATATCACCTGTTATCGGACGCAGTTTCCGCCACAGCGATCTCTCCTCTTTTCTTGATAACGGTTCTGCGATAGAACTCATCAACAACGGACAGTATGCATCTCTTGCAAAAAGCAATACAGTCATCAACGACAAGGACGTATATTACCGTGTAAACGGCAGCAGCATCTTCTGGCATACAATGTCAAGCTCACGCGCTTTCGGCCTCAACGGAACATCCTACTATTCTTCTTTCTACTATCCTGAATACATGGCTTTCCTCAATGAACTGGAAATGACTCAACGCGGTGCAATGAACTACAGTCTCGGTCTTGACGCAAGATCTGTCCCCCTTACTCTTGCAGGCGTCAAATATCATGTGGCAAGAGTTTCAGATTCCCCGGTCTACCCTTACGGATTTTCTGAAATTGACCGGATAGAAAACGGTAAGAACAACGATGTGATCCTTAAAAACGATCATTATCTTCCGATCGGATTCACATATGACAGCTACATCTCCAAAGCTGCATTTGAATCTCTGTCTCCTATCGATAAGCAGGACATCATGTGCCGTTCTGTATATCTGGAAAACACGCCTTCACGTCTGACGGAAGATAAAGATCACCATCCTACCGCAAAGAAGCTGGACTACAGGATAACCGAAGCCGACGGTGTCGAAATAACAAACAACACCATCAGGGTCGATCGCCAAAAAGCACACCTAACATTGGAGTTCGACGGCATTCCCGGCGAAGAAACATACATCCGGTTCGTAGATCTGAAACTGACCGACAAGTGCGATAACAAAGAACTGTATCTTTATACCAAGGCCGACGGAAAGATAAACCATACACGCTTCCTCAAAGAAGATTATGTTTACTATGGCGGTTACGATAATCAGATCCTTTGCCTCGGGAGCAGTAAAGACGGCATCAAAACGTGTACGGTGTATTTCGATAATATAGGCGAGTATCAGATCGGCGAGATCCAGATATGGAGTCATGACATGTCAGGTTATCCTGAACAGATGGAAAAGCTACGAGCCGAATCGTTAAATGATGTCACCATAATAAAGAATGGTTTCTCCGGAACAATAACGGCATCATCAGACAGATTCCTTTGTTTTACCCTTCCCTATGATTCAGGCTGGACCTGCTATGTGGACGGTGAAAAGGCTGAGATAATGAAAGCCAATATCGGATTCATGGGAATTGAACTTCCGGAAGGTGCGCATAAGATACAAATGGTCTATCACATGCCTTTAATGAAAGAAGGACTCGTATTATCGATAGCAGGCTTCATTCTTCTTATCGCCGTCACGGCCACAGACAGGCGCAAAGCTAAAGCGGTTCATTCAGACAAATAGAGTCTGAATGCTTTTACCGCTGTCTCAAAATCATATCCCCTTAGACGTGCGAGTTTTATAAATTCCTCTTCCCTGTCTGAACTGTTCTCATCCGGTACGCCAAAACCGGATTCAAAAAGCGACTTGCATGTATCGACATCGCTTTTCAGTTCTGAAGCAAGATCCTCGGCAATATCAGGATCTATGCCGGCTTCAAGAAAGCGCTGGAGCATATAATTCCTGCTCTCCTGTTTTTTGCCTGAACGGGCAGCCAGAACCTTCCGCGCAGCTCTGCGGTCATCAATATATCCGGTATTCACAAGATCTTTTACGGCGGCATAACAGACAGACTCGTCATAACCTTTGCCGCCGAGATATATAAGTATCTTTCCCGATGAATAAACGCCTGTTCCAATATGCCTTATGGCACAGGATACGGCCTCTTTAATTTCTTTATCACTCATATGCATAAAAACAATTCTGCCGGAACCGCTTAGTAAAACAGTCCCGGCAGACAATCATCAAATATCAGAGATCGATACCGAGGATATCGTCATCTTCTTCTGCTGCAGGAGCTGCTGCCTTATCAGCAGAAGCTGCAGGAGCCGCTGCATCCGCATCATCATCTTCAGCAGGCATGTAAGATTCTCTTACGAGAGTCTCGATCTCCTCTCTTACGTCAGGATGATCGATAAGGTATGCTTTTGCCGCATCACGACCCTGAGCGATCTTATTGCCCTTGTATGCAAACCAAGATCCGCTCTTGTCTACGATATTATTCTCAACAGCAAGATCAAGGATACAGCCTTCTGAAGAAACGCCCTTACCGTAGAGAATATCGAATTCAGCTTCCTTGAACGGCGGAGCAACCTTATTCTTAACAACCTTAACTCTGGTATGGTTACCGATTACATCAGTACCGTTACGGAGTGTCTCGGTCTTTCTTACATCAAGTCTGACAGAAGCATAGAACTTAAGAGCGCGGCCACCAGGAGTAGTCTCGGGGTTACCGAACATAACGCCGACCTTCTCACGGAGCTGGTTGATGAAGATGCAGATTGTATTGGACTTGGCTACGACAGGAGCAAGCTTTCTGAGCGCCTGGCTCATGAGTCTTGCCTGAAGTCCTACATGAGAATCACCCATCTCGCCTTCGATCTCAGCCCTCGGAACGAGTGCTGCAACGGAGTCGATAACTACTACGTCAATGCATCCGCTGCGAACAAGCGTCTCGCAGATCTCGAGCGCCTGCTCACCTGTATCAGGCTGTGAAAGGAGAAGGTTATCGATATCTACACCGATGTTTGCAGCATAATTGGCATCAAGAGCATGCTCTGCATCGATGAATGCACATGTACCGCCCTGCTTCTGAGCTTCTGCAACGCAGTGAAGCGCTACGGTTGTCTTACCTGAAGATTCAGGTCCGTAGATCTCAACGATCCTTCCTCTGGGAAGTCCGCCGATACCGAGTGCTATATCAAGAGTCAGTGCACCGGTAGGAATAGTCTCAATATCAATGTGAGTCTGGTCACCAAGTCTCATTACGGCACCCTGGCCGAACTGCTTCTCTATCTGTGCCATTGCGGCATCAAGTGCCTTCCTGCGCTCGCTCTGATCCTGTACAGGCGCTACCGAGCCCTTGGTTGAATTCTTACTCTTAGCCATAAAAGCCTCCAATCAATGCGTTGAACATTTGTTCTTATTTATGAGTTAATTCTATTGTTATGATACACTTTTGTCAACAGAATAAGTGCGACAATAATGGTACAATTTCTTACAAAACAGAACATATTGTTTCAGGGGCATTACCGGCTTTTACCGACAAAAACCGACAAAGACGCAAGTTAATCCGCCTCTTTTTCCCAGTAAGAATTCACCAGATCCATGTTCTCATCATATTCTTCGTGATTAACGTAGAAATCTGCCATCAGCTGTTCGGTCTCTTCGCTCCTGTCATTCATAAGGAACAAAAGCGCGGCTCGCACACGCCTGTGCTATCGGTTTCCCGTTTATCAGAAATTGAGAATCATACTCATAGTTCTCATTTCCCGGACCGTTTATTTCGCGGATGGAATTCTTCACGTTCCTGACAGAAAACATGACGGCAGAACTGCACCACCAGATACCGGAGGTGTCTATCTCCCGTAAGATATTTACTGCAGGCTTATTAAACAACACTATACCGTTATCAGTGTAACAGTATCAGAAGCCTAAAGAATCATTCACAAGGATCACGTGGATCCTATCAGCGTGCTTGGAAAAGCGTGTAACAAGAAACTGGCAGCATATGGTGTCAGGTGATTTGCAGTCCATGCATGAACCTGTCTTGGTGCATGGTGTATCAAGACCGAACCTCTGGGCATTTATGGGAGCTGCCACATTACGGGCTCTCTTCATTCCTCCGTCGACATCACTGCAGACTTTATTCATTCCTACTATAAACAGAACCTTCTTTGGTCCCTGTGCGATAGCAGATACCCTGTTTGCGTTTCCGTCGATGTTAATGAGTATTCCGTCTTCGGTAATGGCATTGCAGCCTGAAAGGAAGAAATCGGCATCATAAGCTGCAAGCATTGCCGCACGCTTGTCTTCAGTCTTATCTCTGTCAATGAAATCGTAGTTTCCTGACTTGAGAGCATCAACAAGACCTATCTCGTGAACGCTCATTCCGCCGCCCATCGTAACCGAGGATCCCTCGGGGATGATTTCTAATGCTATCTTTTTGGCTTCTTCTGCAGATGATGCATAGTAACCTGTCATGTTGCGTGAATTCAGGCCTTTGATGACCTTTTGCGCAAGTTTCTCGTTACGTGTAAAAATGTTCTCATTCATTATTATGCACCTCCTGCAAGTTTAATAAGCTGATATGTAGGAACCTACTTCTTACTTCCTCGGCCCACTCTTCCCTTGATCTTCTTTATCCAGAAATTAGCTTCCTCCATCTTGAGCAGTATCGCGATAAGGAAATAGATTATGACAGCCGTAATGCCCTTTACTCCGAAGATCAAAAGCTGCTGGATCTTTCTTCCCTGTCCGGGAACAATTCTGTCAAAGACGAAACAGACAACAGCCATAACCGCAGCAGCAGCGAATGATTTGACAAGGAATGCGACAATACCGTGAGGCGCAAGCTCTTTGCGCTTGCAGTAAAGTACCGACAACAATATCATCTGGCAGAAGTTTGTAGCCGAATAAGCAACTGAAAGAGACAAAGGTCCCATTCCGAGTTCGATAAACAAAATGCAGAATACAGGATTGAGCACGAGTCCCACGATTCCTGCAAAGAGCGGAATGCGTGTCTGGCCGATTGCGTAGAATGCCTGGTTGAACACGTGAATAACAGCCGCGGTGATTATCGCGGAAGAGAATCCCAAAAGGAATATGGCTGCAGTGTTTGCATTCTTATCCGTATATCTGGAAGACCACTGATAGATGGCTTTGACGACATCGAAATTCATTACCGCAATGAATGCTGCAGAAGGGATCGACAGGAAGAGCGCGTTCTTCATTGATTTGGACAGGAGCCTTGAGCATTCATCCAGCTTATTTGCACCGTAGTCACCTGCAAGCTGTGGTGTCATTACCGTCGTGATGGCAACAACGAAAACAGAATAAGGTATCTGCCATATGGTGGATGCGTTGCGGTAACCGTAGATGCTTCCCTTATCAAAGCTGTTGGCAAAGAAATTAAGGACAACGATGTTGATCTGAGTGATCGATGCCGAAATGAGGATCGGTATCGCCCTCTTGAAAAGAGCAATGAACTCCTTGTCAACAGGATTGAAATTGAACCTGAACTGCTTCATCTGCTTAAAGCCGAAGAAATACTGGCAGAAAAAATAGATAACGGCTGATGCAAGGATGCCTCCCGTTGTCATCATGAGCTTTTGCTGCGTCTGTCCGCCGAATACCGCGATCGCCGAAAGGACAAGGATGTTATAGATAACAGGTCCGAACGAAGTGATCGTGAACCTTCTGTACGAATTGAGCACGCCGTTGCAAAGCGCAGCCAGCATTATGAAAAAGATCTGCGGGAAAAGCATCTTGGATGCCTGTGCGGCAAGCTGGAGTGTAATAGGGTTAGTATTCTTGTTCAGTGCATAGATCGAGTAGAACTGTTCCGAGAAAACAGTACCGAGGGTACAGAAGAATATCATTACGACGGATACTACGGAGATGAAGATACTTACCGTTCTTACACCTTTTTTCTCATTGCCCGTGGCGAGCTGTGCCGACAGGTAAGGCGCAACAGTCGAATAGATCGCACCGCCGACCAAAAGATTATAGAAAAGATCAGGGATAGTAAACGAGAGCGTGAAAGCATCGCGGTAAATATCGGCTGTTGCAGGATCCACTCCGAACCTGTCGGAAACGATAATGTCTCTTAAAAGACCGGATGCCTTAGTTATGATAAGTCCGAGGCCGACTATGAAAGCGGATAACCCGAAACTCATCCCCTTCTTTCTATTCTGCGGTGTCGCCGGCTTGGTTAATGAATTCTCTGACACTTATATCTTCCCTTCCAAAGCAGCGATCAATGTTTCGACCGCACACTCTGCTGTCTTATTTCTGATCTCAAGACGGTCTCCTTCAAAATAACGTCTGAAAGAACCCGACTTTCCGTTGCCGTGATAGCCGAAATAAACCGTTCCGACAGGCTTTCCCGGAAGCTCTCCCGTAGGGCCTGCGATACCGGTAACCGCCACTGCGTAATCACAGCCTATAACCCTGCAGACACCTTCAGCCATTGCCTCCGCGCACTCTGCAGAAACCTCGGTATTCTTTTCGATCACAGAAGACGGAACACCGAGGACATTCATCTTCACTTCATTCGTATAAGAAACGACTGAACCCGAGAAAACCGCCGATGCTCCCGGAACGCCAACGATCTGCGAAGAGATCATTCCGCCTGTGAGACTTTCGGCAAACCCGAATGTTTTGCCCATAGTTTTGCCAAGTTCCACGGCACGGATTACAGCATCAGTCATATCAGCCCTTCCTCGCCTTAATCTCAAGCCACTCGGTCTTGGTAACAAGTATCTTACGGGGCTTGCTTCCCTCGAAAGGTCCGATGATCTGTTTTTTCTCAAGCTCATCGATGAGACGTGCGGCACGCGGATAACCGATTCCCAAACGTCTCTGAAGGACTGATACCGACGCGCTTCCATTCTCGATAACGGTCTCTACCGCCTGTTCGAAAAGATCGTTGGAAGCACCGGAATCACCGCCTGATACAGCATCCATGGCACCGCCTTCAGCGCCTTCGGCAGTCCTGTCGATCTCATTGATGATATCTTCATCATACATGGAGCCGTATTTGTTCTTCAGGTATTCAACGACAACCTCGACCTCTTCGTCCTTAAGAAATGCACCCTGACCTCTGACAGGCTGGGGAGCACTCATAGGAGCGTAGAGCATGTCGCCCTTACCAAGAAGCTTCTCTGCTCCGACATGGTCGAGAATGGTCTTGGAATCCACACCGGATGTAACCGCAAAAGCGATCCTCGAACCGATATTGGCTTTGATGACACCCGTGATGACGTCAACCGAAGGTCTCTGTGTAGCGATAAGCAGATGAATGCCCGCAGCTCTTGCGAGAGCTGCAAGACGGGAGATATATGTCTCGACTTCCTTTGCGGCAACGCTCATGAGTTCGGCAAGCTCGTCGATTACGAGAACGATAAAAGGAAGATGCTCAACAGTAGGATCGTTAGCGTACTTCTCATTGAAACCGCTGATGTTTCTGACCTGGCCTTCAGCGAAGAGCTTATATCTTCTCTGCATCTCGACAACGGCCCAGTTAAGTGCGGCAGCCGCCTTTTTAGGATCAGTGATTACCGGCATGATGAGATGAGGTATGCCGTTATATACTGCAAGTTCAACGACCTTAGGGTCGACCAGTATCATTCTTACATCCTTCGGAGAAGTATGTACAAGGATACTTGTAAGGATCGAGTTGATACATACGGACTTACCGGAACCTGTGGAACCCGCGATCATGAGGTGCGGCATCTTTGCAAGGTCACAGTAGATCGGCCTGCCGGGGATGTCGCGTCCGAGCGCAACAGTAAGAGGTGTTGCCGCCTTGAATTCCTTGGTCTCAACAAGCCCTCTCAGGTGAACTGCGGTAGGCTTGTCATTAGGTATCTCGATACCGATGGCACTCTTACCCGGAATAGGTGCTTCGATTCTGATTGAAACAGCAGCCATGGCGAGCTTGATATCGTTCTCAAGCTGTGTGACCCTGGATACCTTCGTTCCGACCTTAAGAGTAAGCTCGAATCTTGTAATTGCAGGTCCGTGGGTAATGTTCTTAACTTCAGCTTCAATGCCGAAACTCCTCAATGCATCCTCAAGCTTATAGGCCTTTTCACGGAGCATCGCATCCTTATTGCCTGCATCACGCTGGACTTCATCAGGTGAAAGAAGCGACGTGGGCGCAGGTGTGTATTTTCTGAGCCTGCTGTCACGAGCTTTCTTAGCCTTCTCGCGTTCCTGTGTCTCAGCTGAGAATTCGACATTAGGATTCCTGGTATGCGCAGGATTCTCATTTGTCTTCATTATCCTGCCTTCAGTCCTTGAGAAGTTCTCGGTATCCTCTGTTCCCGCATTGATCGTGATGCGTCCGTTAGAGGGCGCATCAGACTTTACGGGAGCAGGAGCCGGTGCAGGCATGTTGAATTCATCGGTGCTCTCATCACCGGATCCGCCTAAAGCACCGAGATCGACATCAGGGCGTCTAACCCTGCGCTCAGCCTCATTTGTGTAATCATAGCCTGTTCCTTCAGTATCATCATCGACCTCATAAGGATTGAGCTCTTCGTAGTTGTCACTTCTATGCGAAGGCTGTCTGACATCATCCCGGGTAAGGTCATAGAAATCCGGTTCCTTACGGTCAAGATCCAGGAAATCGGGAACCTTGGGCTGCTTTCTGTTCATCATTCCGGGAATGGTGACCGCGTCAGCCGTATATTCGAAATTAGCAACAGGAGACTCACCGTCCCTGACATTGTATTCTTTCTCATTGTATGTAAGCTTGCCGGGATCTGTCCTGCCAACCGCATTGGCATCTCCGGTCATCCTGGCAACATCGACAAATCCGGTCCTGCTGTCGATCGGCAGCGAAGAATCAAAGGCATCCGGCCTTCCGTAAGGAGAAGGCCCCAAAGGCTTGGCAGCAGGAGCCGCAGGTCTGCGGCTTCTTGTGGGAACAGCTGCCGTTGCAGGCGCGCTGTTATCTCCGTAGATGATTGCTGCACCGCCCTGTCTTGCAGGAGTTCCCTGAGGTCTTGCGGGACGGTTAAAGGATTCCTTGCCTGAATAGATGGAAAAACCCGGTTCGTTCCTGGGTCCTTTCTTTGCAACGACGGTCTTATAGACTTTATTGGAAGCATTGCTTATGGCCTTGTATGTCTTCCTGGCAGTGGCCTTGAGAGATACGCGGAACACAAGGATTATCTGTGTGATGATAAATACGATGTTTGCAAGGATTGCGATGATCTTTCCGGTTACCTCGTTAAGAGCAACGGCGATCGCTCCGCCGACAAGTCCGCCCGGGAATACCGTGGGCGATCCGGGTCTGCAGATGAGTTCCTGACTTCCGCCGGACTGCCAGAGCATTCCCAAAGCTTTCAAAGCTGAGACACTGCCATTCTCGGTGGCACTGATCTCCCTGAAATAATCGAAATCCATGGTGATCATGGCAAGAAGAGACGCAAAGCTTACGAGAAGCAGGATTACCGACCTGACTCTGACGCCCGATACGCCCTCTCTCTTCTCGAAAAAGACGTCAAGAGCCACATAGAGCACATAGAGCGGAATTGCATAAGCCATACAGCCGATAAGGCCGAAGAAAACGTTCTTTACAAAGCTTCCGATAATTCCTGTCAGGCTTACCGGCAGGTAGAATATGAGGATTATCGCTGCTGCCAAAAAGAACAGAACTAATCCGAGTATTTCCTTTTTGTTCTCAAACCTGCTCAAATGCCGAACCTCCTGGCCGCTTTGTAGATAAGTACAAGCGTTTTCGCATCTTCTATTTTACCGCTTTCAGCCATTTCCAGAGCTGATTTAAGCGGACATTTTACGGTCCTCAGATATTCGGTTGCGTCAGGTGTTCCGCCCGTATACTGAAGATCCGTCGCTATATACAGATTTATGATCTCAGAGCAGTAACCGGGCGTGGCAGCCATCTTTCCGACATGCTCTATCTTCCCTGCCGTAAAACCGGTCTCCTCGGTAATCTCCCTTGCAGCGCATGCAAGAGGCTCCTCACCGGGTTCGACCTTGCCTGCTGGAGCTTCGGTCATGACTTTCTCGAAAGGGCTCCTGAACTGTTTCACGAAATAGCAGTTAAGCTCAGAATCTATGGGAAGGATCGATGCACCGCCGTGATGCAGAACGATCTCTCTGTGGCTTTCAGCGCCTTCGGGAGTAGTTATGGTCTTAACCTCCACAGTAAACACACGTCCCGTAAACTTTGTTTCTTTTGACACGGTCTTCTCGAAGAGCATGTCATCAGGACAATTTATCCTTCCCATTTCTCAATAACGCCTCTGATCACTTAAATTTTCGACTCTCCGCGACAGCAAGCTCATCGCATCTGTTGTTGAGCTCGTCATCGGCATGTCCTTTGACTTTGCTGAAAGTAACCTTGTGGGTTGCCGTAAGAACGACAAGCTCTTTCCAAAGATCCGAATTGGCTACTTCAGCTTTTGCACTGTTCTTCCAGCCGTTCGACATCCACTTGTCGAGCCACTTCTGGTTGAATGCATTTACTACGTAAGCACTGTCACTGTATATGGTGACGTTGCAGGGACGCGTCAGAGCACGGAGTCCGTTTATGACGCCTTCCAGTTCCATCCTGTTGTTGGTGGTATTCGCCTCACCGCCGGAAAGCTCCTTTTTGTAGTTTCCGGCTATAAGTATCGCAGCCCATCCGCCCGGTCCGGGATTACCGGAGCAGGCACCGTCTGTATATATGATTACGTCCGTCAAAGATCCCATCTACGGTTATTTCCTGCCCTGCATGAGGAGAGTCTTGTCGTAAGCGGCCGTAACGGACTTGATGACAGCATTGCGGAATCCGTTCTCTTCAAGCGCCATGACGCCTGCGATCGTGGTTCCGCCGGGGGAGCATACCATATCCTTAAGAACTGCGGGATTCGTTCCTGTATCAAGGCAAAGCTTTCCTGATCCCATAACCGTGCCGGCTGCGATCTTGAGAGCGTCATCACGCTTGATGCCGAGGCTTACGGCTGCATCAGCCATTGCTTCGATAAAGAGCATGACATATGCGGGACCTGTACCTGATACGCATCCGATAGCATCAAGAGTCTTCTCATCGCAAAGGATCGAAGTTCCGCAAGTATCAAGAAGCTGTTTGACAAACGCAGTCTCATCTTCAGAAAGACCTACGGGGCAAACCGCGGAAACGCCGCAACCGACCTGTGCGGGCGTGTTGGGCATGATCCTTACGAATTTTCTGCCGGCTCCGAGGATACCGGAGATCCTCTCGCAAGTAACGGCAGCAGCGATCGAAAGAACTATTGCGCCATCCTTGAGGCACTCGCTGACATCTTTGAGAGCAGGATCAAAATGCTGGGGCTTTACGGCCATGAGCACATAGTCCGCATCCTTTACACAGGTCTGAACGCTTCCTGAAGTGTTGCATCCGAGTTCTTCGGCGACTGCATCCATCGCCTCAAGCCTTACATCAAAGCAATATGCCTCCGAAGCCTTAACTGCGCCGCCCCTGATGAAGCCGCCAAGAAGAGCCTTGCCCATGTTGCCAGTACCGATAACAGCAAGTTTCATATCGATCCGCTCCTTTTATTATTTATAATACGAATGGACAAATGATACCATTGACCTTGACATAGTGCAAACCAACGATTAAACTATCTAACGTTTTACAGGGGTATAGTTTAGTGGTAAAACGAGGGTCTCCAAAACCTTTGATGTGGGTCCGATTCCTACTACCCCTGCCAAATACAAGGGCTGTCTCATATGAGGCAGCCCTTTTGTTTAGTCATTTTGTTTTCAGGGATCCGGTCAGGAAGCTGAAGCAGATGCAGATGTTTCCACAGGAGCCGCAGTCTCTGAAGGAACTGTCGTTCCATCGGGGATCGTTGTCTTGATGCGGTCAGCCTTAACAGCCTTCGCAGGAAGCACTTCCATCTTGATATATGTCTGCTTTCCTCCGATGTTGTCATAGGAAAGCTTGAAAGCAATGTCGCCCTTGACGGTATAAAGACCGGCTTTGTTGTCTTCCATGGCACTGTTCATGATCAGGCCGAGTGCATCGTTAAAAGGAAGATCGGTAAAAGCTGCGAAAACGGCACCGAAATGTACCATCATCATGGATACGTGCTTGTTGTCAAACGTGCAGTAAATGCACATTCTGGTCAGCTGTCCGTCATTTACGCGGGTATTTGCCTCAACAAGGATATGCTCAAGTTCTTCCGTAGCAGCATATGTCTTAACGAAAGGCTTGAATCTGGCATCGAGCCTCTTCTGTTCGTCAGGCTCTATCTCGCCTTTGATGCTCCAGATCTCCTTGATCGAGTTTTTATCAACGAGCTTGAACTGCGGCGTAAGCGTTGTGTACTGCGCGTTCATGCGCTTTGAGATATCAGTATTCTCGAGCTTGGCGTTGAATTCATCAAGCGTGTATCCGAAAGACGGAACCATAACAGTCGGGATAATATAGAAAAGGACTGCACCGATTATGATCGCATAGATCAAAACGATCATTATCGCAGGGATGGGATCATTTTTTTTCTTAGGCTTAACCTTAGGTTCAGATTCCTCATCTTCCTCATCTTCCTCTTCTGCTTCAGCTTCAGAAACTTCGATCTCAGAATCTTCAGCGTCTGTTTCTTCAGTCTCTTTATCTTCAGAAAGATCAGCCTCTTCGACACCGGATGTAAGATCCTTTTCGGTCTCCTTCTCCTTTGCTGATGCGGCACTGTCTTTGAGCTTATTCTTCTTATTCTCATCAATTGCCATGGTGTATCCTCCATTTCAAACGTTGCTATTATAAAGTAAAGCAACAACTTGTGAAAGGGTTATAATAAAACAAATCAAAGATATGGGAGGGCGACCTTTATGCCGCATGTACTGATATCGGGAGGTTCAAGAGGGATCGGCAAAGCTGCCGTCCGTCTTTTCGCTGATAACGGGTGGTCTGTCACCTGCCTTTATAATTCGACCGTACCGGACTTCGGCGATGATATCGGCACTATCAAATGCGATGTCTCTGACCCCGGAAGCGTAATATCCGCAGTACATGAAACAGAGGAACGGTCCGGCCACGTCGACTGCCTCATATCCAATGCCGGAATATCCGTAAAAGGGCTTGCGCAGGATTTTGGTGCAGATGAATACAGAAAGGTCATGGACACCAATTTCGGCGGTCTGTTTTATCTCGCAAACGCAGTGATCCCCGGCATGGTATCAAGAAAACGCGGCGTGATCACCGCTGTATCCTCGATGTGGGGACAGACCGGCGCATCATGTGAAGCCCTCTATTCCGCAAGCAAAGGCGCAGTTGACGCTTATGTAAAATCACTTGCCAAAGAACTCGGTCCTTCAGGCATACGGGTAAATGCGGTATCTCCCGGAGTGATCGAGACTGACATGCTCAAAGATTTCTCTTCTGAAGACCTTGAGGAACTCAAAGACGAGACTCCTCTTGGCAGGCTGGGTTCTCCAAACGATGTCGCAAAAGCCCTGTTTTTCCTGTGTTCCGAGGAAGCATCTTACATCACAGGGCAGATAATCGGAGTAAACGGCGGCTTTCTCATTTGATAATATCAATTGAAAACGCACATAAAATCCTCTAAAATAGTTGGGATATTGACATTTTTGCAAGCTTTCTGACAACAGACGCAACCCAAGGAGATAACTGTCATGCCAACTAACAACAGCTACTCGAAAATCACGCCCGAGATCGAAAAACTGGCAAAAATATGTGTAGCAAACGAGATCGATCCCGATCTCTATTCTCAGTACGACGTTAAAAGAGGACTCCGCGACCTTAACGGAAAAGGCGTCCTCACGGGACTCACTCGTATTTCCGAGATCAAAGCCACAAAAACGGTTGACGGCAAGTCCATGCCCGCTGAAGGCGAACTCTTCTACCGCGGCATCAATGTAAAAGACCTCATCGCAGGACAGCCCGAAAGTATGCATTTCGGATTTGAGGAAGCCTCTTACCTGCTTCTTTTCGGAAAACTTCCGACAAAAGAACAGCTCAGCGACTTCTGCAATCTGCTCGCGGATTCAAGGTCGAGAATGCCTAAGAACTTCTTCCGTGACGTAATCATGCAGAAGCCTTCTTCAGATCTCATGAACAACATCGCACGCGCGGTACTCAATCTTTACGCATACGATTATCAGCCGATGGATATTTCCATCCCCAATGTTTTGAGACAGTCGCTTGAGCTCATCTCGATATTCCCGCAGATCGCGGTTCACAGCTACGATGCAATGAAGTATTACCTCGACAGGGATTCACTCATCGTCCACCGCCCGAAGCCGGGTCTCTCGACTGCCGAGAACATCCTTTACATGCTTAGGTCAGACAACAAGTTCACACCGCTTGAAGCAAAGATACTCGACGTTTCGCTCATCCTTCACGCTGAGCATGGCGGCGGTAACAATTCAACGTTCACGACCCATGTAGTAACAAGTTCGGGAACCGACACTTATTCTTCTGTCGCGGCATCCCTTTGTTCTCTCAAAGGCCCGAAACACGGCGGTGCGAACATCCAGGTCATCAAGATGTTCAAGGAGATCAAGCGCAACATTTCCGACTGGGAAGATGAAGACGAGATCCTCAAGTACCTCGAAAGGATCCTTCACAAGGATGCTTTCGACCGCAGCGGCGTAATCTACGGAATGGGACATGCCGTTTATTCGATCTCTGATCCGAGAGCCCAGATATTCAAGAACTATGTCCGAGAGCTTTCCGCAGAAAAGGGCCGCAGCGCTGAATTCAGATTCTACGAGAAGATCGAACGCCTCGCTGCAGAGCTTATCGCAGCCGAAAGACACATCTACAAGGGCGTTTCAGCAAACATCGATTTCTACAGCGGTTTCGTTTATTCAATGCTCGGTCTCCCGACCGAACTCTACACTCCCCTGTTTGCCATCGCCAGGATATCCGGCTGGTCGGCACACAGACTTGAAGAACTCAACGGTCACGGCAAGATTATCCGTCCCGCTTACCGCTGCGTCCAGGACAGAGTGGATTACGTTCCTCTCGAAGAAAGAGAATAAAAAATCAAATTCAATATTTAAGGCCCCGCGATACTGACAATCGCGGGGCCTTTTTCTGGCTTTTCTAATTAGAGCATGAAAAGGCTTAAGGGTTAAACCTCAGTTTCTTCTCAGTTGTTGTCATCTTCGATCTTTCCGAAAAGGTTAAGCCTGAAGAGCATAGCCTCGTCGTCAGGATCAGAGCAAGCGATCTTAGCCTTGCAGATGATGCCGCCCTCGATGAGCTTCATGATGCCTGTGATCTGGCTGAGCTTGCTCTTGAGGTTGAAACGGTCGCCCTCGTCTGTGATAAGGATAACGCTGCCCTTGCATTCGTCGAGCGCCTTCATAAGTGTTGCAACATCAATATTATCTAAGTAAAAAGCTTTCATAAGAAATACCTCCTCTATGATGTACTTGTTTTGATTTCGTCCAGAAGTCCTTGGTCATCCTTCGGACAATCTTATCTTACTTTTCATCCGGGTTTTTCTCAATTAGCTCTATGTATAAATTGCACAACATAAACTCTATGTTTTTGTGCATACTGTCAGCGCGTGATCGAACTGACATTGTGGTAATAAAGCTCTCTAAACCAATAAAATCAATACTTAATAGCTTCGATCAGCTCTTCGTTCTCATCGTAGATATAGATGACACCATGCTTATCATCATCACAGTCAGGCACCTTCTCTACACTGCCGACTTTCTTTCCCTTATACATATCGCCTTCCTTGGGGATTCCGGCGCCGTTCTCAGAAGCCTGTCCGTTGTCTTTCGACTCAGATGCCGAAGCCTCTGTTGCCTGGCTCTGGGCAGCCGTTGAAGCTGCTGTAGTAGCTGCTGTCGATGATGCAGTCGTAGGCTTGTTCTTATCTCCGCCGCATGCGCTTAAGCAAAATGCAGATGCAAGTGCAGCTGTGATGATCAATGCTGAAATCTTCTTATTCATGTAGATATTCCTCCGTTATAATTGTTATCCCGACAGGTTTAACCGTCAGAGTCTCAAGTCTTTTATTCCGTAAAAAACTTGAAAGAAAGAGTATCATTCTTGTCTTTTCAAATCAACACCGGAACTTGGGCATTATCAGATGCCGTATTTACTGGCCTGCCGCCTGCGAAGATGCCCTTGCATCGTCAGCTGCTTTTTCCAGACACATCGCCCTGACATAATCCACGACCCTATTGACCCATACGCCATAGCCCTGGATATTCAGATGCACATAGCCGTCACTGCAATAAGACTGCTTAAGGTTTCCTTCTTCATCCTTGAGCGGAGTGCTTATATCGATATAGTAAACATCGTTATGAGTATTGGCATACTCCATCATAAGGTTGTTGAGCTCGTTGATCTTGTCGTTTGAAAGACTGTCGGCGTTCTTCGTTCCGCGTCTGGGAGTCGTAGACTGAATGTAGATGACGACACCGGGGTTTTCCTGAATGATCCCCTCGATGTATTTATAGTATTTCTCTGCAACAGCAGAAGCATCCGCACCCATAAGGTCGTTGGTTCCCATCATGATGAGAGCACGTTTGGAACCTGCTTTCTTTACAAGTTCTTTAGCCTGAAGCTGTTCATCCTTATATTTGAGCATGTATCCGTCAAGTTTGGACTTGTCCGAATTGAACGTATAACTGACCTTTGCAGCGACCAGCGGACCGCCCAGAAAACCCTTGCCCTTGGAATTGAAATACATCGTAAGGCCTTCAGATGTCGAATTGCCGATGAAGACGGCTTTTGAGAAGAAATCGTTGACGGAGATGTCAGTCAGCTGGCCGTCTGCTGCCGGATCGAAAAAATAAGTGATCCCGTTGATCCTTATATAACCGGTCTTCTTCTCACCGGTTGAGGGATCATGGCAATACACGGCATTGTTTTCGTATCTCATGGGAAACGAAGCGCCGACTTCCGAATTATATTCAGCCGAAACCGTACCGGCAGGATCAGACTGATCCTTTGCTCCTGTGGCAGCGGGCTGATCATCGCCTTCAGGTGCTGATGCAGCAGTGGTTTCCGTCTCGCTGCTCTCAGTAGTCGTGGCAACGGTGGTGATAAGGGACGAAGACTCTGAAGCCGTGGGCTGCGGTTTGGCACCGCATGCACTGAGACATATCGCAGACGAGATCAATGCTGTGACCAGAATAGTATTTTCCTTATTCATGTAAGGAATCCTCCATCAAATATGTTATCGGGAAGCTACGCAGCCTCAGTCGTTGCAGTTTGGGTCTTGGCTGATTCCGTAGCTTTCTTTGCTTCGGCAATGGCATTGTTCAGATACTGCTTTCTGACATATTCAACTACCGTATTGACCCAGACTTTGTATCCCTTCATGTTGAGGTGAACATAGCCGTCACTGCAGTAGGATTTTTTCATGCTGCCGTCGCTTTCCTTAAGCGGTGTGCTGATATCGATATAGAAGACTCCGCTCTTGGAATCTGCATAAGATTTCATGAGTTTGTTAAGCTCATTGATCTTATCGTTGGAAAGGTTCTTGACGTTTTTGGTACCGCGTCTCGGAGTGGTCGACTGTATGTATATGAGCACTCCCGGATTCTCCTTCTGTATGCCCTCGATATAAGACTTGTACTTCTTTGCAACAGATGAAGCTCTCGTACCGACAAGATCATTTGTACCCATCATTATCAGAGCATATTTAGAACCGGATTTCTTGACCACGGCCTTTGCCTGAAGCTGTGCGCCCTTATACTTGAGCATATATCCGTTAAGTTTGGCCTTATCCGAATTAAACGTATAGCTGACCTTGGCTGCTACCAGAGGTCCGCCGAGATACTTCTTTCCCTTGGAATTGAAATAAGTCGTAAGGCCTTCTGATGTGGAATTGCCTATGAACACAGCCTTTGAAAAGAAATCATTGACTTTGAAATCGGTCAGTTTGCCGCTCTTGGCAGGATCGAAAAAGTATGACAGGCCGTTGATCTTTATCCAGCCGGTCTTCTTCGCGCCTGTCTTAGCGTCGTAGTAATAAACCGAGCTGCCTTCGTACCTTAATGAACTGAAAGCTCCTGATGCGGCCTTATCATCACCGGATGCATCGTCAGCCTCTTTGGTCATGGAAGATTTTTCCTGCTGGCTAACTATTCCCGATACGTTTCCGGGAAGTCCGGAATTCTTTTCAACGAGAATGATCTGTATGGATTCGACCTTTTTCGACAGACCTACCGTACCGCTGATCTCGCCGTTCTTTGCCCAGTTCAGCCAGCCGTATGTAGCAGTCTTGGTCCTGTAGCAGACATCATAATGATTTGCGACATCTCCGGTAAGTTCGATCTTTATGGCTTCAAGGCGCTTCTGCGCTGTCCCCGCCTGCTTTCCGTCAGATGTCCATGACTTCCACTTGCTGCTTCCCTGGACCAGTACCTGATACCTGATGCCGCCCTCGTACTCTTTTCCCGAAAGCTTTATCTTTATGGTCTCGATCTTCTTGCCGCTTATCGGGGAAGTCATCTGTCCCTTACTCTTCCAGCCGTTCTTGTTTCCGTAGGTCTTTCCGCCAAGCTCAAAATAAACGTGCATGCTGTCGGAAACGGCATCGCGCCTGTCGATCTGAACATGACTGCGGCCATCCAGAACATCTGCCATTACCCTGTTCCGTGCCGGAACAGCAGAGAAAGCAAAAACCATGGCGCAGGCCATCGCGGCTGATGAAAGCAATATATGTGTGTGTTTCATTTGTAGCCTTCTAACTTTAATATACGCACATTCTATCACTCTTTTCAGTTAGCACTAGGTTAACCTCAGAATTGCCACACTACCGTAATTCAAATAAAAAAGAGCAGCCGGAAGCTGCTCATAAAGAATTGGTAAAAATCAGGTCAGCCGCTCTTTCTTGAGTAATCGGTACCGTTGAATGATTCGTAAAGGCTGATAATCTCAGGCTTCAGCGAAATGAATATCTTTGAAAGATGCGGATCGAAATGCGATCCCCTCTCGTCGTGGATGATCTTGAAAGCATCATCGTAAGACATCGGTTCCTTATAGTATCTCTGGCTTACGAGAGCATCGAAGACATCGACCAAAGCCATGATCCTGGCTTCAAACGGGATCTGCTCGCCTCTCAGGTGATCAGGATAACCGCTTCCGTCATACTTCTCATGGTGGTAATGGGCAACATTGGTTGCGACTCTGACGAATTCCTTATCATCAACGTCAACAAGGACCTTCTTCACGATCTCTGCGCCTTTTGCCGCATGTGTCTTCATCTCATCATATTCCCAGGGCTTGAGACCTGAAGTCTTCTTGAGGATGGCATCAGAAACGCCGATCTTGCCGAGGTCATGGAGAGGCGATGAGTTTACAACCGCATCCCAGTAGTTCTCTGACTGGTTATAGTCGTGAAGCGTTCTCAGATGCTCGACGAACAGTGCGCAGCAGGCGGTGGTCCTGTTGATGTGACCGCCCGTGGAGTTGTCTCTTGATTCGATCATAGCTGCCATGCCGAGGATCGTGGAGCTCTGCAGTGACTTAAGTTTCTTTGCAGCTATCGTAGCTTCTCTCTGGAGTCTCTCTCCCTTGAAGCTCAGTTGTTCGATCCTCGCCTGCTGATCCGTATCATCTACGAGCTCAACGAGATATCCCTCTATCCTTCCGTTTGTACCGTAATGGATAAGGCTCATTTCGCAGTTGAGATGCTTACGTTCTTCAGGATTACGGTCGTTGATGACGAAGTCGTCCTTGACGTATTTCTTCGTTACATCATCCTTGTCAGCATACATGCTCGTGTCGTGAACCCATTTAAGGAGTATCTTCAGAGCATAATTATCAGGTTCGAGCCTGGAATCTATCGTGGCATCCTCCAGTTCCGGGAAGAAGTCGTATGCCATGGTATTGCATCCCATGAAGTTATAGTTCCTGTCAAATGCAATATAAGCGTAGTTGTTAACCTCATCGATCTTCTCCTGGACGCTCAGGGTAACATCATAGAGAGCCATTCTCTTGGAAGAATAGTTGAGCATGAGGCCGCATGCGAGATAGCATATAGGCAAAAGCTCATATCTGGTATCAACAATGATCTCGGTCAAATAAACGATGAATACAAGGAACATCATGCCGACGAAGAAGATCATCGTTCTGAAAGAAGCCTTGCGTTTACCGATATAGGTAAGAACGGTAAAGAATATCGAGAGCGCCATCTCAACGCCGAGGATTATGAACCTTATGTAGTAAAAAGGTCCCGGTGTGGTAATAAGCGAAGCCGGCGGCCCCGGATCGAAAACAACGTCAGCATAATAGAATGTGTACTTCTCGCTCAGCATGACCGTGATGTACAGCAGGATGTTGAAGAATGCCATTACAAACGAAAACCAGTCGGGGATCTTTGACTTCGAGAAATCCGCCAGCTTGAGCATTACGATGAACGGAAGGAATATGCCTCCCAGGTATGCAAGAGCATTTGCGATGAAAGCCGTGTCAACGGTGCGTGCCGTCGAAAGGAAAAAGTAGCCTACGTTGCTTACGAAAAGCGTAACGGAAAGAAGCACTTCAAGGATGTTGTTACCGCGCTTGGAATAATAGATCAGCACTACAAGGCTGAGCAAGCTCAGCAGAACGATAAATCCAAGTAAATTGGTATAGATTCCCGCCATAACAACCCCAACGATAGTTTTCTATCAATATCAATTTTAACTCATTTTTTCTATTTATTGTTAAGTAAGTTATGCTATTGTTTAAATAATATTTTTAGAAATCGTAAACCGGAGCTTTAAATCGTGACATCAGTTAAAGACAGATTTCTTTCCATGCTCATTAACAGCAGCGAATATATATCGGGCGAGACCGCAAGCAAAACCCTCGGTGTCTCACGGGCCGCCGTAAACTCCGCGGTAATGAACCTCAGAAACGACGGATACGGCATAGACTCATCGACAAACCGCGGCTATATCCTGACTGACCGTCCTGACCGTCTTGACAGCGGCAGCATCGGAGCTTTTCTCAGCGGCGAGCGCATGCATGACGTAACAGTCCTCCCCGTCGTTGACTCCACAAACACATACTGCAAAGATCTTGCACGCAAAGGTGCACCTCAGGGCACCGTTGTCATATCCGACTGCCAGACCGGCGGAAAAGGCCGTCGCGGGAGAAGCTTCCTCTCCCCTTCAGGCGTAGGTCTGTATCTCTCCTATCTCATGAGGCCGGAATCCGGGATCGACAAGATCAGCGAGATAACCTGCTGGACCGCGGTTGCCGTGTGCGAGGCGATCAGGGTCAGTTACGGACTTGATTCGGATATCAAATGGGTAAATGACGTCCTGATGAACAAGAAGAAGATCTGCGGCATCCTGACCGAAGCTTCCTTTGAAGCCGAAAGCGGAACGATCACCAGCCTGATAATCGGCATCGGCATCAACATCAACGAAAAGAGATCTGATTTCCCTGAAGAACTCGAATCCGTGGCTTCCTCCATTTCGATCGAAAACGGCGGAAAGACTTTCATGCGTTCAGAACTTGCAGCATCACTGATCACAAGGCTCGACAAACTTGCATCTGACTGGCCGGCAGAACAGGGAGCATATCTTGATGCATACCGCAGATACTGCATAACCACGGGAAACAGGATTGCGGCATACACTACGATCGCCGGGGATTCAGAACCACGGACCGGTGAAGCAGTCGCTCTGGGAGATGACTTCTCACTTGAAGTCAGATTCGACGGCAGCGAGACCACAACTCATCTGAAGAGCGGAGAAGTCAGCGTCCGCGGACTGTACGGCTACACCTGATCAGACGGTTATAAACGCCTTCACTCTTTCATACTTTGCATCGCCTATGCCTGAGACCTTCTTAAGATCCTCAGGCTTTTTAAACGGCGTCTTATTGCGGTATTCGATTATCATCCTGGCAGTTGCCTCGCCTATTCCCGGAAGCGACTGAAGTGCCGCCTGATCTGCCGTGTTAATGTTCACTTTTCCGGAAGTCTTTGACTGAGAAGCTCCGCCTTCAGAACCCCAGATGAAGTCATCCTTTCCGCGGATCACACCGGCATCCTGAGCATTGCCGCTCTCAACCTCTTTAACGGTCGGTATGTAAAATGACATGTTGGAATTTATCTCATATACGAGGTTCATGCTCGTAACTGCCGCGTCCGCAGTAAAACCGCCCGCCTTTTCGACCGCATCATTAAGTATCGTTCCCCTGATAACGCTGTATACACCGGGCTTGTTTACTGCACCGCAGATATAGACCTGCACCGTCATAACGGCTTCGGACGAAGGTGCCGCCGCAGATGCTTCAGATGCAGTTTTTTCTGTTACGGTCCCGGATGCATCCGGAGTCCGGACGGCAGTAACCGCAGTCTGTTTTCCGCTCCTGTAAGTGCTGAGAAAATAATCCGCATTACCCTTAAGCGCCGTCTTGTAGACGAACGCAAAGCCCGCGATCAGAATGAATGCCGCAGGATAAAGATATGGTTTGATCTTTCTGATATTTCGTAACATGCCAAAAGCATATCACGGTCTGGCACTGGTTTTTACCGACAAAGACCGACAATTACCGACAAAAACATGTCACTCAATAGATGGTCGGGATCCTCGTATCCGCACTGATATTGTATTTCCTGCGAAACTCCTCAATATCACCGGGAGTTTGGATAAGCATAATATCCTCAAACACTCCGCTCTGACGGTTCTTAAAGCCTGCGACTTTCTCACCCGTGCAAATGGAAGACCTGATGACAGGCTCCCATTCATCCAATGAGTATGTCGGATTCTTTCTGCCAAACATAGGCAAAGATGTTATTCGGCTTTACCCTTCTTCTCCCAAAGGGTTGAGATGTCGTAATTAGCGCGTTCCTCAGGATGGAAGATATGTACGACTACATCCTTGAGGTCGATAAGGATCCAGCGGTCACCTGACCTGCCCTCTATATGATCAGCAAGGATTCCGCAATCGTTCTTGAGCACGTATTCGACTTCGTCTGCGAGAGCCTTGATCTGTGTTGTTGAGTTGCCGCTGCAGATAACGAAATAATCCGCAAGGGTGGTCTTACCCGTAACATCGATCGTCTCGATATCGATACCCTTCTTTGAATCCAGAATCTCAACTATCTTTTCGGCAAGTTCTTTGCTTTCCATCCGCCATCTCCTTAAAATTATTCGGGCATTGCCCGTCTCTAGTACTATTTAATCCCTAAATCGCGAAGCATGTCAACTGTCAGGGGATGCTGCTGTCTTCCCTGACTGTCGAATTTGCCCTTGATCGCCATGGCAGTCATGAGCACTGCTTCATCCAGATCAATCTTTGCAGCTTTCCTGATGGGCTCGAGGTCCATGTAGTTCCTTGCAGGTTCGATCTTATCGGCAAGATAGACTATCTTTTCGAGAGAAGACATATTGCCTCTTCCGGTCGTGTGATAACAGATCGCGTCAAGTATCTTCTTATCTTTCTCGCCGAATCCGTCACGCGCAAAGACTGCGCCGGCAGGTGCGTGAAGGAGCTTCTTCTCTTTGAAAAGATCACCGCTGTAATCACGGGCCATTTCTTTCTGGCTGTCTTCGTCAAGCTCTTTGGCACAGTCGTGAAGAGCCCCCGCGATCAGGGCCTTGTCAGGATCAGCTCCGAACCTTAATGCGAGTTCTGCGGAAAGATACCCTACATTAAGCGTGTGAAGAAGCCTCTTCGCTCCGAGATAAGGATACATCCATACCGCTGAATCAAAGAACTTCTGCCTGGCCTCATCGCTGACGCCTGAAAGCTTCGTCCTTTCGGTATAGAGTTCATGTCTTGCGATGAATTCCCTGGCAGCAACAGGAACATTGGAAAAATCACCAGTCTTAAGTATCGAGGACGATGCGCACTCAACACCGTTGAGCCTGAATGTCTCAACCCTTCCTCCGAGATTTTCCCTTACGGATTCGGCGGTCTTTTCAACGTCCACTCCGTCACCGGGCCTTTTTGCCGCGAGCAGAGCCGCATGTCTCAGGATCTCTTCGGGCTTATACCAGGTCTCGAATGTCCCAAGAGTATCTGAACCCATTATCCAGAAGTATTCGTGCGGCCCCTCTGCCTTTTTCTTTTTGACTCCCTGCTCAATGAGGAATTCGGTCATAAAACCGGGCTCGGTCATGATCTCCAGAGTCATGAAAGTATAGCTGACGCCCTTGATGGCGAATTCGGCATCGCAAACATAGATGTTATCAAGTTTGCCGGACTCCCTGAGATCATCTGCCACCTCTTTGGTCATGTAATAACGGTATGGCGCGGGAAGCGTCATTGTATAGAGTTTAAAATTGTTCCTGACTGTCGGCACAAAGATCGCACAGTCAATAAAGCCGGAAGCCAGGGCATCCCTGACAAGCGCTATGTGTCCGTTATGTACCGGATCAAAGGATCCGCCGTAAATGCCTATTCTCATTTATTGTTAAGAGTACGTCCGATATCGTGTCTGAAATGCATGTCCTGGAAGGAGATCTTTGCAACGCCCTCATAAGCGGAATCGATCGCCTCATCGGGAGTTGCGCCTTCACCATAGACGCAGAGAACGCGTCCGCCACTCGTAACGAGCTTTCCGTCGTCGGTAAGCTTTGTGCCGGCCTGGAACACGGTATGTCCGCTCTCTTTGATGCCGGTGATCTCATAGCCCTTCTTATAGCTCAGAGGATATCCGCCGGAAGCCATTACAACTACGCATGAGCAGCAGTCCTTCCACTTGATGTCAACTTTATCGAGATTTCCATCGATGCAGGCATCGATAATGTCAAGGAAATCAGTCTCAAGTCTGGGAAGGATCGCCTGTGCCTCGGGGTCACCGAATCTGCAGTTGTACTCGACGACCTTAGGTCCTTCGGGTGTAAGCATGAGACCGAAATAGATAACGCCCTTGAAAGGTCTGCCTTCAGCGATGAGAGCCTTCATAGTGGGCTCTACGATCTCGTCATAGATCCTCTTGTTGTCTGCATCTGTAAGGTCAGCGCCGGGTGTTACCGCACCCATTCCGCCTGTATTGAGTCCCTCGTCATGATCATTGGCCCTCTTGTGGTCGCGTGATGAGATCATAGGAACGCATGTCTTTCCGTCCGCGAAAGCAAGGAGAGTCATCTCAGGGCCTGTCATGAACTCCTCGATGACTACTGTGTTGCCTGCACTGCCGAACTTGTGGTCGGACATCATCTCGTGGACCGCAACCTTTGCCTCATCGATCGTCTGAGCGATGATAACGCCCTTTCCGAGCGCAAGACCGTCAGCCTTGATGACGATAGGCGCCTTCTGTGAATCAAGATACTCTATGGCCTTTGCCTCATCATCGAAAAGCTCATATTTAGCCGTAGGGATGTTGTACTTCTTCATGAGGCCCTTGGAGAAAGCCTTGGAGCCCTCAATGATGGCCGCATTGGCGCCAGGTCCGAACGCACGGAGTCCTGCAGCCTGCATCTTATCTACCATGCCGAGAACGAGCGGATCGTCGGGAGCTACGAAAACGAGGTCGAATTTCTCTTCTTTTGCATACTCGACCATGGCATCGACGTCGGTCGCACCGATATTCTTACAGATCGCGATCTCAGCGATACCGCCGTTACCGGGAGCGCAGTAAAGCTCCGTGACCTTGGGACTCTTCTTAAGAGCAGTGCAGATCGCATGTTCTCTTCCGCCGCCGCCGACTACCAATACCTTCATAACAGATCCTCCGATCAGTTGGATTAATAACAAAATGCGCACGAAATCCGTGCTATAAAATCATATCACAAATCAAAGAGATTATTAGGACTTAAAGCACGATTTCCATGCCGTATTTGAGGACTTTGAAGCCCATTGCCTCATAGAAGGCTTTTGCGCTGTCGTTGCCTTCCCAGACATTGAGAGTCATGTCGTAGCAGCCGTTCTTCCGGGCGAAATCCTTCACATGATTGAAGATCTCAGTGCCGACATGCTTTCCGCGCGCTGTCTCATCCACGCAGATATCGTCAAGATAAAGCGTTTTCACCGGCTGCAGGGAATGTCCGTGCTTCTTTTCAAAGACTGAAAAACAGTATCCGAGCAGTTTATCGGAATTCACGTCCTCATAGCACACGAAAACCGGCGTATCATCGCTCTTTATGATTGCCTCTATCTCCTCGTCCGTATATTTTCTATGGTCATGCAGAAAAAGATCAGGCCTTATGTCCGCGTGAACATTATTGACCTGATACAAAAGCCTTGCTATTTCGGGAATATCCTTTGTAACTGCCCTTCTTACGAACATCTGTTACTTGAGATAGTGCATCCACTTTGCTCCGGGAATGCCGGAAATAAGACGGTCGATGTCTTTATGGGCGATCGAGTTGACGATGACCGCTCCGTCAAGATGAACGGTGTCATATTCGGAGAAAGCCGTAACCGGGATCTCGGGAGCCCTTACGACGATTGAAGCCTTAACTTCATCATAAGCGGCAATTGCCTCGCCCTTGTCTTCCCAGAGCCTGGAATCAGCCATCTTATCGCCTGCAGCAGCTTCAAGGATGTCGCCGCAAACAGCGGAAGCAGTAGGAACGGCACCTGCGCCCTGGCCGTAGAACAAAGACTCGCCCAACGCGTTGCCCTCAACCATGATTGCGTTGAATACGCCTTCTACAGATGCGATGAGGCTTGAACGCGAAACATAGGTCGGAGCGACATATGCAACGGGCTTTGAGCCTTCCTTGTTTTCGAAAAGCGCAATGAGCTTGAGCTCGCAGTCTATCTTCTTTGCGAACTCGATATCGTCAGTCGTGATCCCTGTAATGCCCTTTGCATCGATAGCGGAAGGCGCAACATATGTGCCGTCGAGTGCGATCGTTGAAAGGATAGACAGTTTTCTCTGAGCATCGATGCCTTCGAGGTCAGCGGCGGGATTTGCTTCGGCATAGCCGTTCTGCTGTGCCTGTGAGACTGCCTCCTCTAGGCTGATCCCGTTCTCCTTCATCTGCGTAAGGATATAGTTGGTTGTTCCGTTAACGATACCTGCGATACGGACGATCTTGTTAGCTGCAAGGCATCTGTACAAAGGTCTGATGATCGGGATGCCGCCGCCTACCGCAGCTTCAAACATATACTGGCATCCGTTCTCCTTAGCGAGCCTGAGAAGCTCTACACCGTGGGTCGAAACGAGTTCCTTATTGGACGTAACTACCGTGATGCCGGCAGAAAGCGCTCTCTTTGTGTACTCATAAGCGATCTTTGCGCCGCCGATGGTCTCAACGGCGATCTTGATGTCCTTATCACCGAAAACATCATCGGCATTATGTGTAACCCTGTCAGCGAAAGGGCTGTCCGGGAAATCCCTCAGATCAAGGATATGCTTAACATAGATCTCCGTTCCGGTGCGTCCGGCGATCTCTTCCTTGTTCATTTCGAGAACTTTGGCAGTCCCCGCACCTACTACACCGAATCCAAGGATGGCGATATCCGTTCTCATATATGTACCTCCGTTTATTCCCTGCTTAATATCTCGCATTTTCTTACGCCTGCGAGCTTTGCGATATCCTTCATGATGTCATCGACCGTACCGAACATGGATACAGTCTCGATCGAGATCGAAATATCAGCCAGTCCGTTGATCGGAATGTTCTGGTTGATCGTAAGGATATTGGCGTGAGAATCAGCAATGATGGTGATGATGGACGACAGTATTCCCTGAAAGTTCTCCACAGTGATGAGGAGCGTTACCTTCTTGCCCGATGTGGCTTCATAGAAAGGCATTACGGAATCCTTATATTTATAATAAGCGCTGCGCGAAAGGCCAGTCTTGCGGACAGCCTCGTTTACCGACACGGATTCGCCGGTGTTGAGGCGCTGCTTGACTTCCATAACCTTAATGAAAACCTCGGGAAGTACTCTTCTGTCAACCAGATAATACTCGGGGATGTCCTGTTCCATTTTCTACCTCATTTTCTGCAAGCAGTCCGTCAATGACGGACACTTGTGCGTGCCCGACAATATTAGCATGATATTAACTTGTTTTCAAGAAAGACTTATACTTCTTTTAAAAGCTGCTCAACCATCTTGCGCAGCGCCCTTCCCCTGTGGCTTATGGAGTTTTTCTGTTCAGGCGGCATCTGTGCAGTCGTCATGCCGAATTCGGGAACGTAAAAGATAGGATCGTATCCGAATCCGTTCTCTCCTGCGGGCTTTTCATGAAGAACGCCCCCGCATTCGCCTCTCACCGTAAAATCAGAGCCGTCAGGCCTTACTACAGCGATCGCGCAAACGAAACGCGCGGTCCTCTTATCTTCAGGAACATCCTTAAGCATTGAAAAGATCTTCGCAAACTTTTCGGGATAAGTGGAATCCTCACCGCAGAAACGCGCGGAATATATGCCGGGAGCGCCGTCCAGAGCGTCGATGCAGAGTCCTGAATCATCAGCCATGACAAAGTCACCCGATCCTGTGAGCGCATGGACGGCCCTGGCCTTTATCAGAGCATTCTCTTCAAAGGTCTTACCATCCTCGATTATCTCGGGACAAAAGCCCGCCTCTTTCATGGATAGCGCTTTAAAGCCTGTTCCATCAAGTATCTCGTCTATTTCCCTGACCTTGTCCTCATTGGACGTAGCGATTATCAATCTCATATAAGCCTCCATGCTTTCGGATACATATTCTTTATCTGAGTGCCTCCAACCTTGCCGAAGCCAAGCGGAGCGCTGTCTACGCCGACAACGACGGTCCCGTTCGCAGACAGGCCGTCTTCGCTCATTACCTGGATGGTCTCGCCCTTCAGGTATCTTTCGAGCCTGGGGTCGTCGAAAGCAAGAGCAAGATAGCGGCCGGGCCTTACCATTTCACGTCTGAATGTCAGCGCGAGACTGTTGGAGGGCGCGAAAACGCTCTTTCCTGATGACGTGAGCCTCGAATCGCCTATATAAAGGCCCGTCTTACAGACTTTAAGGCCTTTGAAGAGGTTCTCGTCGAAATCGATGAGGAACACACCGCCGGCGTGATTGGTAAACGGCACGCGCGTGATCTCTGCGAACCCTTCATCCGTAAGTATCTCTGAAAGGAACTCTCTTGCCAGGTCAAAGCCTCTTCTCTCGGAAGCCTTAAGCGGTTTGTTAGAACGCACTAAAAATA
Source organism: Saccharofermentans sp. (assembly GCA_024682215.1). Classification (GTDB taxonomy): domain Bacteria; phylum Bacillota; class Clostridia; order Saccharofermentanales; family Saccharofermentanaceae; genus Saccharofermentans. The sequence goes on along the minus strand of JAIKZM010000210.1, from coordinate 8,146 downwards.
TTCCCTGACGGTTTTCTTCCTTCTTTTCACCTTTTACCAGATGCGTGCAGAAATGTCCGTCACCGCGGTTAAGATGCGGCCATATGCGCATCATGCCGTTTGGGTTATGTGTTATGCCCTTTATCTCCGGATGCGGAACGATCCTGTAAGAAGGATGTTCCTGCATGAACGAGCTGATCATGAGCTCGTCTTCCTCCTCGCAGAAAGTGCAGGTGGAATAGACTATCTCACCGCCTTCGCGAAGGCATTTATCAGCAGCTTCCAGGATCGACTTCTGGATCGGAACTATCGTGTCAGGACCGTATTTCTCATAGCTTGAGCAGGCAGAACGGTCGCGCCTGAACATACCCTCGCCCGAGCACGGAGCATCGATGAGGATCTTGTCAAAGAATCCCGGAAGCCTTCCGGCTATGTTGTCCGGATTCTCGTTGAGTATGACCGAGTTGGTAATGCCGGACCTTTCAATGTTCCTCAGAAGCGCTTTGGAGCGCTCGTAACTGATCTCGTTTGCAACGAGAAGTCCTTCGCCTTTCAGGTCCTCGCCAATGCGGCAGGCCTTGCCTCCCGGTGCGGCACAAAGATCGAGGATCACCTCGCCGGGTTTTGCGGAAAGCACCTGAGCCGGGAGCATTGCGGAAGGTTCCTGCGGATAGAACACGCCAGCGTGGTAGAGCGGATTTCTTCCCGTCTTCCTCGTATCATCGGAATCCTCACTGAGATAATAACCGCCGTCACACCACTCGACCGGATCAACACCCGCAAACGAAGGGTCGATCTGCTTTAAAAGCGTCTCATGATCTGACTCACAGGTCTTTGAGCGCGAAAGCCTCACGCCGTGAAGCGGCGTCTTGTCAAAGCTCTCGTAAAAACCTTCAGAAGGCACTTCCTTATGGCGTGAAAAAAACGAATCGGCTTCTGCTATAAATTGTTCCGGCAGTTTCATAAGTTCAGGAACTCCGCAGCGCTGTATGCAATGCGCTTGATAACGTCAGTTTTGAACGGTGATTCGAGCCTAGCTTTCTTAAGAAGATTCTGGAACGTATCGCTTCCGCCCATTGTGCAGAGGTCATTGTACTTTGAAAGCGCTTCTTTCATATCCTGTCTGGACTCGTCCCAAAGCTCGAGAGCGCAGATCTGTGACAGACAGTAATCAATATAGTAGAAAGGCGTCGTGAATATGTGATCCTTCTTCATCCAGGCTCCGCCCATAGCGTGGAACGGCGTCTGTGTTTCATCGTAATTGATGAAAGGCTGATATCTCTCCTCGAGTTCCTTCCAGACGGCATGACGCTCTTCGGGTGTGAGCTCGGGTTTGTCGTAGATCACATGCTGGAACTCATCGACCATGCAGCCGTAAGGCAGGAACAGAAGTCCATCAGTCATATGAAGCTCTGTATACTGCTCTGCCTTATCTCCGTAGAAGATATTCATATATGGATAAGACATGTATTCCATTGCCGTTGAATGGATCTCGCATGTCTCAAGCGTAGGCGACAGGCACTCAACGAACGGTGATGACTCAGCTCCCTGAAGGGCCGCGTATGCATGTCCGCCCTCATGGATAACCGTGGCAACGTCGTCATATGTTCCGTTGCCGTTCATGAATATAAACGGGATGCAGTAATCCTCAAGATACATGCAGTATCCGCCCGTAGACTTGTTGGGACGTGAAAGGATATCCGTGAAACCGTGCGATGACAATACGTCAAAGAAGCTCGGATTCAATCCGAACATCTTGCGGTAAAACTCGCAGGCAGCCTTTTCATAAGATTCCTTGCTGACCTTAGGGGTAGGGTTTCCGCCCTTAAAAAGACAAGGAAGATCGTGGAACATCAGTTCGCTTACACCGAGTCTTTCCTTCTGGTTGGCTCTGATCTGCTTTGTAAGAGGGACGATGTACTTTAAGATGTTCTCCCTGAAAGTCTCAACGTCCTTGCGCGTATAGTCGTAACGTTCCATACGCTTGTAACCGAGCTCGGTGAAGTTGTTGTAGCCGAGCTTAACTGCAGCCTCAGTCCTAACCTTAACCAGGTCATCGTAGATCTTGTCATAGGTCTTGCGGCGGCTCTGGTAGTAAGTGTCAAGCGCCTTGTGAGCCTCTCTTCTAACATTCCTGTCAGTCGACTCGAGAAACGGTACGAGAAGGCTCAGATTGAGCGTTCTGTAGCCGAACTGGATCTCGGCTTCGGACTGGAGCTGGGAGTAATCGTTTTCCAGAGAAGCTTCCGTAGCGAGTTCATCGAGTATCTCGGAAGACACGATCTCCTTCTGGTTCTTTGCCTTGCGGAAGATCATGTCACCGTATTTTTCGCGGAGCTGATCGGCGAGCGGGCAGTTTAAAAGGCCCGTCATGAAAGCCGAAGCGAGCTCTTCAACCCTTGCTCCGGCATCCTCGAAAAACTCAATCTCATCACGGTAGAACTCATTTGAAGTATCGATGTCATGCAGGATCTGACAGAGCGCATAGGAAGTATCGAATGAACTTATAGCAAGTTCATACTCTCCTATGGCCTCATCTGCGGCCTCAACGGTCTTTGCCGTCATGAGCTTGAGCCTTACTGCTCTGACAAGTTCGGTAAACTTGTCCAGGTCAGGTCTTATGTATTTTACATCGCGAAAATCAGGTACTCCGCCGAGCTGCTGTTCATCAGACATATCACATCTTCTCCACTACGCCGATACCGAGAAGTGCCAGACCGGACTTGATAACGCTGCAGACTGCATCGCAGAGAGCGAGTCTTGCCGTCTTGAGTTCATCCGTCTCGGCATTGAGGATCCTCGAATTGTTGTAGAACCTGTTGAAATTACGGGCGATCAGAGCGATCTGGCGCGCAATGATGAACGGCTCATAGCTTTCGGCTGCCCTTTCAACGGAGCTTCCGAAATCGGCAAGGCTCCTGATGACAGCGTATTCCTCATCACCCGTGAGGCACTCAAGAGAAGCGCCTTCCGAAGGAGCGAGTCCCTCGCCTGCCGCTTTTCTCAGGATGGAGCGGGTTCTTGCATACGTATAGATGAGGTAAGGCGCGGTATCGCCTTCAAAATCGAGCATGTCATCCCAGTCAAAGAGGATGTCCTTCTCACGGCCTGCCTTGAGATATGTGTACTTGACTGCGCCGATTCCGACGACTTCAGAGATCTGCCTGATCTCTTCTTCCGTCATGTCTCCGCCTCTTTCCTGAGCGTTTTTCCTGATGATCTCCGCAGTCTTCTCAACTGTTCTTTCGAGAAGCTCATCGAGCTTGATGATGTTGCCTTCACGTGTCGAGAAAGCGCTTCCGTCCTTGAACTTCAGGAGTCCGAAACCTACATGGATGCAGTTATCTGCCCAGTCAAAGCCTGCCTTCTTCAATACGCCGAAAACCTGTCTGAAGTGAAGCTGCTGCGGGAGTCCGACAACATAGATATTCCTGTAGAAATCATATTCGTCGTGCCTGTAGATCGCTGCTGCAAGGTCTCTTGAAGCATAGATGGTGGTTCCGTCGCTCTTTAAGATCATGCACGGAGGCATACCCTCTTCATCGAACTTGACGACCTGGGCACCTTCGCTCTCCTCTAAGAGTCCCTTGTTCCTGAGCAGATCAACGACAGCAGGGATCCTTGAAGAATAGAAGGACTCGCCGTTGTAGTTGTCGAATCTGACTCCGAGTCTCTTATAGGTCTTCTCGAAGACCTCAAGGCTCAAATCCCTGAACATCTTCCAGAGAGCAACTTCCTCCTCGTTGCCTTCTTCAAGTTTCCTGAAGTTATCCCTTGCGGTATCTTCGAGAGTCTCATCATTCTTGGCTTTCTGATGGAACTTTACATAGATCCTGGTAAGCTCTTCGATCGCGTCCTTCTCCATAGCCTTCTCATCGCCCCAGAGTCTCCAGGCCGTGATGAGCTTACCAAACTGTGTGCCGTAATCACCCAGGTGATTGAACCTGATGACGTTATAGCCGAGCTTTGAGTAGATATTCGAGATGGAATCACCTAAGATCGTCGTGAAAGCGTGTCCTACATGGAAAGGCTTAGCAATATTGGGCGAAGAGAATTCAACGATTACGTTCTTTCCTTCTCCGGCCTTGGAAGCACCAAAAGCGTCTCCCTCTGTCCTGATCTCGCTGATAAGCTCTTTTGCAAGGACTTTGCGGTCAAGCTTGAAGTTGAGATAAGGACCTACTGCAGCAGCCTTGAGTTCTTCTTCGGCACCTGCTGTAACCCTTATATCTGCCGCGATCTCCTGAGCGATAAGCGGCGGTGCCTTGCGGAGAGTCTTTGCGAGCGTAAAGCAAGGGAAAGCGAAATCTCCCATATCAAGCCTGGGCGGTATCTCGATAAGTTCGAAAACCTTTTCCTTCTCGATTCCGGTAATGCCTGAGATATTGCCGGCGATAAGATCCTTGTAGTCCATAAAAAAACACCTGGTCCTTAGTATTTTATATTAATGGCAGTTATCTTATCACACTTTTGCCGTTTTCGACATTATGGGTTATACTGAACAAACTTCAAAAACGAACACTCAAGGTTAGTCAATTAATGGATTTGATATACAGGGTCGCGGGAGGCAGCATAGCCGCGTTCATCATAACCGTACTGCTGCTTAAGTTCCTCCCCGGTGAAAAGGCCCTCTTAGGCCATGACCGCGGACGCCTCTATGCCCAGGGATCGGCTGTCAACATCGGCAAGCCTACCGGGGTCGGCTTTTATTTCACGATGACATTTGCGCTGGCATCAGCAGTTTCATGCTATTTCTCGCCCAGCCTCCTGTTCTTTCTCCTTGCGACAGTAGCTTCCATGATGACCGGATTCCTTGATGACAGGTCAAAGAAGGCATGGAACGAATACATCAAGGGCCTGCTCGACTTCATCATGTCACTTACCGGTGCTTTATTCTGCGTCATATTCTACGGAAGCGACATCGTAATAGGACTTACCGGCACCAGCATCCATCTCCATCCGGCAATATTCTACGTGCTCGCGGTCATCCTTTTTGTAGTCTCGATCAATGCAACAAATGCAACAGACGGCATCGACGGACTTTCCGGATCCCTATCGATCCTTTCCATAGCTGCTCTTTTCGCGGTCAGCGTCATCAACACAGGATTTGCAGGTCTCAACAGGAACGGCCTCATCTCCGGCCTTATCATGATCTCCGTCCTTCTGGCTTACCTGATCTTCAACTTCAACCCCAGCAAGATGCTGATGGGTGACGCAGGTTCCAGAGCGCTCGGATTCTTCATCGCTTATTACGCAATCTATCTCAAGATCCCCTTCGCATATCTCATAGTCGGTCTTCCCTTCCTCTGTGACGGCGGAATCTCCATCTTCAAGATCACGGTAGGAAGACTTACCAAAAAGAAGATCATTCCTTTCAAGAACATCACCACTCCTCTGCACGACGAGTTCCGCAAGAACCGCGGCTTTACGGTAAAGAAAGTATGGGCAGTGCTTGTATGTTCCGCTCTCATCATTGACATCGTATACATCGGCATATCGATGATCATTCACTTCGTAAGATAAGATCCTTAATTCATTCCGAGATATAAGAGCACACTTTTTATTATGTCTCCGGAAGGCTTGACATCTGCATATGTCGAATGAAGCTCTATCAGATAGACATTCCCGAACTTCCGGCTCTTGCAGTAAGTATTCTCCGTATGATACAAAGGCGTTCCGCCGCTGTGGTAATACACGTTGCTCCTTCCGGGAACTTCCATCCAGCCACAGGCATATCCCAAATCGAAATGCATCATTTGAGCAAGCGATTCATCCTTTATGAGTTTGCCTCCGATCAATGCCCTGTCAAAAGCCAGGAGATCCGCCGCGCAGGAATGTATGTCGCCGTTTCCCTTGGAAGAGACCACACCCAGATAAAGGTCATCGAAAAGCTTATCGATTTCATAAGGAGTCGATGCATTCGGGAAAGTCGTCTCGGGAACACTGGTAAGTCCTCCACGTTCCATGGATGTCGTATGATCCATCCTGCACACGTTGAAGATATGCTTCTTTATGTATTCCCTGTATTGCATCCCTGAAGCCTTTTCGATGATCTTTGCAAGGAGAAAATAGCCCGCATTGCTGTACTGGTATTTAGTACCGGGGACATAATCAAGGTCGGCCTTGAAGAATTCCTCCATCATTTCCTCTTCGGAAAAGCCGTCAGTAAACCAGTACTTTCCAAACTTCTCGATCTCCTCTTTGCCTCCATTCTCAACGTTTTTAAGATCTATATCCATCAGTTCCCTTCTGATTCCGGACTGCATGTGAAGGAGCCGGTATACCGTGATCTCCCTGCCGTGAGCGTATTCCGGGAAGAACTTATCGATCGTATCGTCAAGTGAAAGCCTGCCCTTTTCGATCAGCTGGAAAACGGCTGTCGCGGTAAACACCTTCGTAAGTGAACCGATCTCGTAAGTCGTGTACGCATTTACGGGAGTTTTTCCGTCAGTCTCCCTGGAGTTCACGCCGCCAATGAAAATGACATCGTCATCAGTCGCAAGGATATATGTTCCCCTGATCTCGGGAGAGTCAGAGCAGCCCTTGCGCATTATTCCGACAAGACCTTTGTATTCTTCCTTTTCGCTGTACCAGAAGTTTAAAGCCTCGTCGTAAACAAGGCCTTTACTTACATCTTTTTGAACTGAGCACGATGATATGATGCCAAGCGAAAAGGCGATAACAAGGATTACCGCGACAAAGGATGATATGCGATTTTTACGGATAATCATATCAGATCTTTCTCATCAGTTCTTCAAGCGCAGCCCCAACTGCTTCTTCATATGAAGGGTGCGGTCTTACAGCCTTAAGGCACTCTTCAACGCTCAGTTTATTCGCAATAGCCGTAACCAGCTCTCCTATTATGTCTGATGCATTGGCACACATGAGCTGCGCACCTAAAAGCATGCCGGTCTCTTTCTCAGCTACGAGCTTAACAAAGCCCCTTTCTTCAAGGCTGATGACGGATCTTGAATTAGCTGATGTCAGGGATTTAGCCGTAGCTGCATTAATGCCTGCATCTTTGGCATCGCCGTCAGTCATGCCGACGCAGGCGATCTCAGGCGAGCAATAAACGCAAGCGGGGATTATGCCAAGATCATTAAGAGGCTCTTTGCCTGCGATAACCATGGCGATGTTCTCTCCCTCTGCAGAAGCTTTATGAGCGAGCTGAATGCCTTCAGCGATATCGCCTGCGGCATAGATATGATCAATTGAAGTCTTTCCGTTCTTGTCTGTCACGATGCGTCCGCGGACGGTCTCAAGCCTGTCAGCAACTTTATCTGCTGCGTCAAGAACTGACTTTCTGCCTGTTGCAATAAGCACTTTATTGGCAGTAACGGTCTTTTCTTCGCTGCCGGAAGCAAAAGTAACGGAAGCCTTTCCACCGTCATTTGCAATCTTTGTTACCTGTGCGCCCGAAAAGATCTCGGCTCCGCGGTTCTTTAATATCATCTGAAGGTTTCTGGCTAGATCCTTATCCATGTTTGCAAGGATCCTGGGCAGTGCCTCGATAACCGTAACCTTTCTTCCGAGGTCAGTATAAAGAGATGCAAATTCGCATCCGATAACGCCGCCTCCGATGATTATCAGGCTCTCAGGAAGTTCTTTTCCTTCAAGCATATCGTTGCTTGTAATGACGACGTCAGAATCGATCCCTTCGATCGGGGGCATTGCGGGAACCGTGCCCGTTGCAAGGAGTACGTCCTTTGCTTTGTAAACGGTCCCTCCTATATCAACGGAAATGCAGCCTTCCGTATCAGACAGAACAGATGCCTCGCCGTAAATGGTCTCACATCCGCTGGCCTTTACGGACTGCTCGAGTCCCGTTACCAGCGTATTTACCGTGCTGTCACGGTATTCGAAAAGCTTTTCCTCATCGATGGAAGCCTCGGCATTAACGCCAAACGAAACACCTGACCTTATCTGCCTTATTAGTCCTGAGGAATGGAGCAATGCCTTTGTCGGAATGCATCCCCTGTTAAGACATGTGCCTCCGAGCGAGCTGTCCTTCTCCGCCAAGAGCGTGGAAAGACCGAGCTTTGAAGCCCTGATCGCAGCAGAATAACCGGCGGGGCCTCCGCCGATGACTATAAGATCATAAATCTTTTCCGTGGTTTCCATAGCTCTTAATTATATACTAAAAAGCCATTCTTGCGAGGAAAGCCTT
>JAIKZM010000162.1 GCA_024682215.1 Saccharofermentans sp. | reverse complement strand
CGTTTCCGTTTGTGAGGCTGAGCATTCTCCTCTTTGGTGCGGTCACCTTCCGGATAACAATGAACTGAACGGCTTTATTGATGTTGAAAATATAAAGCAGAGACAGGCCGGAAAGAAGTTTTACAGGCTCAACGGAGCGATCTATATTGTTGATGTTAACGGGTTTAATAAAGACAGATTTCTGTACAGAGACGGCAGCTTTGCCTATATAATGAGTCAGAACAGAAGTGTTGATATAGATACGGAGCTGGATTTTAAGCTTGCGGAACTGTTGATGAAAGAGGAGGCATTGTACTGAAATGGATCTGGTTTCAATAATTACTCCTGTTTATAAATGCGAGAAGTACATTGCTGAGACGATCAAAAGTGTACAGTCACAAACATATTCGAATTGGGAACTTCTCCTTGTAGATGATTGTACTCCGGATAACAGTCCCGAGATCATTCAGGAGTTTGCTAAATCGGATTCAAGGATCCGCTATATCCGCTTAAAAGAGAACAGCGGTGCAGCTGTTGCCAGAAATGAGGGCCTGGAAGCTTCTAATGGCCGCTTTATTGCTTATCTTGATGCTGATGATATCTGGCTGCCTGAGAAATTGGAGAGACAGATATCTTTTATGAAAGAGAATAATGTCCAGTTTTCATGTTGCGACTACGAAAAGATCGAAGATGACGGAACACCTCTTAACAAGGTAGTCCACATGCCTAAAACGATTACCTATGAACAGTTATTGAGAAACACTATTATTCAGACAGTAGGAGTAATAGTTGATCTTGATACGGTAGATAAAAAACTTCTTGTTATGCCGAATATCAGGCGTGGACAGGATTCTGCCACATGGCTTCAGTTATTGAAAAACGGAGTCAGATTTAACGGCCAGAATGAGGTTCTTGCCCAGTACCGGAGAGCTCCCAATTCTCTCAGTTCCAATAAGTTTAAGGCGATGCAGCGAACATGGAAGATGTACAGAGAAGTTGAAAAGCTTTCGGTACCAAAATCTTTATGGTGTTTGATAGGCTGGGCTTATCATGCCAGCATCAAGAGGATATACATTAAAAAGCATTGAGATATATGCTCTTGATTCTTCAGATACCTGCAAGACAGATCAGTACATTAAGAGACTTTTCCATCTCGGGTATTGATGCGAATTCGTATCTGCTGTGATAGTTATAACCGCCCGTTGAAAGGTTGGGACAGGGAAGGCCCTTAGAACTCAGTATGGCGCCGTCTGTGCCGCCTCTGACCGGTTCTGAGGATGGAATGCCTCCCGCGTTCCTGACGGCCTCCTGAGCGCGTTCTACGAGGTCCATGTGATCCTTCAGGTATAAAGCCATGTTCGGATACTGATCCTCGATCGTGATCTCACAGATCTCAGCCTTATAACGTTCATTGATGGTGAAGGCAGCATCCCTCATGAATTCTTTGCGCGCAGCGAACTTTTCGAGATCGTGGTCTCTAATGAGGAACTGCATTTTTGCATGTTCACAATCAGACCTTATGCTGTCTAAATAGTAGAAGCCTTCGTAACCTTCGGTGGTCTCCGGTCTTTCATCTTCAGGCAGGAGGTTGATGAATTCGTTTGCAACAAGTGAAGCGTTGATCATGAGACCTTTGGCGCTTCCCGTGTGAACGCTTCTGCCTTTTATCTCAACTGTAGCAGCGGCAGCGTTGAAGCATTCGTATTCGAGTATTCCGAACTTGCCGCCGTCAACGGTATATGCCTGCTTTGCGTGGAATCTCGAAAGGTCGAAATTCAGGGTTCCTTCACCGATCTCTTCATCGGGAGTGAAGGCAACTGCAATGCCGCGGTGATGCACGCCCGGATTGTTCTTGAAATAAGACAGCATCTCCATTATCTCTGCAATGCCGGCTTTGTCGTCCGCACCCAAAAGCGTAGTGCCGTCAGTCCTTATGAGGTCTTCGCCTATGTGTTCGTTCAGTTCGGAAAACTCAGAAGGATCCAGAATGTCATCGTGACCGTCGTAGGAATGAATGACACAGGGCTTTACGTCTTTTCCGGAAACCGCAGGAGAAGTATCCAAGTGAGCTATGAAACCGAGGTTGTCCTGTTCATCTGCAGAGCAGTTTGAGGGCAGATAAGCGTAAACATAGCAGTGTTCTTCATCGTGATCGACGGAAAGGCCGAGGTCTTTTAATTCACAAGCAAGAAGTCCTGCAAGATCACGCTGCTTATCCGTTGAAGGGTGTTTTCCTGATTCTTCGTCAGACTGCGTGTCGATCTTTACATATCTTAAGAAACGTTCAACGAGTGAAGACTGCTGTTCCATAGATTACCTGATGGCATCCTTCATGGACTTAACGTATTCATATACGTGAGAAGGCGCATCCTTGCCGAATTCCGCGATTATCTTAACGATGGCGGAACCGACGATAACACCGTCTGCATACTGAGCCATTGCCTTAGCCTGCTCGGGTGTTGATATTCCGAATCCGATCGCGCAGGGAACATGTGAAGCTGCTTTTACCTGCGATGTCAGGCTTGCGATATCAGTAGTGATCTTGCTTCTCACACCTGTAACGCCGAGGCTCGAAACGATATAGATATAACCTTCAGCTTCGGTCGCGATCATGGAGATACGATCCTCGGAGGTGGGCGCGATGAGGCTTACCAGATCAACGCCGTACTTTTTGGTGTAAGGAAGGAACTCCTCTTTCTCTTCGAAAGGAATATCAGGCAGGACAAGGCCGTCGATGCCGACTTCCTTGCAGCGTGAGATGAAACGCTCTGCACCGTATGAGAATACGACATTTGCGTATGTCATGAAGGTGAGAGGAATGGTTACTTCTTTGCGTAGTTCTGCCACCATCGCAAAGATCTTATCGGTCGTAACACCGCCCTTGAGAGCCCTTTCGCTTGCAGCCTGGATAACAGGGCCTTCTGCGGTAGGATCAGAGAAAGGGATACCGAGTTCGATCAGGTCAGCGCCTGCTCTTACTGCTTCTTTAACAACGAGTTTAGTCGTTTCGAGATCAGGGTCTCCGCAAGTGATGAAAGGTATGAATGCCTTTCCGTTTTCGAATGCTTTAGCTGTATTACTCATTGATATCTTCTCCTCTGTATCTCGCGATAGCCGCACAGTCCTTGTCACCTCTGCCGGAGATCGTAATTACGACCGTCTGGTCCTTGGACATTCCGGGAACGATCTTGAGCGCATGAGCAACGGCGTGAGCCGACTCGATGGCGGGGATGATCCCCTCTGTGCGTGACAGATATTCGAAAGCATTGACTGCCTCTTCATCGGTTACGGGAACATATTCGGCTCTGCCGATATCATGGAGATATGCGTGCTCGGGGCCGATTCCCGGATAGTCGAGGCCTGCGGAGATCGAATAAACGGGAGCGATCTGGCCGAACTCATCCTGGCAGAAATAAGACTTCATGCCGTGGAAGATCCCTACGCGGCCCGTGTTGATCGTAGCTGCAGTCTCAAACGTGTCGATGCCTCTGCCTGCCGCTTCGCAGCCGATGAGGCGTACGCTCTTATCTTCAATGAAGTGATAGAAAGAACCGATTGCATTTGAGCCGCCGCCGCAGCATGCCATGACGACATCAGGAAGGCGTCCTTCGGCTTCCATCATCTGCTGCTTGATCTCTTTGGAGATGACCGCCTGGAAATCCCTTACGATTGTAGGGAAGGGGTGAGGTCCCATGACGGAACCCAAGCAGTAATGCGTATCGGAAATGCGTGAAGTCCATTCGCGCATTGCTTCGGAAACGGCGTCCTTAAGTGTTCCAGTGCCGTTCTTAACGGGGATGACGGTAGCTCCAAGAAGCCTCATCCTGTATACGTTCAGGGCCTGACGCTTGGTGTCTTCCTCACCCATGAAAACAACGCATTCCATACCGAGGAGAGCGGCTGCTGTTGCCGTAGCTACTCCGTGCTGGCCTGCGCCTGTCTCGGCTATGAGACGTGTCTTGCCCATTTTCATTGCGAGCAGTGCCTGCCCCAGAACGTTGTTGATCTTGTGCGAACCCGTGTGATTCAAGTCTTCTCTTTTGAGATAGACCTTTGCGCCGCCTAAGTCTTTGGTCATCTTTTCAGCGTAGTAAAGAAGGCTCGGGCGTCCTGCGTAGTTATTGAAAAGATCGGTCAGTTCCTTGTTGAACTCCGGGTCGTTCTTGTAATGGTTATATGCTTCCTCAAGTTCGATAACGGCATTCATCAGCGTCTCGGGCATGTACTGTCCGCCGTGTATACCGAACCTTCCGTTAGGGTTTGTCATATCTTTCTTACCTCCGCGGCAAATGCTTTCATTTTCGAAAAGTCTTTTATCTCTTCTGTCTCAACTCCTGAACTTACATCGACTGCGAAAGGCTTTAATCTCTTCACAGCCTCGCCGGCGTTTGCGGGTGTCAGTCCGCCTGCCAGGATGTAATCCCTGCCGAGGGTTTCGGCGAGCGACCAGTCGAAGACTTTTCCGGTTCCGCCTGCGCCTGAGTCCAGCAGGATAAGGTCAGCTTTGCTTTGCCGAGCAGTTATTATATCACCTTCGGATACGGGCTTGACCATTTTTATTACAGGAAGACCTGTTTTTTCTTTTATGGACATAATATACGCATCGTCTTCTGAGCCGTGAAGCTGGATCATGTCGAGATCAGCTTCTTTTGAACAGGCAATGACGTATTCTTCAGGTTCATCGACGAAAACGCCGACCGTCTTTGCATTTGACGGTACAAACTGCTTAAGGAGCCTAATCTCTCCGGGCGCAATATAACGCTTGAATCTTTCCGACAAGATGAAGCCGAAGAAACCGGCATCCAGTGATGCCGCATATTTAACATCTTCTTCGCGCCTCAAACCGCAAAACTTTATCTTTGTTTCAGTCATACTTAAGTTTATTCAGATATGCTTTCTTATCTTTTGAAGTCATGAGAGCTTCACCGATAAGGACAGCATCGACTTTGTTTTCGAGAAGGAGCTTAATGTCTTCTCTCGTCTTTATTCCGCTTTCGGCAATGAAAAGAATGTTTTCCGGAACATCCTTTCTAAGTCTTAAGCAGTTGGATGCATTGACTTCGAAAGTGCGCAGATTGCGGTTGTTTACGCCTATTATCGCTGCGCCCGAGTCGACTGCCTTCTTAACTTCATCGCGGTCGTGAGCTTCAACGAGAGCATCCAGTCCGAGGCGTGAAGCGATGCCGATGTATTCTTCGAGCGTCTTTCTGTCCAGCAGTGAACAGATGAGGAGCACTGCCGATGCGCCGTTCAGATATGCCTCATAGATCATGTAGGGCGATACGGTGAAGTCTTTTCGAAGTGTCGGAATATTAACTTCTTTGGAGATCTCATTCAGATACTTAAGATCGCCCTTGAACCACTCGGGTTCCGTGAGTACTGATATTGCGGAAGCACCCGCCGCCTCGTAGTCCTTTGCGATCTCAAGGTAGGGGAAATCCTCAGCTATCAGTCCTTTGGAAGGGGATGCTTTTTTACATTCGCAGATGAAGCTCATGCCCTCTGCCGATAGAGCATCCCTGAATGTCACGGAGCAGTTCCTGCCGTGCTCGCCGTAAAGCGCAAACGCTTTATCCCGGATAACATTTTCGGGAGTGACAAGCTTTGCATCTTCAACTCTTTTTCTTGTTGCCTCTGCGATCATTTCGAGAATGTCGCCCATCTTCTTATACCTTGTTTGAAAGCTCTACGAACTTATCGAGTGTTTCAAGTGCCTTGCCGGAATCGATCATCTCCGCAGCCTTTTTGATACCTTCCTCGATCGAATCTGCCTTGTCTGCCACATATATGGCGCAGCCTGCATTGAGAAGAACGACGTTGCGCTTTGTTCCCTTGATCTCGCCTGAGAGGATCTTTCTTGTTGTCTGTGCATTCTCTTCGGGAGTGCCGCCGACGATCTCGTCCTTGGTTCCGCGGGGAAGACCGAACATCTCCGGAGTGATCTCGTACTTTGTTATAACACCATTCTTGAGTTCAGCAACTGTTGTGGGAGCGGAAATGGAAAGCTCATCAAGCTTATCCTGTCCGTATACCACCATCGCTCTTTCAGCGCCGAGGTTCTTCAGTACTTCTGCGATGACTTCAACGAGATACTCATCGTAAACGCCGAGCAGATATCCTTCGGGATGCGCGGGGTTTGTGATAGGTCCTAAGATGTTGAAGACCGTACGGAAACCGAGCTCTCTTCTGATAGCGCCGACATACTTCATTGACGAATGATACTTCTGTGCGAAAAGGAAGCAGAAGCCTGCATCCTTAAGAAGCTCTGTGCACTTCTCGGGTTCGAGGGCGATGTTTGCGCCGAGGGCTTCCAAACAGTCTGCAGTACCTGATTTTGAAGAAGCCGCGCGGTTGCCGTGCTTCGTTACATATGCGCCTGCGGCTGCTGCGATGAAAGCTGAAGTTGTCGAAATGTTGAAACTGCCTGCGCGGTCTCCGCCCGTGCCTACGATCTCAAGTGTTTTGATGCCGGGGTGATCCATGGGAGTAGCGTGCTCTCTCATGGCTTTTGCACAGCCTGTGATCTCATCGATAGTCTCTGCCTTCGCGCTCTTTGTCGAAAGGGCAGCGAGGAATGCCGCGTTCTGTGTGGGTGTTGTCTCACCGTTCATGATCTCGTTCATTACGGTGTATGCCTCTTCATATGTGAGGTCCTGTTTCATTACGATCTTTTCGATTGCTTCCTTTATCATTTTGCTGTTCTCCTTTCAGCTATATTAATGAAATTTTTCAGTATTGTTTTTCCTTCCGGAGTAAGGATCGATTCAGGGTGGAACTGAAGTCCGTAGATGTCGTAATCCCGGTGCTTTATCGCCATTATCTCGCCATCCTTCGTTCTTGCCGTTACCTTGAGCACTTCAGGCAGTGACGCTTCTTCAGCGGAGAGCGAGTGATATCTTGCAACGTCGATCTCGATGAACATTCCTTTGAAAAGGTCACAGCTGACATCGATCTCGACCTTGGATTGCTTGCCGTGCATCAGCTGCTTTGCGTATCCGACCACTCCTCCGTAGGCTTCTGTGATCGCCTGGTGTCCCAGACATACGCCGAGGACGGGAACGATGCCTGCCGCCTTGACGGCGATCTCTTCGCAGATCCCCGCGTCGCAGGGACGTCCCGGACCGGGGGAGAGGATGATCGCTTCAGGCTTAAGCGCGAGTACTTCATCCGCTGTCATCGCATCGTTCCTGATGACTTTGATGTCAGGCTTTATGGCGCCGACCATTTGGAAAAGGTTGTAGGAAAAGCTGTCGTAATTATCGATGATGAGTATCATTGCTTTTTCCTCCTTAAAGTTTGTCAGCGCTCTCGATCGCCTTGACGACAGCTGCTGCCTTGTTTATGCATTCCTGATATTCCTTTTCGGGTACTGAATCATAGACGATCCCGGCACCCGATCTTACGTAGATCTTGCCGTTCTTTTTGTAAGCAAGCCTGATAGCGATGCAGGTATCGAGATTGCCGCCGAAATCGATGTAGCCGATCGCTCCGCCGTAGATGCCGCGCTTATTCCTCTCAAGTTCATTGATTAGCTGGCATGCTTTTATCTTCGGAGCGCCTGAAAGAGTACCAGCAGGGAGGATGGCGTCTATTGCGTCGAATGCGTCCTTGTCCTCGCGGATATCTCCTCTTACGGTCGAACCGATATGCATTACGTGTGAGAAGCGCTCGATGGAATGGTATTTCATTACTTCAACACTTCCGAATTTCGCGATCTTGCCGATGTCATTACGGCCAAGGTCGACGAGCATGTTGTGTTCGGCAAGTTCTTTTTCGTCTGCGAGAAGGTCAGCTTCAAGAGCCTTGTCCTCTTCGTCAGTCCTGCCTCTCGGGCGAGTGCCTGCAAGAGGGAAGGTATAGAGCTTTCCGTCTTCGAGCTTTACCAGAGTCTCGGGAGACGCGCCTGCGACCTCCACGTCAGTACCTGAGAAATAGAACATGTAAGGCGAAGGGTTGAGTGTGCGCAGAACCCTGTAAACGTTGAGCATAGAGCCCTCGTAGTCAGCTTCGAGCCTGTTGGAAAGAACGATCTGGAAGATATCGCCTTCCTTGATGTGATGCTTCGCTTTTTCTACCATCGCACAGTATCTTTCCTTGTCGAAAAGAGGCTTAACCTCGGAAAGCAGTCTTCCTGAAGGTTCGTTTGCGGGTGTTCCGTTTACTATGATGTCAGCGATCTTTTCCAGATCCCTGCATGTTTCGTCGTAGCTGTTATCTACATCGTCTGCTCTGACATTTCCAACAAATACGATCTTCTGCATGAGGTTATCGAAGGCTATGACCTTATCGAAGAGCATGAGGTCGCAGTCCTTGAAGTTGCCTTCGTCTTCGCATTCCAGATCGAGAGATTTTTCCACGTGCTTTATGTAATCGTATGCGAAATAACCTACGAGTCCGCCTGTGAAAGAAGGCATGCCCTTGATAACAGGAGACTTATATTCGGCCAGAATGTCTCTCATGTATTTGCCGGGATCGTCTGTCTCGATGGTTTCGCTGCGGTTCTCACCGGTTATTTCGAGAGTACCGTTCATATAAGTGATATCAAGAGTAGGATTGAAACCTAAGAAGGTGTAGCGTCCCCATCGTTCCTGATTCTCGACCGACTCGAGAATATATGCGTGCTTTGAAAGACCTTTGATTATCTTAAGCACTTCGATGGGTGTCCTGATGTCAGCTAAGATCTCACATCTTACGGGAGCGCATTTGTATTCAGGATTCGTAGCGAGTATGTCTTTGATCTCGTCCTTGCCCGGATAGAAATTCATCTTATGTTCCTCCTTGTTGTACTACCGTTTCGGAGGTTCTTTTTCCGGGCAATAAAAAAGTCCCCGGCAGAAGAACCACTTCTTCTCCAAGGACGAATTAAACGATAATCCGCGGTGCCACCTTGATTCACAATTGCTTGTGCACTTACTTGAGTACCAACATACCCCGGGCTTCTTAACGGTGCCACCCGTCACAGAATACTCAGTTGCCATACGGCTCCCTTTGACTGTGCCCTCATCGGACCATTATGATGAACTGCGTACCATCCCATCTCAGCTCTCGGGACTCTCTGTAAGTGCACGAAACATCTTTACTTCCGAATCTACGGTTTCTCTATTGTGATAAAGATATTATTTGATCCTGGGTTTGTCAAGGCTAATTTTTCGGGATAGTCTTTCCGGGAGGCAAATGCCGAAGATGAACGGCGGCGGTGAATGCCGCTTATAAAAAAGTCTGTATTTTTCGAGCGTTTTTTATAAGATTCGGCCGATTCTTATAATTTTTGCCCGTTTTTTCGCCATTTTTTTATAAGTGACAGTTAGTAACGAAGCGTGTAACAATGTTACAGAGCCCGAAAACCGTGCTTATGTGTCGCCGGTACTATATAATAGATGCGGAAAAGGGAATAGGAGGATAGGACCATGACGAGGCTTGAGACAATCAGAAGATTCAATCTTATTTCGTCGCTGATCGACACGATAAGCGCAGGTGCTTCAACCTGGCTTGGGGTCAAATGCTTCTTATGGAGCAATACGGTCGGCAACAAGATAAGCGGTAAGATCGCTCAGACCCCGGGGCATGAGGATAAGACCGTCGACACACTGATAAAGATCGCCAAAGCCGGCGGTATCGTGGCAACCGGCCTTGTGTCGGTCGTGCTGGTCATAATCGGGATCGTGATGCTGATAATTGCACTGAACCTGATCATACCTGCTGTTTTCGGATTCGTATCGGTAAGACGCGCCAGCAGGAGCGAAGAGCCTGCCAGATCCGTAAAGGCGATCAGGACCGCCGACATAGTAAGACTTGTATTCCATACGCTTCTTATGGCCGGCGCGGTATTGCTGGTCATAATAGCTGTCTATAACGGAGCGTTCGGCATGGCCATTATCATGGCTGTCCTGGTATCAACGATCCCGTTCGTGCTTTCGATATTGTCACTGGTATGGCAGGGCAAGATGAAAGGCGCCGCTGTTAACGACGATCAGACGAATATGGATAAAGCGGGTATCTGATCAGTCTTCTCCGACGAAAACGTTCCAGGAAGCTATCTCGCGGTCAGGTATGATCGTCATGATGTTCTTTGCGTGATCGAGCAGATAATCGCTGTAACCCCATGACCATGTGCGTGAAGTAAGCTCCTTGATGATGTCCATGCTGATGCTCTCGATCAGTTCAAGCTTCTTTTCGTGCTTTGACTCGTTGAGCTGCGTAAGCTTGCCCAGGAGCTTGACGGCTTCGGTGCAGACCGTGAAGTCTTCCATAGCCCTGTAACGCCACTTGTAGTAAGGCATGTAGGTGCGGTTGAGGAGGAAGATCGCAGCTGATGCTTTGTGGATGAATTCCTCACAACAGTCATGTGCAGCCTGGATGTCGCCACGTTTGATCGAACGCTCGTAGTTGAACTGTCCGGTCTTGCCGGCCATGCCGCAGTTGGCTGCGACTTTTTTCTTGAGGAGACTGTCAGGGTAGAAGCCTGCCCAGGCTTCACGTATGGCGGTGAACTTACCCAAAGGATCTGTGAAGACCTTGCCGTTCACGGCCTCTGCGAGATACATCATGGGTGTCTCGATCCAGTCTTCGGTCTTTTCGGGGAAGCCCGCGATGCCTGTTCTTTCAGTGTAGAATTCTTCGATGCTGTGCACGCCGACACGGTGCTTTCTGGCACCTGTCATAAGGCTGGAGCCGGGCTCCATGCCGATCTCTTCCTTGTGCTTTTCAAGGAATTCGTTGACGGGGAGACTGTCATATGCTTTCTGAAGATCGTCACCGATCTTCTTGTTTACGAATTCAGGGATCCAAAGGCAGAATCCCGGAGCGTAATCGTGATCTCTTGAGACTGCATCATCGTATCCGAAACATTCTGAACCCTGGCCTGCAAGACCTGCAGCTATCTTGTCTTTGTAATCCGGAAACTTTTCGTCAAGCATCGGCTTGCCGTATTCATTGAAAAATTCTTCTGCGATCTTAAGGCCATTCCAATAGTCCATAAGCAGTCCTTTCTATCTGTGATCACCCTGCTCCGCGTGGAGCTTCTTCTTTGTCTCATACATAAGATTGTCAGCTTCTTTGATGTAATCGCTGAGCGATTTCTTGGTTTCCTTATCGCTCAAGATGTAGCCGGAACTGATAGAGAGCCTGAACGGCCAGACGCCGTCCTTGTTGACTCTGTCTATCGCGCCGTTTATCGCGTTCTTAAGTTCGTCCGCTTCTTCGTGCGAGTTGACGCTTCCGATTATGAGGAACTCGTCGCCGCCGAATCTGACGCCGATCCAGTCGTTCTTGAGATTGGACTTGATCGCGCTCGCGGTGATCCTTATCGCGGCGTCTCCGTTCATATGACCGAAAACATCGTTGATCTGCTTCATCAGGTTGATGTCGATGAACATGACCATGAGAAGCGTGTTGCCGCGGACGCTGTCTTCGTAGATCGGGATCGCCTTGTTCTCGTAACCGAATCTGTTGTATAGGCCGGTCATTGTATCGATCTCGGAGATCTCACGGAGCCTGTCATTATAGATGCGCAGCTTGATATTGGATCTCTGGATCCTCAATGCGAGCATGAACTTCTCGAGAAATGCGTTGAGATCAAGGTGCTCGCGCATAATGAGCGTTCCGTCGTGCGTAACCATGTATCCGTAATTCCATCTGCCCGTATGAAGAGGCATGATGTAATAGATGTGGTTTATCTCGGATTCGGGATCATAACCGGGAACTATCATGCTCCTGTCGGCAGAGACTTTTTCTGTGATCTTTCCGTCCTTGATCGAGATTACCGGTGTAGCGGTGTTGTTGATGCCGTTCTCGTGAACATCCTCGTCGCTTGCCATTACATTGTTGATGTAAAGGTTATGCATGACTATGTAGAAGTTGTCTCCTACAAGCTCGTGATCGTTGGCGTAATAATCCATCAGGTTCGCGCGGAGGCTTTCGTAGTCCGGAGAATCGGTGATTATGTTCGTGAGCATTCTTTCGCTTGCCTCGAGGTTTGAACGGTCGAGGGTCTCTGAATAAGTCTTGCGGCCGTATTCACGCCGTGTGATATCGAATCCCGCACCGTTATGGCATCTGCAGCTTTCGCCGATGACGATCTTGGACTTCATCAGTATCTTGTGAGGAACTTCCATTCCGGAGAAGATCGAATCGAAAACCTTGATGCATTTATATCCGATGCTCTCGTAATCGGAAGTAACGGTCGTAAGCACAGGGTAGAATGTCTGACCGCTCGAAATGCAGTCGTAGCCTGTTACGATTACGTCCTCGGGAAGATTGTATCCGAGATGCGTAAGCTCTGTAGAGCAGGCTAGAGCCATGATGTCATTTGCACAGATTATCGCGTCAGGAAGGCCTGTGGGATCGGAAACGATCTTTTTGGTAGCTTCTGTGGTCTGTACATTGCCCCAGTTTCCGTAATAGATATCGCTGTCAGCAAGCCTGAGACCATGTTCTTCAAAGACCTTCTTAACGGTTTCAAGTCGGCAGATGCTTTCAGGGTGGTCTTTGTATCCGGCGATGAATGCAGCTCTTTTGACGTCATGAGCCTGGATAAGGTGCTCGACGATCTCTCTCATTCCAGTGAAGTTGTCGATGTCGATGCAGACGCAGCCTTCAACGTCGATGCCGATACTGATTACCGGCACGCCTGCAAGAACCGCCTGCCTTACGAGAGAGATACCGGTCTCGACGCTGTTAAGAGCGTTCGTAAAAACGAGGATGCCGTCATAATCCTTGAACTTGGGAAGCCCGTAAATGTTGAGCTCACCCTGGTTATAGTTATCGGGTGCATCGTAAGATGCGTAACTTGTGAAAATGAAAAAATCATAATCGGAAAAAGTTTCAGACTTCTTTATACCCTTGAGCGTAGAGTTCAGGGCTTCCAGTCCGTATCCGTTGACAAATATTGCAATCTTTTTCCTCATAATAGTGCACCTGTAAGTAGGTTACATTAGATATGTTACATCGGCTAACTCATAAAGAAAACAAAATGTTAAATTTTCCTGCTCTTTAAATAATTACAATTTAGAGACAATGGTTTAGAAAATGCCCCGGCGCGCAGTTTTGCCGCAAAGAAGGTGATCATGAATGATAAAATCATTCAGTAAACAGGGGGATCTTATTTTGAAGGATACAGGTAAACTCAAAGTATTAAGAATTCTGCTGATAGTTGTTGAGATCATCGGGGTGCTCGCATTCCTTTGCACGTTCCCTGTATTTAATTCAGGCAATATAGCAGGTCTTACGGTGATGTCGCTGCTGCTCCTTATGACCGTTTTCTGGAACAAGATGAAAGGCTTCAGAGAGAGCAGGGCAGGCAGGTTTGTTATCACCTGTGTATTTGTCTTTCTGATCCTCGGATTCTGTTTTGCCGGATTCCTTTCAGTCAACATGGCCAGGGCATGTTTTGCCCGTCCCGAAAAGCCCAATATGGTTGTTGTTCTGGGCTGCCAGCTTTGGGGAGAGGAACCTTCTCCTATGCTCAAGAAAAGGCTTGATAAGGCATACGATCTCCTGGTCAAATATCCTGACGTTCCGGTCGTCGTTACCGGCGGGCGGGGCGATGACGAAGTGATCTCGGAAGGCGAAGGAATGAAGAGATACCTCATGAGAAGAGGCATTTCTGAAGACCGTATCATAGTTGAGGACAAGTCGACATCGACATACGAAAACATAAAGAACGCTTTCAGCATCACTGATTCGATGGGACTTTCGAGGGACATCACGATAGCAACATCCGAGTTCCATGTTTACAGGGCATCACTTATGGCGAAAAAAGAGGGAGCAGGTGAAGTTACTTCAGCTCCGTCTTTCACTGACATAAATCTCCTGCCGGCGTACTGGGTGCGCGAATGGCTGGGTATCTCGCATTTCTTCTTTTTCGGTGACTGATTACTTACAGATTGTTTTGAGTCTGTTTATATGTAGTTCACCAAACCGTTAATCATAAGGGAATTAAAATGTGCTATACTCGTTTTCAGAGGTTAAGAGTCTGGGGCGATGTGGGCCGCTGCTCTTTGGTATCTTTCATATTTATTCAGGAGAAACATATGACAATTGAAGAACTTTACAACGGTCGTAACGTAGAAGATTTCTACATTGGTAAAGTCACACAGGTTTACAGGAGCTGCTGCGTCGCACAGGTTGACAATGTTCAGCTTATGTCAAACAGAGAAAGATTCACTACTTCTTTTCTCCCCAATACGATCAACTATTTCGTAATCATAAAATCGACACTGGGTCTTTTCCTCGGTGAGGTTTTCGAGAATAAGGCATCCAGAAAGAGCATCTTCGAGATGTCCTCTACTGCAGACGAGAAGAATTCCGATTATCAGGAGATCAACATTGATACCATTGCAATCATGAGACCTGACGGATCCAAGTTCGATCTCGCAGGTTTCCATCAGCTCGGTATCACCGACAGGGTTTATCTCGCACCTGATGAGGCTTATCAGTTATTCCTGCATTCACTTGAATTCTCACAGGACGTAGAGGAAAGACTTCCTCCGTTCGCAACATACCTTAACAGGTCTGCGGCTCCCGTATCGCTTAAGCCGAGCACACTGTTCAACAGACATCTTATGTGCATCGGAGCTACCAACAGCGGTAAGTCCACAACGGCTCTCTCGATCCTCGACAAGATGGTCTCAACTAAGCGAAAGGCTTTGATCATTGACCCGACAGGCGAGTACAGGGATGCCTTTTCTAACGATGAGATCACTAAGTTGACACTTGGTGTGGATACCACTATCTCTCCCGGTAAGGTAACGATGCAGGAATGGGAGAAGCTCTTCGAGACGACGAGCAACAGCCAGGGCGCTGTTCTTGCAGAAGCCATCACATCACTCCGTTACATGCATAAGACCGGTCAGGACAAGTGCTTCTACAAGGTCGGTGAGGATATCGAAGAGGTTCAGGAAGCCTTGGCTTCTGTCGGCGCAGCTGACTGCGAGTTTGATATCTCGCTCCTTCCCGAGCAGATCCAGGCTGAGGCAGTTTCAGAGCCTGCAAGAGATGATAACTACAACTTCAAGTATTGCTACGACATGCTCAAGGCAAATGCCAACAATCCTCTGATCCAGAAGATCCAGTATCAGATGACGAACACAAGGCTCCTTTCATTCTTCTCGAATGATCCTTCGATGTATAACCTCCTCGATGTTATCGATGAGTTCATCCATACACCTGAAGTCAGCCTCTATATCGATACATCGTCTCTCGGTGCTGCGGAAGGTATCGGCGGCATGGTCATCGATCTCGTATGCAACTTCGTTATCCAGCAGGATAACATCTATCCGTTCATCTTCTTCATCGATGAGGTTCACAGATACGCAAAGTCCCAGTATTCCGAAAGAGAGTTCCACGGCGGTCTTACACTGGTTGCAAGAGAAGGACGTAAGAAAGGTATATTCCTTTATCTGACAACTCAGAACCCGAAGGACGTTTCACCGATCCTGTTCGGTCAGATAGGTACGCTTCTCATCCACAGACTCATGCTCAATGATGAGATCAAGGCTGTAGAGAGCCACCTTGACGATTACTCGATAAAGCACGTCAGAAAGCTGAATCAGGGTGAAGTCATCCTGACTTCCGTCAACCTGCTGCACAATGTCTTCATTCACGTTAACAAGTCGGAGAGACTGCAGCACAATCAGACACCGCAGCTGTAACAGATTTGAGTTTCAAAAGAAGACCCGGTTCATTTCGTGGACCGGGTCTTTTTTATGCGAAGATGTAAAGGTAAGAGTAGGTTCCTTTTCTGGCCAGATAAATGCTGACTCCTGATGCTTCCCAGTTTTTTATCGGATACATTGTTTTTAATTCTTCTGCATACTGGTTTTTGTTATTATCAGGGAGTTGATTCGGGCTGATGTTTTTTTCAACGCCGAAATGTTTCTCGAGAACGGATAAGAGCGATTCTTCTTTGCCCTGTCTTACAAGGATGCAGATGTTGCCGCGTGAACCGGATCCGGTAGCATCAAGCATCATTTCTGATTCTTCGATAAACTCATCGCTGAGATCGAAACCAAGAAGCTGTTTTATCTTGTCGCGTATCTTCTGGTTGTTCTTTTTAATGGCATCGGATTCCTTCTGTTCGCTGGTGCGCGTATCCTGCGTAGGAACGGGATTTTCCGAGCAGGCGCAAAGAGGAAACATGAGGGCTAAAGCCAGAACTGAAGCAGTCAGTATCTTATATATGACGGAATTGCCGTTAAAACTCTTCTTGAGCATATCTGTTCTCCGTTTATTTCCTGAAAAGAAATTTTCGCAAACAATATTATAGTCATTTACGGAGATTATTTATAGTCATCGACATCGAATTTCCTGTCTTTGTAATAGTAATCACGGTCTTCCTCGGTGATCTTTCTTATGATCCTGCAGGGGTTGCCCGCCGCAATGACATTATCGGGAAGGTCTTTGGTTACTACGCTTCCTGCTCCGATCACGACGTTGTTCCCAACGGTCACTCCGGGCATGATGGAGGTGTTGCCGCCGATCCAGACGCTGTCACCTATGGTGATGTCTATTCCGTATTCATAACCGGAATCGCGGGACTCCGGATGGACAGGGTGACCTGCCGTGTAGATGGATACATTCGGAGCGATCTGAACGTTTTTGCCGATCCTTACTTTCCCGACATCGAGGACAGTGAAGTTGTAGTTTGCGAAAAAGTTTTCACCGATCTCAATGTTGTAACCGTAGTCGCAATAGAAAGGAGGCTCTATGTTGATGTACTCGCCCGTCTTTCCGAGGATATCTTTGATGAGCCTGTCTTTTTCCTCTGGATTGCCGGGCTCGAGATTGTTATATCTGAAGATCTTCTTTTTGTTTTCGAGTCGTTCTTCGCTGAGACCGTCGAGCCAAGCTTTATAAGGAAGGTTTGCTAACATTCTTTCTTTGTGGTTCATGTTTCCTCCTGAAGATGAGATGTTCTTTTGAAACTTAAAACTGTTCAGAACGGATAGTCGTTCCCTTCATTGGTTATGAATCTGTGTCCTGTGAAATCCTCGCGTTTGGAGGCAAACAGATCCTTTAGTATTCCTGCTGCTTCGTAAGATGAGAGCGGTGCAGGATTGCCAGGATTTCCGTCTGTTCTGATCCAGCCCGGATGGACTGCGAAAATGTTGACTTTGCGCTCATCCTTAAATGTGTTGTAGAGATTCATCGTTGCCATGTTGAGTGCGGCTTTGCCCATGCCGTAATCGATCATGTTTGTCCTGTAGCACTTTTCTATGCTGCCCGCTTCTGATGAGATGTTCATGATGAGCGCGGTTCCGGGAGCTTTTATCAGCAGGGGATAGAAGGCTTTGATGACACGCATCGTACCAACTGCGATTATGTCGATCGTTCGTGGGATCAGATCCAGGTCGGCATCAAAGAATCCTTTGTCGCAATCACGTGATACTCCGACAGCGTTGTTGATCAAGGTATCGATATGACTTACTTTTCTGGCTGCTGTTTCAGCTGCCAGATTTACCGATCTCGAGTCGAGCAGATCCATTGTGATAACAATGAGCTTGTCACCGAATCTGTCCTTGAGTCCGTCGATGTCGGGTGACGGTTTTCTTATGGTTGCGATTACCGTATCACCTGCTTCGAGATATCTGAGTGCCAGGTTATAACCTAACGCGTAATTCCTTCCGGTTCCGGTTACCATTACATTTGCCATTATCAATAACCTCTTTTCCTGTCTACGACATGTTTCATCTTAAGTCCGCCGGCGTAGTTCAAAAGATCCTCGCAGAACATCTCGACATTTCTGTCCGTCGTATGATCAAGTGTGAGATTTCCTGCCACATGAGGTGTTATCAGAAGATTTTTCGTGTTCCAGAGTCTGCTGTCAAAATGGAGCGGCTCAGTCCTGAAAACATCTAGCGCTGCGCCTGCGATCCTTCCGCTGTCCAGAGCATCGGCAAGCGCATCTTCATCGATCGCGGTACCTCTGCCGACATTGACTATGTAAGCCCCTTCGGGCAGCAGTCCGATCCTTCTGCGTGAGAGAATGTTCTCAGTCTCTGAAGTTGAGGGGAGACTCATTACCAGAAGATCCGTATGGGGGAGGATATTCTCAAGCTCTCCGATTTTGACCACTTTGTCAAACGCAGGCTCACTGCATGTTCCACTCCTGTTGATGCCGGTGATGCTTTCAGGCTCAAAAGCTGCTGCGCGCTTTGCGAAACAACTGCCTATATCACCGGTTCCGAGAACGGTGATCCTGCAGTCTTTGAGAGACTTCTGCGCTCTTGGCTGTCCCCATGTCTTCTGAAGTGTTTCAGAGTGAAACTCGGTCAGACATCTCATCATCATGAGCGTTACCGCGATGATGTGTTCGGCGATAGAAACACCGTATGCGCCTGCAGAATTTGTGAGGATGCAGTCTTCGTTTGCGAACGAGCCCGGCTTCATAAGATAGTCGACACCTGCAGAGGGAACGCAGAGCCATTTCAGGTTCTTACTGGTGCGCGCGGTCTCGATTCCGAATCCGTAGATTATGTCGGGATCTTCAAACCCCGAAGGAAACGCGTTTTCGGATTCGGCAAAACAGACCTCGGCTCCGGCCTTTTCCGAAGTCTTTTCTATCAGTTCCCTGTGCTTGGGTTTCAGACCTTTTGTTAATACGACTATCTTCATTTCTTACCTCCGTCAGGGAGTTTGGATAACTATCTTTTCCATTACTTTCGGGATCACGCATTTTATCTTTCCGTTGTATTTTGCATCGAGATAATCAGCGAAAAGCGACGGGTCAAAGCCGTTGATCTCAAACATGTCCCAGTGACCCGGAATGACCAGTCCGGGTTTTGTTTCACCTGCGAGATCCGCGGCTTCCTGATAGGTCATATTTCCTATAAAACCAATGCGGTATCTTTTTGCGTCGCGTCCGTTTATGGGAAGAAGCTGAACGTCGATGTCGCCGAATGATCTGATCTTCGGAAGCATGCCTTCATAGCGTACCGTATCTCCTGCGTGATGGATCCTGACTCCGTTTGCTTCGATGATGTACTGAAGATAAGGATAAAGACCTGTCTTACCGTCACGGTCAAGAAATTCGTGTGATGCCGCTATGGCATGTATGGTTACGTCCCTGAAACTGTATGATCCGCCGTCGTTTAATCCTATGGCATTTTCCTCGGATACGCCGTCTTCAAGAACGGAGGCCGTATGTGCTTTCGGAAAGACAAACCTGGCATCATGATTTGTCTTTGCCCATATCTTCCATGCATCATGATCGATGTGGTCGATGTGGTCGTGAGTTCCAGCAAATATATCGATGCCTGTCAATGTATCTGCGGGAAACGGCGGAGGAGTCTGCCGTCCGCCGATCGTGCTTGCAAAATAGTCAACGCATATCCTGGTGTTCCCGGTGTCTATCAGAAGTCCCATCTGACCAAGCCAGTATAAAGAAACATTTCCCATGGATCAGTTCTCCTTTTTCCGTCTGTTCCTGATCTTGCGGATAATGAAAACAACAGATGCACCTGTCAGCGCTCCGGCCGAGTTGAGAATAAGGTCATCTATATCCGTGTGTCTTCCGTCGCATAACAACTGCGAGAGTTCTATGAGTAGCGAAAAGCAGATGCAGGCAAGAGCCGTCTTCCAGAATCTGTCGAGTTTTTTGAAACAAACAGGCCAGACTATGCCTACGGGAATGAACATCGCGATGTTTCCAATGATGTTCAGCTTATCTCCTTCGTAAATGTCAGAAAGGAAATCGAAAGGCTTAAGATGAATAAAGTCAGTGTAGTTTTTGTTGAAGACGATCCTTAAAGGCAAAGGATAACCGAATACGGGGTTCAGCTCAAAATATACGAATCGCGCGATCACTACGATGCATATATATACAAGCAGAAGGAACATTTCACGCTTTACGGAAAACGTTTTGCCCGCTGCAGCACAAACAAGCCGCACAAAGATCCATGCAGTTGTTATCAGGATGATCATCTGCAGGAATGTTATCTCGATCATGCTTCCTATCCTTGTTGATGATAGGGTCAATTATATCATTTTCTGTTTATGCTTTTTCTGATTTTCAGATATATGACAGATGCGGCAGCGGAATGAATGATGTCGGCTGTGAGCTGAGAACATATGAGTCCTGAAAGTCCCCAGACTGCATTCATTATCAGCATCACCGGAATGAGTATGATCACGTGCCTGAGCAGTGCCAGAATAAATGATATCCTTCCTTGGTTGACCGCGTTCATGTAGTTTACGATGTGATATCCGATCATCATGAATGGCAGCGCAAAGCACCTTGCCTGAAGGAACATGACCCCGAGTCTGACAGTCTCTCCGTCTACTATGAATGCTCCGACCAGATCCTTTGCAAAAATGAAGAAAACTATGGTGCATACAGTTGAAAATCCTATAATGATCCATCTCGCGAGTGTAGAGAAATGGTTCATTCTCGCATGGTTTCCGGAACCGAAATTGTAAGCGATAAGAGGCAACATTCCGAGGCATATGCCGAGTCCGACGTTGATCGGGATCCTTTCAAGTTTAAGGACTATGCCAATGGCGGCAAGAGGCTTTGTATGATCACCGTAACCTGTAACGAGCCTGTTGATGACTATCGTAACAAGGTCAAATAGAAAGACGCTGACGGCTGCAGGTATGCCGACTGAATATAGTGACTTTAGGTGTTCCTTTTCGAGCTTTTCTCGTTTGAAACTGATCTTGAGAACACTTTCATTCCTGACCTTACGGAATACAAGAATGAAATAGAGAAGAGAGCAGTAGTTGGAGAGCATGGTCGCTATTCCTGCGCCGAGGACCTCGTTGCCCTTTGGAAGCAGAACGAACATGAAAAGCGGATCCAAGGCCACATTCAGCATGCTTCCCAATCCTACGCCGAATCCTGATTCCCTGGAGTATCCTGCATTCCTTAAGAGATGCGGCATGCTGATGGATAAGATATTTGGAATGCCGCCCAGTACCACTGTGGTAAAGAGATATTGTTTTCCGTAAGCCATCGTTGACGAGTCAGCTCCGAGGAGAGTAAGCAGGGGAGTAAGGAATATCAGTGTGAGAAGCGAAAATACGGCAGCAGCGATACCGGATGCGATTATGCTGTAAGATGCGGTCTTTCGGGCATCTGCTTCCTTCTTCTCGCCTATGAGGCGTACCATGAGGCTTCCGCCGCCGACACCGAAAACATTTGCAAGCGAGACTATGATCAGGTACACGGTCAGACCGAGATTGGATGCGCCGATCATGGCGGGATCATTGGTCCTTCCGATGAACCAGGTGTCCGAGATGTTATAGATCAGCAGTATAAGCTGGCTCGCGACAGTCGGGATGGACATTACGGCCAGTGCTTTTACGGGATTTGCTGATTCAAATAGTTCTTTTTTGTTATTCATTTTATCTCTCGCTACGAGTTCATTATACGGTTGCTGTTTTAAGACTTCGTTCACATGATGTAACTATTTTGAAAACTGACCTAAATATGGTAAAAGTAGCGTAAAAAAACAAAGAAGGGCAGGGAGAAATATGCCACCCGGAGCAAGAGGTATGGGCGGCCCTATGGGCGGCAAGTTCCTTACGGAAGAGGAAAAGGCAAATCAGCCTAAAGTAACTAAGGCGCTCCTGAAGCGTGTATTCTCATATCTGAAACCTTATACAAAGCAGCTTGTTCTTGTTCTTGTCTGCATCATCGTATCTTCATTTTTCTCGCTCATGCCGTCAATGATCACAGGCAAGATCCTTGATGACGGTCTCATGAAGAGAGACTTTAAAGCACTCATCTATTATATTGTTCTGTCACTTATCGTTACTCTTCTTGCAAGCCTTATCGGCGTTGCCGAAACATACATCAACACCTGGATCGCACAGCACATAACGTATGACATGCGCAACCAGATGTATTCGCATCTGCAGAGCATGTCCCAGAGGTTTTTTACGACCAACAACCAGGGCGATATCATTACCAGGATGACGAGCGACATAGACGGCGTAAAGTCCGTGATCACAAGCACTTTCAGCAGCATCCTTTCCAACTCCATCACGCTGATCATAGCCATGATCGCGATGTTCCAGAAAAACTGGATCCTAGCGCTGGTAGGCATCGTGATAGTTCCTTTGTTTACTATACCGACGAGAAGCGCGGGCAAGAGAAGGTGGTCTCTGACAAACGAATCGCAGCAGGTAAATGATGAAGTCAACGGGATCTTAAACGAGACTCTTTCCGTAAGCGGACAGCTTCTGGTAAAGCTTTTCGGCAAGGAAAAGTATGAATATGACAGATATGAGCAGGCCAACCGGAAGATGATCGGCCTGAACATAAAAGAGAGCATGGCAGGACGCTGGTTCAGGGTCGTCCTTACGACGTTCACGAGCATCGGACCGATGCTTCTGTATCTTGCGGGCGGCATTCTCATGATGAAGTATGATTCAACTATTACGATAGGTGACATATCTGTGCTCGTGGCGCTCCTCGGCAGGATGTATATGCCTGTGAACAGCCTGCTCAACATTCAGGTTGACTGGATCAGATCGATGGCGCTGTTTACGAGGATCTTCGATTATTTCGACATTCCAGTGGAGATAAAGAACGCGCCTGATGCAATAACTCCTGGCAAGGTGACGGGAAACGTTGTTTTCGAGCATGTCGGATTCTCATACGACAAGTCAAAGCAGATCCTCAGGGATATCAATTTCTCGCTCAAAGCGGGCAGCAGCATCGCCATTGTCGGTCCTTCCGGTTCGGGAAAGAGTACGATAGTTAATCTAATTCCGCGGCTTTACGATGCCGACAGCGGAACCGTGACCTTTGACGGCATTGACGTAAGAAAGCTCGATCTGAAGTTCTTAAGAGACCAGGTCGGTGTTGTTTCCCAGGAAACATATCTGTTTAACGGAACTGTCAGGGACAATCTTCTGTATGCAAAACCTGATGCGACTGAAGAAGAAATGACAGATGCTCTTAAGAAAGCCAACATCTGGGACTTCATCGAAAAGCAGGAGAAGGGACTTGATACTGAGGTCGGAAACCGCGGACTTAAGCTTTCCGGCGGTGAGAAACAGCGCATCTCAATAGCCAGGATAATCCTCAAAGACCCCACGATCTTTATCTTCGATGAGGCAACATCAGCTCTGGACTCCATCTCCGAAAAGAAGATCCAGGATGCCATCGATCCGATCATAAAGAGCAAGACGAGCATACTTATCGCACACAGGCTTTCGACGATCCTTGCCGCTGATGAGATCCTGGTCGTAAAAGACGGAATGATCGCAGAACGCGGCAGTCACAAGGAGCTCCTTAACAAAGAGGGTATATACCGTGAACTCTATGAGACCCAGTTTTCCAAGGCTCTCATCGACGAGGTCGGCGTATCCGAGCTTGAGCAGTATATCTGGGGAACCCAGCCCGCTGATGAGCCATACGAAGAGGATCATTGATACAGAATTCAAAAAACAGTTAAGATTTATTAAATATCTTCTTGAAAAGATTTGTTACTGTTAACTTATCTTCAAAAGGGCAGGTGATCTGATATGGTATTTAATCTCAACTTGTTTGACATCATCAATATCGTATTTATCGCGGCAGGATGCTGGTCAGCGCTCATCCGGGCAAAGTGGTCTCGGGCTTGATCCAAACTGCCACTTTTGTGGAGTTTACCGTATCAGGTTTCATGATCTATCTGCTTGCGCTCCTGATACTTTTCCTGGCAAATCCCGGAAAGAGAGCCAAGGTCATCAACTATATCTTCCTTTTCCTTCTGGCCGGCCACGTGATAGGTCTTATCGCGAACATTTTTTCAAAGTTCTATTACTATTTCGATGAGATGAACATCTATCACCGGAATCCCGGTTATGTGCTTTCCAACACCATACACATACTGATGCTCGGTCAGAGTATCTATCTTCTGATAAGATACAAATCCAAGATAGACAAGAGGCTTGCATCAGCACTTTGGCTCTATCTGTTGCTGCCTCTTGTTGCGATCGGGATCCAGGCTTTTATCGAAGAACTTCAGTTCATCATCCTTGCAACTGTCATTTCCGCAGCTTATCTGTATTACGTTATCATCCGCATTCAGATCGAGAGATATCAGAAACAGCAGCTCGAGAAAGACCGTATCGACAACGAACTGACGATGGCTACGAGGATACAGGCAGAGACCCTTCCCAACATCTTTCCTGCGTTCCCTGAGCGCGATGATTTCAATATATACGCTTCGATGAACCCTGCCAAAGAGGTAGGCGGCGACTTTTACGATTTCTTCCTTATCGATGAGAACCATCTCGGAATCGTAATGGCAGATGTATCCGGAAAAGGGATTCCTGCAGCTCTCTTCATGATGGTATCCAAGATCCTTATCCAGAATATCGCCATGATGGGCAACGACCCGGCTGAAGTATTGAAGTTCGTAAATAACCAGCTTTGCACCAACAACCATGAGGACATGTTCGTCACCGTATGGTACGGCTGTCTTGATCTGAGCACAGGTGTCCTGAAGGCCGCTAATGCAGGTCATGAATATCCGTTTCTTAAAAAATCCGGCGGCAGCTTTGAGATGATCAAGGATAAGCACGGTCTGGTCATAGGCGGTATGGAAGGTGCAGTCTATAAGGAATATGAGCTTCTGATGGATCCCGGGCCCAAGCTCTTTATCTATACGGACGGCGTTCCCGAGGCAACAGATGCAGCCGAGGAGCTCTTCGGAACAGAAAGACTTCTCTATGCATTAAGAGGTGCGGAGAACGAGACTCCGAAGGCTATCATCGAGCGCATTGATTCTTCCGTAAAGGATTTCGTTAAGGAAGCACCTCAGTTTGACGACCTTACCATGCTTTGTTTAGAATATGTCGGACCGAAAGGTACTGATGCTTAAACAGGTGAGAAAGTGATCAAGAACATAGTGCTCGACATGGGAAATGTCCTTTTGGACTTCAACCCAGGTGTTATCTTAGACATGTTCTGCTCCTCTGATGAGGAAAAAGAAGTGATCCGGAAAGAGCTCTTTGAAGGGCCCGAATGGATGATGGGCGACAGGGGAGACATTAAGGACAGCGACAGATTTGATCTCGTTAAGGTGCGTGTTCCCGAAAAGTACCATGAGGCTTTAAAGAACTGTGCTTATAAATGGGATCTCTGCATGAAGCCTCTTCCGGGCGCAAGGGAATTCTGCGAGGCGGTAAAAGATCAGGGATACGGCATATACGTTCTTTCAAATGCTAGTGATCTGTTCTATAAGTATTTCCCGAATCTGCTGCCGCTGGATTTCTTTGACGGAGTCTTTGTTTCATCTGATTATCTGATGCTCAAGCCCGACCCGGAGATCTATAAGACGTTTCTTGAAAAATACAGCCTTAGGGCTGACGAATGCCTGTTTATAGACGACAGGGAAGAGAACGTAGAAGGTGCCAAGAAAGCCGGCCTTAACGGCTTTGTCTTCGACGGGGATTATGAGAAGATCTCAGCATTTCTAAAAGGTTTTGCGGATTGATCTGCAGATCAGGATCTTTCCTCTTCCCAGAACAGCTCATCCAATGTCTTACCAAGAACTCTGCAAATTGTGATGCAGAGATTGATCGTAGGGTTATAATCGCCTTTTTCGATCGCATTGATCGTCTGACGCGATACTCCGACCTTGTCGGCTAAGTCCTGTTGGGACAAGTCCAGCGCGGCTCTGGCGGATTTTAGTTTAAGATTCTTCATCCTCCAGCGCCTCCTTTTTGTTCTGGATGTTCTTTATGAAAACTTCAACGCCTATTGAGAGACAGCAGATTCCCTGTACAAGTGAGTCGATCCTGTTATTGACTTCGGCACCGTTTCTGATCAGCCTGAGCGTGGAAAAGAACATTAACAGATCGATTATACCAATAATGCTGAACATAACTGCAAACACATTGCGCTTATTGCTTAAGCCCATGTATGCATCATATCTGTCTGCGGTTATGGCAAACGTTGCGATTCCGATAAATGCGATGATCATCAGGCATTCGTATGCTGACAGCGGGAAATCGTTATAGATCAGACTGAACCATCCCAGACCGAGAGCAGTGGCGATGACGACTATCATCGTTGTCATCGCTGCTTTGCCGCGCATCTTCATCTGACGCTCATCGAAAGCTTTTTTGTTGTTCTCGTTTAAGCTGATCAGATAGGCAACGCTGAGCGCCAAAGGCAGAATGCAGACTGCAGCAAGGGTGAGCGCTATGCTGTTATAGAGAGCATAATTGCCTGAAGTAAGCTCGATCGTATATCTGACGGCGTATTCTTTATTCTCGTCCAATTCGGGTAGGGGTTCATAATTGAAATTAATATATATTTCTTTGTTGTCGACTTTGAGCTTCCCGGTCTTGAAAGTCCCGTTTTTAGCGTTCTTTGTGAAGATCGGTTCCGCTTTGGAAGATTCAAGTGAGATGCTTATCGTGGGAACTATTTCATCCGGACCGTCAACTGTTATCTCAAACTCGCACTCATTGCCTACAGGGAAGAAATTTACGGGCTTCCTGCTGTCTTTGACATATGTGACGCCGCTTCCGGCTTCTTTTACGACATCCGTAAACGCAAGCAACTGTGTGCCCCTGAAACATACTGCCAGTGCCGTGAGCACCCAGAGAATGGAGCCTGCTATGATTAGGGTAATGATCGCTGCTTTCTTTTTCATGGCCGTATCCCCCTTAGATGAGCATATAGTAATTCAACTTTTACAAAATGTCAAGTATATACGACAAAAAGTATTGTGAATTTGCCTTTGAGAGCCTGTAAATAGTCTTAAAAACTAATCAAAAAAGGGCTTCTTACATTTTTCGGGTTCGGCCAAATTCCATCTCTTTTCGATCTTTTTGAAAATCGAAAGTGCGATAAACATGCCGCACAGACCTGCCGCGATCCATGCCAGCGGGTCTGAAGCAACGGCTATATAGTAGTTATGGGCATATATTGCATAAAAGGATGTGATGATCCTTGCCGCAAGCTCGACAAACCCGAGGACCATTGCTATGCCGGCATACCCGATCGACTGGATAGTGTGTCTGTAGATAAAGATCATTGCGAGGAAGAAATAGCATACGGCGCACTCGATGATATAAGTCCTGGCCCACGGAATGTAGATGGAAACATCTACTTCCGAATCAAAGAATATCCATAGAACATGTGGAACAAGGAGGACAGCGAGGAGCGCAGCAGCAACAGAGTAAACGACATAGATCTTCAAAGCGGCTTTGACCCCCTGTCTGATCCTGCCCATGTTGCGTGCGCCATAGTTCTGGCCCGCATATGCAGCCATTGTCTGACCTACGGTGAACATACCCTGTGTGATTATTCCCTGGAACTTGCTTGCAGCGGTGATCGCGGTGACTGCCACAGAATCGAATGTGTTGAATGCGCTCTGCATGATAACTGTTCCGGATGCAGTGATGCTGTACTGGACGGCCATGGGAATACCATAACGGAGCTGCTGTTTTATCGAGGCGAAACTTATCTTCCAGTCAGACTTTGAAGGTCTCAAAGTCGGCATTTTCGCATATATGTAGATTATGCAGAGGATCATGGCGATCCCTTGTGAGATGACGGTCGCAAATGCAGCACCGAATGTTGCCATCTGAAACTTAATGATGAACAAAAGGTCCAGACAGATGTTCAGTGCCGCTGAGAATAGAAGGAAGAGGAGCGGCATCTTGCTGTTGCCGATAGCCCTCATCAGTGAAGCGCAGTAGTTGTACATGATCATGCAGACGATGCCTGCACATATGGTGGAAATATAGTCATATGCGTAATCGAAGATATCCGCAGGTGTATTCATGAGCTTAAGCAGAGGACGCATGAATATCATTCCTGCAATTGTTATGACAGCTGCCGTGATCAGGGAAAGATAGAAGCCGTTAGTGACGGAAGCCTTTAATCCTTTGTTATCCATGGCACCGTATTTCTGGCTGGTCACTATGGTAAAGCCTGTTACCAGACCATTGGATGTTCCGATCATCAAAAACATGATCGTTCCGGTCGCGCCTACGGCACCGAGCGCCTGCGGGTTAACATTATGACCGACGATGATGGTGTCCACGATGTTATAGAGTTGCTGGGCAATGTTGCCAAGAAGCAGCGTCATCGTGAACCTGAATATGATCGACATCGGGTTGCCCTTTGTCATGTCCGTGTCTGTTCTTTTCGCCGACATAGATACCTTCCTGAAATAAATAAAGCACATTATAAGACTGTAATTTGAATATTAATATCAGATAGATTGCTTAACTTTGTTTTCTATCTGATAAAAAAACCCGGAGGATCAGCTCCGGGTCTGTTGTTTATTTGTTTGCTGCTTTCAAGTAGTAGTTGATCCAGAAACTTCTGGACTTGCCGTCGTAATACCATCCGCAATTTGTCTCATACTTTTTGCTGATCTTGTATATGGACATCTTCGTGTACTTGTTCTTGCTTGTGCTGACAGGCTTCTTGTACTTTTTCTTCAGGAGCTTTGAGTACTTTGAGTAATAACTCTGAAGCTTGGATTTGTCATCTGTTGAGTTGCCGAAACTGATGAAGACAACCTTTTCTTTGTATTTTCCGTTGCCGATCATGATGGTGAAGTTGTTGAAGTGAACGCCTTCGATTGTGACATCAACCGTGTAATTGTGATTGTTCTTATAGATCTGGGGCTCTCCAAGTGATTCACCGATGAAGTTCTCAGCAATCTTTACGGCTTGTTCCAGAGTTTTACCCTGCGTGGAAGCCATCATTGAAAAAACTTTGGAGAAAGTCTTGGGAACCGGTACAGGCGTAGGAGTCGGAGTGACTGTAGGCTCCGGTACGGGAGTGGGTTCCGGCGTAGGCGTCGGAGTTGCTTCTGTGGTTTCTGCAGGAGTCGTTTCTGTTGTTTCTGTCGTTTCGGCAGTAGTTTCAGAAGCAGCAGTAGTTTCAGGCTGCTTATTGGTATTTGCGCAAGAGCACAAAGAAGCGGCAAAAGCGCAGACCAATATTAAAGATACCAGTTTTGAAAATCTCTTCATTTCCTCTCCTCCTTTAAATTAATTTATACAGGATATAATATGAGATATCAATAATCATTGTTATTTGCCAGACCCGGACAAAGATATTTTCATCCTTAGACAACACTTGAGTTAAAAACTGTAGTTTATGCTACATCTGCGCCCGACATTGTTCATTGTTATGCTTCGTGAACGGTGGTTAAATCATGCCGTTGAACAAATTAACCGAACAAAGGAAGGAAGTAATGATATGAACAAGAGATTTTTGGTACTTATGATTTCGGGCGCGATCTTCGCAACTTCTATTGCAGCAGGATGTGCGGCACATAAGCGTGAGAAGCCGGCTTCTGTAGACCCCGTTGTATTGTCAACATCGGCAACAACCCGTCCTGCCATAACTGAAACGACAGTACAGAAAGTCGTAACGGTATACAGGGAAGCAACCCGTCCGACAGAGACTGAGACCGAAGCAACAACAACTACTACGGCAACGCCTACAGCAACACCAAAGCCTACCGCAAAACCCACAAAGAAGCCTACGGCCAAGCCGACTAAGAAACCTACGGCCAAGCCGACTAAGAAACCTACGGCAAAGCCAACAAAGAAGCCTACAACCAAGCCTGAGGTAAAGAAAACTTTAGAGCCTACAAAGACCAATACTCTGATGGCAGTTTCCAAGGAAAGCACAGATCCTGCGCAGATTACGGGAATCTATCACGGAGCATGGTCTGACATCACGGTTGACGGAACGGATCTTCAGCGTGTAAAGATCACGGCAACGATCCATGATTCGGAGGATTCTTCAAAGGTATCTGTCTGGAAGATGGACGGTAAGTATAATCCTTCAAACGGCGCGGTTATCTACAGCAACTGTATTAAGACCAGCTATGAGTACGACGGCAATAACAATGTAGCTTCAAAGAATACTGTTTACAGCAACGGCCAGGGCAAGATCGTTATCCGTAACGGCATGATCACCTGGAACGATTACCAGGAGCATGCAGCTGATGACATGACTTTCATTTCTGCAAGCAGGCACGATCACCGAGGCTGAACAAAAATAAGGCTATATAGTCACGGCGTCCCGTTCTTTTTAAGAACGGGGCGTTTTGCTTATGCCGTGATATAATACTCGTGCAAAGAGCCGGGGAGGAAGTAACTATGGATTCAGCACATGCAAAAAAACAGAGACTTGAAGAATATTTAAAAGAACTCGGCAGCATAGCCGTTGCATTTTCTTCGGGCGTTGATTCCACTTTCCTTCTTAAGACTGCAAAAGATGTTCTCGGTCAAAATGTAATCGCGGTAACTGCCAGATCACATTCTTTTCCGAAACGTGAACTGGATGAGGCATACGCTTTTTGCGAAAAGGAGGGAATAAGACAGTTCATTATCGATTCTGAGGAGCTGTCTATCGATGGTTTCAGCAGTAATCCCAAGAACAGATGTTACCTCTGTAAGCATGAGCTGTTTACCAGGATCAAACAGGTGGCTTCCGAAAACGGCATAGAATACGTTGCCGAGGGATCGAATGTCGATGATAACGGTGATTACCGCCCGGGCCTTAAGGCTGTGGAAGAACTCGGTATCAAGAGTCCGCTCAGGCATGCCGGGCTTACCAAGAGTGAGATCAGGGAGCTTTCCAAAGAGATGGGACTTCCGACATGGGATAAACCGTCGTTTGCATGTCTTGCTTCCCGTTTTGTATACGGTGAGACGATAAACGAAAAGAAACTTAAGATGGTAGAAGATGCCGAGCAGCTTTTGCTCGATCTCGGATTTAAACAGGTAAGGGTAAGGATACACGGGAATATCGCACGCATTGAAGTAATGCCGGAAGAGATAGCAAAGCTTACTGAAGACAACGTGCGTACCGGAGTTTATAAAACACTTAAAGATATCGGCTTTGATTATGTCACGATGGATCTTGCAGGTTACAGGACCGGCAGTATGAATGAGACGTTAAGTGAACTTAAGAATGGTTCAGGGGATAAAGGGTAATATGCAGGAACAGTTTTCGAGAACGGAATTGCTTATAGGCAGTGAAAGCCTGGAAAAGCTTAATAAAGCACACGTTGCGGTCTTCGGTGTCGGAGGCGTCGGCGGCTATGCTGTTGAGGCTCTTGCAAGAAGCGGGATCGGCGCGATCGATCTGATCGACGATGACAAAGTGTGCCTTTCAAACATTAACCGCCAGATAATCGCCACTCACAAGTCTGTCGGCCAATACAAGGTCGATGTCGCTAAGGAACGTATTCTGGATATTAATCCTGAATGTAATGTCCGCACGTTTAAGACATTCTATATGCCCGATACGGCATCTCAGTTTGATTTCCATGAGTATGATTATGTGATAGATGCGATAGATACCGTCACGGGTAAACTGGAACTGATCGTACAGGCAAAACAGGCAGGAACGCCCGTGATCAGCAGTATGGGCGCAGGCAACAAACTCGATCCTTCTGCTTTCGAAGTCGCAGACATCTATAAGACGTCAGTCTGTCCGCTCGCCAAAGTCATGAGACGCGAATGCAGGAAAAGGGGCATCAAGTCTCTTAAGGTCGTATATTCCAAGGAAGAACCCGTCAGCACTGAACCCGCCGGTACGTCTTCCGAAGACGCTGGAACTCATCCCAAACGCAGCATTCCGGGCTCCATCGCATTTGTTCCTTCGGTGGTCGGACTTATAATTGCCGGAGAAGTAATTAAAGACATAGTTAACGGACAATAAAAACGAAGCTTCCGTAAAGTGAGGAAAAACCGGAAGCTTCGTTAGTAATTGTTCTTTCGAAGGAGGGGAACCTTCTGTAATTATGTTAGCATCCCGGACAAAAATATGATTGAACGAACTGTTGCGGTCTTGTAATGGTTTGATGAATAATCAGTGTAAAAAAGAAAGCCCGGACTCAAACAATTCCGGGCTCTTGGGGG
The DNA here is from genome assembly GCA_024682215.1 of Saccharofermentans sp. Taxonomy (GTDB): domain Bacteria; phylum Bacillota; class Clostridia; order Saccharofermentanales; family Saccharofermentanaceae; genus Saccharofermentans. The sequence goes on along the minus strand of JAIKZM010000162.1, from coordinate 33,832 downwards.
AAGGGTTTTGAAATGAACATGTTTAATGATGTCATTATTACCCCTGAACCTTAAATCAACTTTTAAAAAATTGAATGAAAAATGAGGTTTACCGGCAGACAAGATCATTGTTATTATCTATAAAAATGAACTGCCGGAGGCTCAATTGAAGAACTGCTTTCATTTCAATATGGACATACCCGATCCCGACGTGATCTTTCATGACGGGTATTATTATATGATCACAACGACGATGCATTTCTTCCCGGGCGGAGAAATACTGAGATCTGGGGATCTAAAGAAGTGGGAACACCATTCTTATGTCTTTGACAGATTGGACGGCACTCCGGAACAAAGGCTCGAAGGCAACGGCCACATTTACGGAAAGGGCATGTGGGCTCCGGCACTGAGATTTCATGACGGGGTCTTCTATGTGGCGTTTTCGTGCAATGATACTCATAAAACATATCTTTACAGATCAGATGATCTAAAAGGACCGTGGAAACGCAATGAAATAAAAGGTTTTTACCATGATCTTTCGCTCCTTTTTGATGATGGAAAAGCATATGCCGTATACGGCAATACGCAGATCCATCTGACGGAACTCGATCAAGAACTGACGGCGCCTCAAGAGGGCGGACTTGACCGCATTATCGTTGATGACAGCTCAAATCCGAACCTCGGATATGAGGGTTCCCACATCTATAAGAAAGACGGAAGATACTATCTGTTCCTTATCCATTCCTGTAGGGACAGATGGAGAAGGGTAGAGGCAATGTATGTATCAGACAGCCTGGAAGGAGAATTTTTGGGCGGTGATATCTTTGACAATGATCTCGGGATACGAGATTCGGGAATTGCGCAGGGCGGAATGGTTTCCGGCCCGGCAGGCGATCATATCGTAATGTTTCAGGACAGCGATGCGGCCGGAAGGTTTCCTGTCGCGGTGCCTTTTGAATGGCAGGACGGCAGGCCGGTTTTCAGACAGAACTGTTCAGTTGAAGAATGTGAGCTTACCGGGCTTTGCGGCAGCGATGATTTCCAGGGCGGACATAAAGACTTCTGGCAGTTTAATCACGAACCTGACCTTAGCCTCGTAAAGTTTGAAAACGGATTTCATGTCACAACGGACAAGATATGCAAAAACATCTTTTATGCAAAGAACACGCTGACTCAAAAGACAATGTCACCTTTCTGCAGCGCTGAAGTTACCGTTGATGCATCTGATCTTAATGAAGGCGATTTTGCAGGACTCTCTGCGTTTCAGGGTGACTATGCTTTTGCGGGCATCACCAGGGAAAAGGACGGTTACTATGCGGTGATGCTTAGCAACACGAGCAGCGGCGGTACCTGGGATCTCAGCGGGGAAGAAGGAACTTTGGAAGAAAAGACCGCGATCAGCGGCAGCAGCGTTACAGTCCGTGTTGAATGCGATTTTTTGAAAGATCAGGCAACATGTTTTATTAAGACGCAAAGAGGTTACATTCAGACCGGAAAGCCGCATGACCTCCGGTTCAGGCTTGACCATTTTACCGGGTGCAGATTTGCTCTGTCATGTTTTTCGACTGTGAGATCAGGCGGCACGGCCGTGTTTAGTGATTATAAAAATCCGGCCGGTCTGTGAGTCAGCATTTCGTTTGTTGGCGACACTTATGTCTCAAAGTGTTGCTTAATCATCAAATATGGCTTTGATTAATGATTGTCCGCGGCATTTTCTCCTGTGATAATTATGCAGACAACAAAATGAACGGAGCAAAGTTATGACGGCGACTTTTGAGATCAAATGCATTAATTCAATAATCAGTGAATGGAAAAGATATGGTGTCTGTCTGGACAAAGCCATAGAAATGGTTCACACGGCGATAGAGAGAAGCAGGTACTATGAGATGCTTAGCGATTGGAACGAAGATGCACTTAAGTACATGATAGAAAACTGGGACAGCATTAGCTGAGTTTCCGGATTTACAGATTGGTTCGACAAGCAGTCTTTATTCTTAATTATCAGACTGGTTAATCGATATTCCTTCCCCCATTAGCTTCTGAGTTTTCTCAGAGGCTTTTATCCGGGAAGATCAGGACTTGGGTTCAGAATCATTGTCTTCGCTGCAGGCCCATTCGTCAGCTTTCTCTATGCCGACCTTGGCTGACTTGACGATGGACTTACCGAGGTTTTCAAAGGCTTTTCCAAAGCTCTTGCCGGTATTTACCTGGTCATTTCCGATGCTGTTGAAAGCATCTTCGATGCCTTTGCCTGTCTTTTTCCAGTCTGACTTAAGATCTGTCATTTGTCTGTACCCGCTTTCAGATGATGCTGAGATTATATCACTTGTAGAAGAAATAAAGGCAAAAGGTAAGGTATCGCCTTATCCTGTTTAATAATATAATTATTTAATGGTTTACATTTTCACAATACTATGAAAAACATGGTCTGCTATTGTTTATCTGTGAAAGTGTATCGGATATGGAGTAAAGAATACTTAATGAAATGCCGTAATGTGCCGGTCAGGCCGGGCATGAAACATATTAGAGGGTGGAAAAGCAATGTTGAGCATGATTCTTAGAATGGGAGCCGTAACGGTCGGCAATGTCTTATTGACATTCATTCTCTGGCTATTCATGAAGAACAGGAAGATGAACTGGGGCTACAGGCTGATGCTTGCCCTTATCTTTGGCGGTCTCGCTGTTTTCGCAACCCATTTCGGAATTGATTATCAGCGCATGATGATCAACGTCAGGGATCTTGCGCCTCTTGCTGCCGGCCTTTTCTTCGATCCTATAGCGGGTATCATTGCGGGCTTTATCGCCGGAATTGAAAGATACATAGCGGGAACATATTACGGCGTAGGCGCTTACACGACGATAGCGTGCTCCGTTTCGACCTGTTTGTCCGGCCTTGTTGCTGCGCTCCTGAGAGTGATCATATTCAAAGGCAAGAAGCCTGCACTGGTCTTTGCTTACTTTATCGGATCGACTATGGAAGTATTCCATATGTACGTCGTATTTATATCACACAGAGACGATATGGACATGGCATATTATGTCGTAAAGACATGTGCTCCGCCGATGATCATGTTCACCGGTATCGGTCTTGCCCTGATCTCTGTTCTCATAAGGATCGAATCCGGCGAGTGGTTGGATCCCAAGAAGATAAGAGGGAACAGGGATATCCGTGTATCGCAGAGATTCCAGTTCTGGCTGTTTCTGGTATCGGCCGTTGTGCTCATATCAAACCTTGTACTCGTAAACATCCTTCAGACGCAGGTAGCCACGCAAAAAGCCTATTCCGTTCTTCAGCATTCCATCTATGATATCGGAGGCACATACAACCTTGCGGAGGATAAAGTTAAGCAGTTCGGTTCCCAAAAGTTCACCGTAGGTGCCAAAGGCAATTATTTCATTTCTACTGACAGCGGTTTGATCCTGTTTGGAGATCATGCCGGCAGAATGCTAAATACGTCTGCCAATGATCAGGTTCAGAAGAATCTCGAGAAGTATGTATACCGCGGAAAACTGTATGGCAATGAATATATGATCATGTCCGCGAAACTCGGTGACGGAAGAAATGTAGTCGTATTCCTTCCGAATGATGAAGTCTTCAACGAACGCGATCATACCGTATATGAAACTATCCTTGCCGATATCCTGCTGTTTACGGTTGTATATATCCTCATATCGGTCCTTGTTCAGAAGATCGTCGTCAATAATCTCGAAATGGTCAATGAATCACTTCGGAAGATCACGGACGGCAATCTCAACGAGGTCGTATCCGTATATTCTTCTTCTGAATTTGCGTCGCTGTCTAACGACATCAACCAGACGGTCGATGTCCTGAAAAGATACATCAGCGAAGCTGAGAAGAGGATCGAACAGGAACTGGAATTCGCCAAGAGCATTCAGGAATCGGCTCTCCCGCACAATTTCTCATTCCCGAGGAATGATTTCGAGATCTATGCTTCGATGGATGCCGCTAAGGAAGTCGGTGGTGATTTCTACGATTTCTTCTTTGTTGACACCAATAAGATATGTCTCGTAATAGCTGACGTTTCAGGCAAAGGCATTCCTGCTGCGCTTTTCATGATGAGGAGCAAGACTGTAATAAGAGGCTATGCCGAATCCGGAAAGAGTCCCTCTGAGATATTTAACCTTGCCAATAACGGCCTGTGTGAAGGCAATGATGCGAATATGTTCGTTACCGTTTGGATAGGCATAATCGATCTTGAAACTGGTCACATGGTCTGTTCAAATGCAGGTCACGAGATCCCGGCCATCAGGCGCAGTAATGGAGATTATGAGCTTTATAAGCAGAAACATAATCTTGCTCTGGGCATATTTGCCAACACTCCGTTCAGGGAATATGAATTGGATCTGGCGCCCGGTGATTCGCTGTTTGTCTATACGGACGGTGCTCCCGAGGCCATAAACGAGAATAAGGAAGAATACGGAACCGGACGGCTCCTGGAGGAATTGAACAAATACAAGCTGTTTACGCAGAAAGACATTTTAACGTACACCAGGGAGAACATTAAATTCTTTGTAGGGGAAGAAGAGCAGTTTGATGACGTTACAATGCTTGGCTTTAAATACAACGGCGCGGCTGAAAAGTAAAACGGTATTACGGATTCGTAATTAAAAACGGCTGTTCACCTGAGTGGACAGCCATTCTTTTAAGCATAAATACCGGGATCGGATTACTTCTTGCTCTTCTTAGAGTTAACCTGATCCTTGAGTGCCTGACCAGCCTTGAACTTGGGAGCTGTGCAAGCAGCGATCTTTGTCTCAGCGCCTGTACGAGGATTACGGCCTGTTCTGGCAGCCTTCTGAACTGTTTCGAATGTACCGAAACCTACGAGCTGTACCTTACCGCCATTCTTGAGCTCATCTGTAACAACATCGATGAAAGCCTTAACAGCGCTCTCTGTAGCAGCCTTGGACATGCCTGTCTTATTAGCCATTGCTTCAACTAATTCTGCTTTGTTCATTAATAGAACCTCCAAAAACTATAAGTACTTATTGCCGGATACGCCTTTCGGGTGCCGACAAGGCGATATTATAAAGAACTTCTGACATAAATACTAGGCAAAATCGCGGAAACGGCAAAAAAACAACAAAGTACGCGCAATGTGTTGATTTTGCATCAGATCGGACGGTCTTTAGTGATTGTTGGAGGATGATGCTGTTGTGATAATTAAGCCATTAAGAAGATCAACGTCAGGAGGACATAGCAATGTTAATGACAAAAGAGAAAAAAATGGGATCCGAAACAGACGGTCAGATGATCGTTTCCTCCTGCAGTCTCGGTGAAACGGCATCTGACAGCAGACTGTTATTTGACCTGGGAAAGCTTTATAACTCCATTCGCATGACGAACATGATACTTTACTGGGATTATTATTCGGCTCTTATCGTAACCGGCTGGGAAAGCCTCGGGATAGACTGCGTTACGGGATCTGTATCAGGTAACGAATACTATCTTCACGGAAGACCCGTTACCCGCCGCGAGGCTGTCGGATACGCTTTGAGCGAGTTTAAGACGAACAAGAAGGTCGATGATTACTTCGACTGAGTCCCTTCATCTTGAATTTCCGGCTCCGGCTTATGCCGGAGCCATTTTTGTGTTTGATCCCGGCTTTGCCTATGCCGCAGGATTTGTGTAAAATCGAATCAACGCGGATGAAGCTTTATTTATACGGATCTTAAGCGGGGTGATAACAAAATGGGTATTTTTCTCGTTATTAATAGCTTGATTTATCTTATTCCTTTTATTTGGAGTATTGCTTTTCCGTTTATTTACGGCCATGTGTTATCCAAACTTTTCGGCCTTGAAAAGAATATAGATCATTGGATACTGTTCTTTTTGCATATTTGCGTGAGCATATTTGCGGTGCTCTTGTTTTTTGCCGGCTTGTTTATCTTCCGAACCAATGCCGCGGGTTATTATGTCATGGCATTGATCTGTTTCGTTATAAGTGTTGTCATTGAAGGACTTGTCTGGCAGTTCGTGCTCAGAGACAGAAATCTGAACGGCTTCGTGACCTCGCTTATCTGTAATGTGATCTTCGTAGTACCTTATGTTCTTTGCTTTTTTTATATGTTTAAAATTCAAACTTTATGAAAGATGTCATTCTGGTATTCTCTGTATGTCTTTTCCTTACGATTATCCTTGAAGAAGCAACAGCAATCCTGATCGGAATACGGAAAGGATTTGATCTTACTGTTATCCTTCTCGTGAATGTACTTACAAATCCGATCGTCGTTTTAACCGGAATGGTAATGGGATCCTATACAACGGTTCCGAGAGCGGTGTATATCACTGTATTGGAACTTGCCGCTTTTATTACTGAAGCACTGTTTTACAGAAAACTTCTTTATACAAGAAAACTATCACCGTTTTTGTTATCACTGATATTAAACTGTGTATCTTTTTTCATTGGAACGACGCTCGGCGGATTGATATTTAAACTTATACTTTGAACGGAAGGAGTTATCATGACCGTTAAGCAAAGGGCAGCAAAAGCCGCAGTACTTTACTTTGTCATCCACATGATGAATGAAGTGGTGTGCTATTTCATGCTCTACAGGATATTCAGGGATCCGGCCTTCATTACGATGGTGGCACTGCTCTACAATTGCATAGCCTTTGTCCCGCAGTTCTTTTGGGGTGCGCTTCGTGATCTGATGGAAAAGTTCAAGCAGGGGATCCTATCTGTTCCGTTGCTTTTGTCAGGATTTCTCATATTCTTTGTTGCCAATGCAGAAGGAGCTTTGTTCTGGTTATCTTTGGTGCTCCTTTCTACCGGTAATGCCATGATACATGTTGCTGGTGCAGAGCTTACCATAAGGACTTCAGGCGGAAAACTTACACCTGTCGCAGTGTTTGTAAGCGGTGGCTCTTTCGGTGTCATACTTGGGCAGGTTCTTGCGTCAATCGATATGTCTTTTTGGTGGATCGCTTTGCTTTGTGCCTTGATGATGCCTTTGGTGATCGCAGGGGAGAAGCTTTACAAAAATAACCCCAGGGAATCAGACGAATGCGAGGGCTTTAATTATGTCATTGCCGGGAGAAGTGCGGTTATCGTTGCACTTGCGGTTTTCTTTATAGTTGCGGTCAGATCTTACATCGGATACGGCATACCGATGACATGGAAGAAAACTCTGGTCGAGTCTGTCCTGTTCTATGTGTTTATGGGGATCGGCAAGGCTTTGGGCGGCTTCCTGTCTGATAAGATAGGCATACGCAAGACGGCTTTTATCTGCATCATCGGTGCGCTTCCGTTTCTTGTCCTGGGAGACAAGCTGATGATCGTATCCCTGATCGGCATCACGCTTTTCAGCATGACTACCGCAGTAACTCTGGGCATGGTGATTTCAGTCATAAAGATCGCTCCGGGCGCGGCCTTTGGAGTTACTACAGTTGCGCTGTTTGCAGGTGCTATCATATCCTGGTTCGTCAGAAGCAGCAGCCTTACCGTTAACGTTCTGATCCTTGTGATCACTTCGGCTGTGTGTTTTCTTTTGTCTTTGTATATACTGAAACCTGAAAAGGAGGCTGCCTGATATGTATCCGTTTTCATTTGACATGATTGGTCCCGGTTCATTTGCTGTTCTTGGAGGCGCCATTATCGTTGTCTTGATCTTTATTGGTGCTGTTGCTGTCGCCAGCATTGCGGTTCTCGTCATCCTTATCAGGAAAAAGAAGCAGCAAAATGATGCTGAAGACCTGAGGACTTTTCGTCGGGATCCTCCAAAGGCATAACGCTTAGGCAGTCGTAACGGCAGGGACTTTAAGTCCGTTCAGGAACTTGATCACCAGGTCGTTGAACAACTCATATTTTTCGATGCTGCAGACATGACCGCACTTCTCGATGAAGCAAAGGGAAGAATCGCTCATCTCCCTGTGTGTCTTTCTTACACTGTTAACGAAGAAATAGTCTTCTTTGCCTGAAATAAGGAAGACGGGCAGGTGATTCTCCTTTATCGAGAGGATATAGTCCTTAAGCTTGAACTGTGTCCTGAATAATTCCGTAAGCCACATCCTGAAAGCTTCGGAAGTCATCTTGAAAGATTCTCTGATAAAGATGTCCCTGGACTTCTTATGGTTCTTGTTAGGCATCATGAGATTCGCAAACATCGGATAGAAGAACCTTTTGGGGATTATGTATTTGAATCCTTCGACAAAGGCGAGAAGTGTCTTGTATCCGAAGCCGAGATTCATAACGAAACCGGCAAGTACGATAGACCTGACCTTTTCCTTGTACAGATAAGCAAACTCCATTGCGACAAGGGTGCCGAGCGATAAGGAGATGATATGTACTCTGTCGATATTCTCCTGAATAAGCACCTTGTTTATCTCTGTTGCCGATTCGGATAACAGATGCCTGGTCTTTCTTATGGAAGAGCCGCCGTGGCCTTCGAGATCTACGGCGATTACGTTGAAATCCTGCAGATCCTTTATCTGATACTTCCATGTCTTGATGGATCCGCCTAAGCCGTGGATCAGTAAGACCCAGTCCTTTGAATTGTTGTTATATATCTTATAATTCATTTACTATTCCCTTTATCCAAAATAACCATCCGGTTAGCGTCATAGTATTCTTACCTGAGGAAATTAAATACGGATAAGTTAGGCAAATGTGGGGCAATAGTTTGACAATCAAAATAAATTAATCTGTGTTGGAAAATCTTGTGTTTTCAAATAATATATTGATTAAATTCAGTATTAAGGACATGGGATAGCATGGATACTTTTTCAGAGGCGCTGTTAAGCGGAAAGACAGACAGGATACCTGATCAGTTCGACTGGTTTGCTCCTTTATTAGGAGACTGGGACTGCGATTACTACGATGAGTATGTAAAGGGCGAAAAGCGCCATGTCAAAGGCGAATGGATATTCAGGCGCGTCTTGGACGGCAGTGGTGTACAGGATATCTTTATTTTCCCTTCAAGAGCTACCAGAGCTGACGATCCCCAGCCTGACGGGGAATACGGATCATCGCTCAGGATCTTTAACCCTTCTGCTAAATGGTATGATGTTGTCTACACATGCTCCGGCAACATGAAAAGGCTGACCTTCAAAAAGGAAGGCGACAGGCTCGTGGGAAAGGTGCTTGATGAGGAGAGTACATATTGGATCTTTTCTGACATCACTGAAAAGAGCTTCCGCTGGGAATATGTAAAGATAAATGAAGACGGTTCAAAAGAGCTTGTCTGTGAGATAGTGGGCAAAAAGATATGAGAATCAAGAAAGTAATTGCTCTGGTACTTACGATAGTCATGATCATCTCTTTTTCCTCCTGCGGCGGCTTTTTGCCTTCTTTAAGTGCCAAGAGGGAAGCAAAAAAGAACTTTGAATACCTCAGGAACAAAGATATTGATAAGCTTGTTTCACTGTTTTCAGATGACATTAAGGATACCCATGATCTTTATAAAGAGTGGGATGATTTTTTCAAAAGCATTGACGGCAATATCGTATGTTATGAAAAGATATCTACCGGCGGTGAATCGGAAAGGATCGATCACGGCAAGACAACTTACTATTCGGTAGCCATTATTTTTCAAAACGTTGAGACTGATACCGGTAAGACTTATGAACAGATCTCCTATACCCAGCAAAGAGAATACAAAGATCATCCGGAAAGCAAAGGAATACACATATTTGTGGTCAGGCTCCTTGATGACGGTGAAAAGGGATTTGCTGAAAAGACAGTCGGCGGACACATTACTTACACGGATTAATCTGCTACAGGTTTGCCATAACTTCGAATTGTTTTTGGTCACACGGAAGTATATACCTCTCTCTGATAAATGATTACTCGTAAGTTGAGAGGTACAGATAATGTATTTTCGAAAGACGGAAATTTTGCTTAAGAAAGCTGTTCTGTTGTTAAGCGCAGGCATTCTGCTTGGAATGAGTGGATGTTCAGGCAACATAAGCGAGAAAGTCGACGAGTTAAGAGAATCCGGATATGTTACCGAACAGGTCGATAACGGTTTTTATATAACTGAGAACGGTACTGATTATTATTTTGAAGGCGGACTGATCGGCCCGATCTTTAAGAAAGCGGTTATAAAGGCACCTGCGAAAAGCGATGAGCGAAAGGCAACGGTAACGATTTCAAAGCTTGGACATGACAGCATGTCCGTAGAGTTCAAATCCCCATATCTGAATAAGAGCGGAAAGACAAAGAGTTTGGGCGACAGCGCTTATTACTACTTTACATTCCAAAAAGACTTCCGTGAGGAAAGCCTGACGAATAACCGCGGATTTTATGATGTGGCCAGAGATTATCAGTCAATGACGACGACTTACCTGTCGCCTGAAGAACTCCAAAGTATATATGACAGGGGCCTCAAGCTTGAGGAAGATATAAAAGCCTGACCTGATATCTGAATTACCCGCATCAGTAGCAGCCGAGGAATCTGAAGACCATATTGGTCTTGCCTTCGATCATGCAGTAATCCTTGTAAGAGAGACCTTCGGTTTCGATGACGTAATTATATTGGCCGAGTTTTGTTTTCAGCGGTCTGTCGTGTATCGTTATGACGTTCCCTTGTTTTTGCTGATATCTGAAAGAAGGGAAGGAACAAGCATAAAGATCTTTATTCCTGACAGGAAAGAAACGAAGTCAAAAAGCACATGACATGCATATTGTTTCTGGTATAATGGCTATTCACATGGAGGAAACAAGATGAAAAGAAATCTTATATCAGCAGTTTTAATTGTCTTTGTTTTGTTTACTATGACGGCATGCGTCAGCAGAACCAAAGAGCGTAACACATCTGTAGCAACACAGGCTGCACTTACAAATGAACAGGCACTTTCTGCAATAACAAATTATCTGAACGATGTATATGATCTTGAGAATTACAAAGGGGAAGCACCTTGTTATTGGGATATAGATAAAGAACTCTCAAATGATGATACGGCGGTAGTATATTGGCGTTCCTATACTGCTGCACATGTATATTTTTATATTGACCGTGTCTCAGGAGATACATATGTTATGGGGTCAGCACCCGGATCAGATAAAAAGGAAAAAACAAAAGAAACGTTTAATGCACGTGAATACTTAAACAGATCAGCGAAATAACTTAAATCTTCCTCAATTATAATAATTGCTCTGATGTATAATCCTGACGGCCCAAAAGCCTATATTATTTGTTATTTTTGAGAGTTAACATATGAAAAGAAGATTGCTTAACCTGATTAGTGTTTTTGTAGTGTCCTGTTACATAGCGGGATGTGCAGTAAAAACACCAGATTCAATTAAGAATGATCCTTTTGTTTCGGGAACATCGTCTGTAACCGTCGAGAGCACTGAAGCCACGATAACGACTGAAGCGAGAGGACACTTTGAATTTAAGCCTGTCGTCATATCTTCCATTTTCCGTGACATCATGGGTGAAGACATGTATCAGGCTTACTGCAACTATATCAAAGCAGTACAGAACGGTGAAGACAGTTTCGAAGTTAAGGATGAGCATACCTATGATTGGATGATAGGACAGTTTCCGTGCCAGCTTCAGCCTTTGTATTATATATATACCGAGTCAAGTTATGGCGGAGCTTTCAAGGACGGAAGAGCCAAATTTCAGTATAAGATCTCTAAAGAGGAGCTCGCAGCCAAAGAAGCGGAATTTGAGAAACTCGTGACAGACATCTTAAATGAGAACTTAAGGGATGATTATTCTGATTTTGAAAAAGCCCTGGCACTCTATCTTTATATTTCGAATAACTATACCTATGATTACGAATCCTTCGAAAAGATGAAGGATGATACCTCCATGGTTTTTTCTGCTTACAAATTCCTGACCAGAAAGACAGGAATATGTTCCGAATGCTCGACGGCATATTCTTATTTCCTTCTTCAGGCCGGTGTTGATGCTACGGTAGCTGGCGGAAACAATTATTCAGGGGAAGGACACGAATGGTCCTACCTGACTATAAACGGGAAGAATTATCATGTTGATCCGACATATGTAATGGGAAGACCAAACTGTCTGTCTTACTTTATGATGACAGACGAACAGCGTGAGTTGGAAGACGGGTTTAAGAAAGAAAAAACGTCGATCGCATGCCATTACAAAGAAGACCACAACGGAAGTAAATATGATGCCAATGATGACTTTTTCGCACCACTCTGGGGTGGCACGCTGACTTCGTGGGATCACAAAAAGAAGCTGATCTATTACACGGATATGGACGGCAATAACAAAACTTTCGATTACTCCAAGGTAGGGTAAAGGTGTAGAATCTTAACCGGAACATCGGAAACATTTTAGATGTGAGGTTATATATGCTTGAGATTGGAACAAAAGCACCTGATTTTGAACTGGAAGATCAAAACGGAAAGATCCACAGTTTGTCTGAATACAGAGGAACGAAAGTAATCCTGTATTTTTATCCCAAGGACAATACGTCCGGGTGTACAAAGCAGGCATGCGGCTTTTCGGAGAGGCTCCCGCAGATCAGGTCAAAGGGTGCAGTCGTACTCGGGATAAGCAAGGATTCAGTAGCATCTCACAAGAAATTCGAGACCAATTACAATCTCGGATTCACTCTGCTTTCCGATCCCGACAAACGCGTTATTCAGGAATATGATGTTTGGAAGGAAAAGAAGAATTACGGCAAGGTTTCCATGGGAGTGGTAAGAACGACCTATCTCATCGATGAAGAAGGAATGATCGTCATGGCTAATGATAAGGTCAAGGCGGCTGAAGATCCTGAGAATATGCTTCAAAGACTGTGATATCGGGACAGTTTTGTAGATTGCTTCTAAAAGTTTTATAATAAATATCAAGATTTTATTAGAAAGGCAGCTGCCAAACTGTGTCTAAACTGAAAAATAAGAACCTGATATGCATATTAGAAGCAATATTGGCGCTGATCGCATATATCCTTATCGATGGATTTGGAGTGATCAGTACCGGATATAAGTTTATCGTGGCAAACGGCGAAGGAGGCAGTGCTTCTTCATCTGACCCGTTAGTGGCTGCAACCAATCAAAATCTGTCCGGGCTCAACTCAAGTGTCCTCACAGTCATGAAGGACCTGTACGTTGCACGAATGGTCATTATGTGCGTGGTGCTTTTCCCGATCCTGTTCCTGGTCTTCCGGTACAGGATCAAATTCAGAAACAACGATGAGAAGGGCATCAAATCGCTGATCAACTATTTCAGGCCGGTATTTGGATTTGTCGTATTCTATTACATTCTTACGATCAAAACGGCATTTATACATGAGCCTTTTACTACATACCTGTCTTTAGGAAACTGGGTAAGTCTTTTCAGGATCGTCTTTGCGTTTATTGTCTGGGGTGCGTTTGTTATCGACTGGCCGGTTTTCTTTAAGTCGGTCAAGAGTTTTCCTTCCGCGCATCCGGTACTGTTTAAGGCAGCTTTTGTTTTGTTTATATCGTTTTGTTCCTGTTTGCTGGTCGAATTTCAGATAGGATCAAAGATGAACATGGCCACCTATATGGTTGGATACAACATCCTTTATTGGCTGATAATTCAGGTCTTTATCGATGTCATTACCAGAGGTGTTAAGACCGGTGCTTTTGTCAGCCTCGGACTGTCATATCTGATCGGACTTGTTAATGATATCGTCTATCAGTTCCGCGGCAATTTTGTAATGTTCGGTGACCTTACGGTAATAAGGACTGCAATGGAAGTTGCCGGAAAATACACATACAGGCCCTCAATATGGTTTTGGACAGCTATTGTGATACTGGTTATTGCGGCTGCATTAACCATTATCCTTAAGTTCCCCAAACACGAAAAACCGGGAGTAAAAGAGATCGCCATACGCTCCGGAATAGAGATCGGTCTCATTGCATGTGTTATCTTTACGTTCAGCAACGGAATGATATACAGAAATGTTTTCGGAGTAGGGTGGGATTATAACACCAACGTAAAGTATACGGGCTATATACCGTATTTCATGAGTAACATGAATGCCATTAAGAAGATATCGCTCGAGAATTATGATGTTCAGCAGGTGGATGATGCGCTCAAGAAAGCATCTTCGGGTAAGAAGGATTCTTACAAATCCCCCAACATTATATTCATTCAAAACGAGGCATTTTCTGACCTTTCCGTGGTATATGACATAAAGACGAATCAGGATTATATGCCGTATATCCGCAGTCTTAAAGAGAACACACGTAAGGGTTATCTCAGCATGTCCGTAACCGGCGGACCGACTGCAAACACCGAGTTTGAGATCCTTTTGAGGTCATCTTTACAGTTCCTGCCTTATGGTTCGGTTCCGTATACGCAGTATGTCAATGCGGATCTTCCTTCAGTTGCTGAAGTCCTTAAGAGCCAGCCGATGCCGTATCACACGGTTGCTTATCATCCGTATTACACTTCCGGATACAGACGTTCGGAGGTCTACAATCATTTCGGATTTGATGAGATCGTTTTCGAGGATAACTTCAAGACAGAGCGTCCCGGCAGTGATCTTATCCGTGAGATGCTGAGCGATTCTGCGGATTACAAGAGTGTTGAGGCAATGTATGAGAACTGGAGGAAAAAATCTGATGCTCCCTGGTTCTGCTTCAACGTAACTATTCAGAATCATGGCGGTTACACACAGGATTACACACTTGCAGCGGCTGACAATGTCTATGTCACAAACTTTGAGGCTACACCTTCTATTAACAAATATCTTTCTTTGATAAAGGTAAGTGATAATGCTTTCCGCGAGCTTATCGAGTATTTCTCGAATTGTGATGAACCGACGATAATCGCAATGTACGGTGATCATCAGCCTTCTTTTGATGATGATGCCAATGAAGTCCTTAACAACCACAGAAAAGACGGCGGTGACATAAACAATTACTATGTCCCTTATGTTATCTGGGCAAATTACGACATTGAGGAAGAAGATTCATTCGGGAAGCTCAATACTTTATCGACAAATTATTTCGCCAGCACGGTATTTAAATATGCCGGAATAAAGCTTACTGACTATGACTTGTACCTTCTTGATCTTCATGAGCGTATACCTGCGATCACGGCACTCGGAGCATGGGATTCTGAAGGAAACCGTTACGCATCACCCAAAGCTTCTCCGCTGGCGGATAACTTAACTACGCTGGAGATGATCCAGTATAACCTTATCTTCGATGATGAAAAGCGTTTGAAAGAACGATTCCTAAACTGATATGAAATACGGTTGTGCTATACCTTATGTTGATTTCATCCTTAAGGGCAAGCCGGCATTAAGCTGATTGCCGATCCTTCCCAGATACTGAGCGATAGTCCGTTTAACTTCTTCTGGATCATCTTTCATGCCGCGCCTTACCCATAGAGAGATAACGTTCCAGATGCCGCCAGTATTAAGTGAGATCAGATAATCCGAATCAAGTCCTTCGAAAAGCTTAGCAAAGGGATTGAGCTCAGGATTTTGTTTTGCCTTTACAGACAGAATGAATTCATTCATCCCCTGAAGGACAACATAGAGCATATCGTTCTTATCCAGCAGTTTTAGCAGCGTTTTATTCTTTACTGCAAACTCAAATATCGTGGTGAGCACATCGCCTTTTGCATTATTGACGATATCGAAATAATCAATAAGAATGCTCCTTATATGCGAACGCAGAACATCATTTTTAGATGTGTAATTACGGTAAAATGTTTTTCTAACAAGATCTGTCTCGAGCACGATCTGTTTTACGCTGATCTCTTCATAAGGATACTTTTCCATCAGTTTAAGTAGTGCATCCGTTATCTGTTTGCGTGACCTTATGGCGGAAGGATTATTTGATTCATTCATAAGAGTTCTCCTGTTTCCAAGTGACACAAAAACATGAGATTGTGTATCATTTTTCATTTCTGTTGATTAGCAGAAACCTTGATCCTATTATTGCATAAAGTCACACGTGTGTAACTTTGAAATAGGAGATAAATCATGAAGATCGTGATAATCAACGCCAGCCCGAGAACCGACGGATTAACTTCAACATTGCTCAAAGGTATCTCTGACACCCTCTCAGATAAAAATGTTGATGTCTCTTATTACGATCTTGGCAGACTCTCAATGGCGCAATGTCTTGGCTGTTGTGCTTGCTACAAGCTCGGGCATTGCGTCATTGATGATGATGCCGAAAAGATCTCGTGCGCCATAGCTGATGCTGACGGTCTCGTTCTTGGTACGCCTACTTATGCAAGTAATGTCTCGGGATTGATGAAGGTCCTTATCGACAGAGGACACTTCGTGATCGAACAACTGCTCATGGGCAAGTACTGCGTAACTGTCGCAACAGGTGAGAACTACGGGAGTAAAGATGCCGGTAAAGTGCTTAATAGACTTGTTATCTATTCCGGAGGAAGGATTCCGGGAAAATTAGTGATTAACGCACCATTTAACATTGTTACACATGACAGCAATGCTATCGGGAAGTGCAGATTTCTCGCGAGAAGAGCAGGATTGGGATTATACGAAGCC
Organism: Saccharofermentans sp.; assembly: GCA_024682215.1. Taxonomy (GTDB): domain Bacteria; phylum Bacillota; class Clostridia; order Saccharofermentanales; family Saccharofermentanaceae; genus Saccharofermentans. The sequence continues at coordinate 17,403 of JAIKZM010000162.1, read as the reverse complement.
GTGATCAGAAAAAAGAGATACCCGCTGCAGTCACTTCATCACAAGATCGTATTTGATTTAGGAATAAAGCCTTTTGTCTTAAGCAAAGGTGAAAAATACAGTGGTGTGATCTCCAGATGGAATGGGGAGACAATTTGATATGAGAGAATACCTGTTGCTTTTACCGCTGATCTTTATCTTTCATGACATGGAGGAAATGGTGGGGTTCGGATGGTTCTTCAGAAACAATCCGGAACTTTATAAGAGGTTTCCTAAAGCTATGAAAAACTATATCGGCTTCACTGAGATGGGCATGGCAATCGGCGTTTACGAAGAACTTCTGTTGTTTGGCGGTGCTGCGCTTCTGGCGTACTATTTTCTTTCCAAGATACTCTATGCGGTATGGTTCGGATTCTTTATGGCACTGGCCGGCCATTTTATTATTCATATAGGGCATACGATATATATCCGTAAGTACATTCCGAGCTTTATTACAAGTGTCATATGCCTGCCGGTAAGTGTTATGATCCTGATTTCGGGTGCAAAGTGCATGGCGTTCGATCCGGTTACGATCGCGGGGATCATGATATCGGTCCTTGTCATGACAGGGAACTTCTTTATTCTTCACGCGGTAATGAAAAGAATTAACAGGAAGATAAACAGCCCGGACAAGAACTACAATATAGTACCGATACCGGGAAGATTCTGAAACACATAAAAACAGCCTTGAAACATACTGCTTAAAGGCTGTCTGATCGTGGTTAAAATTAATAGAACATTAAGAGACAGGCGTACCCAAGCCCAATGAGTCGACAAGGATCTTCGGAAGGAAGAATGTCATGAAGATCACGAGGATAACTGCAACAACAACCCATATGATAATTGTGATCCGGAACAGTTTCTTGCGCCTTTCTTTACTCATTTTTCCTTTGAGCTGAAGCCCGGAAAGTAAGGTGTTGAGTCCAAAGATACCGCAGGCGATTATCAAAATAAGAGGTGTAAGAATAAGTTCATCGGTAAAAAAAGAAATGAAATGCACAATAAACAATGCTACCGAAGCGATCAGCGTACCCTGGCCGCATACATAGACCCTTTTTAATAACTTCGCCTTGTCTGCTTCAGTGTATTCGGCTACCATTTCCAACGTTTCTTTCATGTCTGTGTCCATGTTTTCACTTTCCCTTTCTCCGCGCAGGAGATCCCGGATGTCCACGTCATAAAAATCGGCCAGTTCTATTAATACACTGATATCCGGCATCGTAGTTCCGTTTTCCCAACGCGATACAGATCTTTGCGTAACGCCGAATTTGCCGGCGATCGCTTCCTGAGTCATATTGCGTTCTTTTCTTAATTCTTTCAGAAAAGCGCCAATCCTTATAGGATCCATTTACTGTACCTCCTTACGAGCGGATAGTAACATCTTACACCAATGCGGTATACGTCATTTCCCGGGTATTTGAAAAAATCTTCAGATTCTCTGACAGGACACAAAGTGAGTAAATCAATAAAATAAGGGTTTAGAGGCAATTACAGGCAGATAAAGCCCAAGTCAGATCATTTCACTTACTTTTTCTTTTATGTCATTGAGACAGCGTGAAACGGATTTCTCATATGCAGGATGATCCTTCTGCCGGTTCATGAAATTGATGATGCGATATGCGTTTTCTTCGTAATCCTCATATTTCTTTGCCTTCATAAGCTGCTTGATCTCGCGTTCTTTTCCGTCGAATAAGGTTTGCCAGTAAGTCCATAGTTCACGCATCTTGTAAAGGACATTGATATCAGGTGACAAGATCTCGCGGTACCCTTGATAGATGGTGTCATGAAGACGAATGAACTTTGTCGGGTCTGTATCTGTTGTATATCCCTTAAGTTTGTCTGCAAGAGAAGGATCTGATATCAGACCTCTGCCTGACATTATAGTATCGATACTGCTGCCTGCTGAACTTAGCAGGTCACTGTAATCGCTGCAGGTAAAGATATTTCCGTTGTATACAAGAGGATTATTTGAATGTTCCAAAGCATAAAGGAAGTATTCTTTGCGCGGCTCCCCTTTATAAAAGACTGATCTAATCCTCGGATGAACGATCAGTTCGCTGACTGGAAAGGCGTTGAAGATCTCCAAAAGAGCGGGGAACTCCCCGGGATCATCGAATCCGATACGCGTCTTGACCGAGATCTTCAGGTTTTCGGCTGCTGCAAAGGTGTATATGTCATCAAGAAATCTTTGAAGAGCGGAGGGATCTTTAAGAAACCCCGCACCGGCGCCTTTTGCGCAAACGGTACCTGAGGGGCATCCGAGATTAAGGTTTATCTCGTTGTAGCCCATTGCATGAATCTCATTTGCCGCTTTCGTAAAGCAGTTTGATCTGCATGTAAGGATCTGTGGCACAAGGTTTATCCCGGTGTTATTATCCGGATTGATGTCCTTTTGTTCACGGGATGAGATCGGACTGTTTTCGGAAGGAAAAATGAATGGCGCAAAGTATTTATCCACATGTCCGTAGATCCGGTTAAAAGCGTTGCGGAATATATAAGTCGTAATGCCTTCAAGCGGGGCAAAATATAACTTCATCTGATATGCGGGTTCCTGTCCGGGATTTATTTGTCCATATTCTATCACTTGCTCATTGTTTCGTATTCCCGATGAAAGAAAACAACCGGATGATACCTTGATTACATTTTGATAAATAATACGATTCTTGATAAAAACAAACGAAATATATAATACCCGGACTGCTCATATCTTTATTTTATAAATAATACTTGGAATGCTATAAGGGGAAATCTATGAAGAAACGACTGCTTTGCGTCCTGATCGTACTGGTTATGGTGATCGGCTTGTTGCCGTGCCCGGTCTTTGCGTCTTCCGTAAAATCACATACTTTACAGGCCTCGAGTTACGGCACCTTTACCAGCGGCGCCGATGTCATCAGCTCCATGATCAAAAAGCACGGAGAAAAGGGTCATCCCAGGATAATAATGACCAATGACAAGTTCGCTAAACTGAAATCCCATCTTAATGACGGATCGACAACTGCCAAGCTTCTTGCGAAGCTCAAAGAAGAAGCTGACAGCAAAAAAAATTCGTACATAAATGAACCTATCAATTATGAGCTCGTAGGCGGAATAAGGATCCTCGAACAGTCGAAGAGAGTACAGCGCCGCGTTGCGACTCTTGCCCTGGCATACAACATCTTCGGTGATGAGAAATATGCAAAGAGCTGCTATGCAGAACTTGAAAATGCCGCTAACTTTCCTGACTGGAATCCTTATCATTTCCTCGATACAGGCGAGATGTGCACGGCTTTCGCGATCGGTTACGACTGGCTCTACAACTGGATGAATGATACCCAGAGGAATTTCCTTCGTAAGGCCATGATCGAAAAAGGGCTGAATCAGGTCATGAAAGATTATCGTGGCGAGGTCAAATTCAGCGAAACACGCGGCGAACGTGGCGACGGTAACCTCCGTTCATATGTCTGGTATAACAGTACTGAAGGAGACAACTGGCAATACGTGTGCATCGGAGGCACCAACATGGCAGCCCTTGCCATAGGAGATGAATCAGACAGCAAACAGGTTGCTTCCGATGTCCTCACATACGGCTATAAAAAAGCATATACTTCAGTCCGTGCAGGATACAAAAGCCTGGATGGAACCTTCATTGAAGGTCTGGGTTACTGGGATTACGCAACCTATTATCTCGGCTTTATCTCTTCCTCGCTGAAAAGCACCGTTGGAACCGACTATGGTCTCGTAGATCATGACGGTGTCCGCAAATCCGTTGATTTCGTTCGCTGCATGAGCTCAAATGCACCTAAATCATTCAGTTTCGGTGATGACAACGACGGAACCGACACGAGATGGCCCGTCTTTCTCTGGCTTGGCGAGAATTATAAATCACGCGATATGGCAAATGTCCGCCTCAAAAAGATCGCGGAAGGAACCGGATTCGATTATCTCGATGTTTTGTGGATCGACGAGTCTCTCAACACCGGAACACAGAACTCAAGTCCTGATGACTGGGGAGGCAAGAATTACTCCAACGCGAGCTTCAGGAACACATGGGATAAGAGCGGGCTCGTCGCAGCGCTTCATGCAGGTGAGAACAATTATCTGTATCACGGTCACTTTGATCTCGGATCATTTTATGTTGAGTCAAACGGAACCAGGTTTTTCACTGACCTCGGAAATGAGAAGAATTATGAGCTCAATAACCGCAGGAATGCTTACCGTGTCAGAACGGAAGGCCACAATACTCTTGTTATAAACCCGTCTGATGATCCCGGTCAGCCTGATAAAGTGACATGCCTCATAACAGCTTTCCAGTCGGGAAAAGAAGCCTACGCAGTTACCGACCTGACTGAAGCATATAAGACGAGCGGCGCGAAAAGAGTGGTCCGCGGCCTTAAGATGATCAAGGATAAGAAGTGCGTGATCGTCCAGGACGAGATATCTTTAAATGCTGCAGGCAAGATATACTGGTTTGCTCATACAAAGGGATCTGTCAGCGTTGCATCCGACGGCAGGAGTGCAGTCATAACGGTCGGTTCGGACAAGTTATGGGTAGGCATATTAAGCGAAGGCGGAAAGTTTACGTCGATGGAGGCTGAGTCGCTTCCTTCGACTCCGTCTGTACCGGGCCAGTCTGACAACAGCGAATACAGAAAGCTTGCGATATATCTGACGAACACCAAGGATACGGTGATCTCGGTAGCCTGCATTCCTCTCAAATCCGGCGAAACAAAGCCTTCATGGATTCCTTCGGGAATGACTGATTTCGGTTCTTCCATGTCCCATTACGAGCATAAAATGACTGAAGTTGCAGCGAAAGATCCGACATGTACGGAGAACGGCAATATCAGATACTGGAAATGTTCCGTATGCGGAAAGCTTTTCAGTGACGCCGAAGGCAAGAACGTGATCGAAGCAAAGGATACTGTGATATCTGCTCTCGGTCATGATCTTGATCATGTTAAGGCAAAGGAACCGACGGATAATGAAGACGGCAACATTGAATACTATGTCTGCAAAAGAGAAGGGTGCGGCAAGAAGTTTGCCGATCCTGAAGGTAAGACCGAACTGAAGGATATAGATATCATCATTCCGAGAAAGAATGCAGCGGTCCTCGGCGAAGAAGCAACGGTCGGCAATCTGATCTACAGGGTAACCAATCCGGCTACCGACGGCACCGGAACAGTAACTCTTATCGGTGTTGCAGTTAAGACCGCAGGTGTATCCGTTCCGGGTACGGTCGTGATAAAGGAAAACACCTATACGGTTAACAGGATAGGACCTAAAGCGTTCTATAAGAATACGGCGTTAAAACTCCTTACGGTCGGAGCCAACGTGAAGATCATAGACAGTTATGCGTTTTACGGATGCAAGAACCTAACAAAAGTATATGGCGGTCAGAGACTAGAGACGGTATGCCCGTATGCATTTGCATATTGTTCAAAGCTTAAGTCCTTTAACATTACTTCTTCCGTACTTAAGAAGATCAGCCCGTATACATTTAAAAAAGACAAGAAACTGAAGACTGTTAAGATCAAGTACACGGTCAGGCTGACTAAAGCAGGCGTGAAAAAATCTCTCAAGGGTTCTTCGGTAAAGACGGTAAAGGTCAAAAAATCCAAGGTTAAGGCTTACAAGAAGATCTTTAAGAAGTCCAATTCCGGCAGAACCGTAAGGGTGAAGAAGTGAGATAAGGCATTTATACCCGTAAATTGTTATAATGTAACAATACATGTTGATTCATTTTCGGGGACGGTTAAGGGGCGTTATGGCAGTTACCGAGTATGTAGTTCAAAAACTGGACGTTGCTGCTCGTTCTTCTGGGGTTTGCCACATTCCTTATTTCAACTGTCTTTCTGGAGAAGATAGTCATCCGTATGTATGCCCTGATCGGCAAGAACTATGCCCAGCTCTTCTGCGTTACGATTGCCATATCGGTATTTGTATATTATGTATTCCTTATTCTTCAGGTCACGAAAAGAAACCCTCTTACGGGGCTTTTGAACCGTCAGGCGTATTATTCCGACATCTCGAAAGAACCCGGGAGATCAGTGCGCTTGTTTCGATCGACATGAACGGACTGAAGATCATAAACGACACAGAAGGTCATACCGCAGGGGATAAGGCAATTTCAACAATCTCGGATTGCTTTCTGCGCGCTGCCAAACGCAGACAGCCGGTGTACAGGGTAGGCGGTGATGAATTCGTTATCGTGTGCCGGAAGATATCTGAAGATGAAGTCCTCGGACTTACCAAACGTATTCATGAATATGTTGATTCCACTCCGTACAGTTGTTCCGTGGGATACAGTTTTTCAGATGACGGCAAAAAGACGGTAGATGAACTTCTCAGTGAATCCGATGCAAAAATGTATGCCGAAAAACAGCTATATTATAGAGAGAATAAGATAACTCCAAGAACCGTCTCTTAAGGCAAAAAACTCACATTAAATTCATAATAGAGATATATAATCACTTATATGAAAAAGATTCTTGTAGTGGAAGATGAGCTTGAGATAAGGCAGCTTCTAGCCAATTATCTCAGAAATGACGGTTTCTCTGTCTCTGAGGCAGAGGACGGCGTTGCCGCGATCGAGCTATTCGGGAAAGAGAAGTTCGATCTCGTTATATTGGATATATTGATCCCGAAGATAGACGGATACGGTGTCTGCGAACTGGTGAAGAGCAAGTCTGATGTACCCGTGATATTCCTGTCCGCTTTAGGTGACGAACATTCCATGATCAAAGGCTACGATTCACTGGCTGATGACTATGTTACCAAGCCTTTTTCAATGCCCATCTTCCTTCGCAAGGTAAAGGCGGTCTTAAGACGGGAGCAGTCTGCTTCAAATGACGATTATTCGAAAACCGTCTATAAGAACATCGTGATGATCCCGGATCTGATGAAGGTCACCGTTGACGGAAATGAAGTTGAGCTTACGAGCAAAGAATTCGATCTGCTTCTTACACTCATTAAGAATCCGGGCCGGATATATTCGAGAGAGATGCTCCTTGAAATGCTCTGGGACTATAACTCTCTTGTTGATGAGCGCATCATCGACAGTCATATCAAGAACATCCGTCACAAGGTCGGAGAAGGCATTGTCGAGACCGTAAGGGGCCGGGGGTACCGCGTTGAGAAAACGGATAACTGACAGATTATCTTTCAAGGTCTTTCTGATAACCTTTATCGTTCAGGTCCTGTTCGGCGTATTGATCTTCGTGCTGCTATATAAAGCAACTCCTTTGAGCTGGAACACTTTGGGAAGAAACGAGATGGAGACGAAATTTTCGCGCTTTGTCGAGACGCTCAACAATACGCCTTATGCCGAATGCGGAAAACTGGTGGATGACTTTATTCTTTCCAATAATTGCCACATCGTGTTTTATAAAGAAAACAAGAACGAATGGGACCGCTTTCCAGCTGATGTCACGGATTCCAAGTATCAGCTAAGAGTAAGAGATGACGTATTAAAACTCATTAACCTCGAAGACAATAAAGAAATGATCTTATCCGCGTCAGGCCGCGTTTGGTTTGAAGATATCAAGGGCAGAAAAGACAAGGACTTTACGGTTGTCTGTCTGTGGTCACAAAAAGGTGAGTACGTTATCTTTGCGTCATTAAAAAGAACCTTGCCTGTGATCATCGCAGCAGTGCTTTTGATATCTGTTGTCTGTTCGTTCATTTACGCTTATCTGTTTGCAAGACCGGTCCGCAAGCTCTCACTGCTTTCAGGAAAGATAGCAGGCATGGACTTCTCGGTAAGGAGCGGCTCGAAAAGGCGTGATGAAATAGGAGATCTCGGCAGAGACCTTGATAATCTTTCAGCAAGCCTTAATGAGACCATCTCCGATCTCAACCAAAGGACCATGGAACTTGAACATGAGATAGGCCGCGTTAATGAGCTCGAGAGGCAGAAAGAAGTATTCTTTATTGCCGCTTCCCACGAACTTAAGACGCCTATCACCATTGCCCAGGGACAGGTCCGCGGCATGATCGACGGCGTTCCGCCTTATGACGATCTCGATACTTACCTTCCCAGGACCTTGGCTGCATTAAAGCGTATGGAATCGCTCATAGGCGAGATCCTTACCGTATCAAGGATGCAGGCTGCTAATGAGATCACTCAGGTAAAGGTGGATCTGACTTCTTTACTGAATAACAGGATCGACGAGATCAGGGAATTGCTTGATGTAAGAGAGATACCTCTTGTTACAAGTATAGACAGCGGACTCTTCTGTGACGGCAATGCGGAGCTTATCTCCATGGCTGTCGGGACTTTCCTTTCAAATGCTGTATTTTATTCTTCCGAGGGTTCAAAGCTCATTGTAAATGCACATGAAGATAACGGGTTTATCTTAACCGAGATACGCAATACAGGATCACATATAGATGAAGAAGATCTCCCTCATCTTTTCGAGGCGTTCTACAGATCAGACAGTTCGAGAAACAGAAGAAGCGGAGGTTCCGGCCTCGGCCTTTATCTCGGAAAGATCATAATCGAACGTCACAACGGCACTGTTTCTCTCGATAATGAGGGGGATGATGTAGTTGCTAAGATAGAATTACCTGTCTCCACAGAAAATCCATAAAACTTCCATATCAATTCCAATTGACGTTGTTATCTTCAAATTGTAAGTTCACACAGAATGAGCCTCTTTAAGAAAGGAAGGGCAGATCAAATGAAGAAGGTAATCTCGTCATTAATGGCATTTGCGATGTGCTTATCGCTTGCCTCGTGCGGGCAAAAGTCAAAGTATCCGCTGTCCGGCATCAAGCTTACGGAAACTGAAAGGTCATGGACAAATCCTGATAAAGAGTATTCCGGACTTGCCGAGCTCTATGCCGGTGCTACCTGTGCAGGAACAATGGTCGTTGCAACGGATAAGGAAACCGTATATCTCTATGCAGAAGATGAGAAGGAGACAGACGGTAAGACTTTTGAATCTCAGGATACTGTATTTGACCTGGGATCCGTCAGCAAGACGTTTACTGCGGTAGCAGTGCTGCAGCTTGTAGAAAAAGGAAAGATAAAGCTTGATGACACGCTCGATAAGTATTTCCCCGAATATGAGACAGGCAAAAAGATAACTATCGACAATCTCCTTCGCATGCGTTCGGGGATTCCCGATTACAACAACAATCCCGATCCGTTCTGGAACATTTCGGGAGAAGATGCAGCAAACCAAAAGCTCAGCGACGTTTATTTCGACAGGATCTCGGATGAGGAATTCCTTAAGGCACTCTATCAGGCTCCTCTTGGCTTTGATCCGGATTCACAGTTTGAATACAGCAATACAAACTACCATCTTCTTGCGTTCATTATCGAAAAGGTGTCAGGCATGAAGTACTGCGATTATGTCAAGAAGAATATCTTTGACAAGTGCGGTATGAAGAAGACAACTTCAATGGCAACAGGAGATCTGACTTACGTTCCCGTGAACTTTGATGAACTCGTGAAATACAACTTCTCAAAGGACGGATATCCCGCTTGCCCGAACAGCACAAGAGGCGACAGCGGAATCCACTCATGCATTACAGACATGGTTGCCTTTGACAGGGCGCTTTTCACAGGAAAGCTTCTTAATAAGAATTCCATGGAGATAATGCTTAAGGAAACCGACGGTTACTGCTGCGGTCTTATGATGGAAAAAGACGGTTATTCGCACAGCGGTTCTTCTTTTACATGCTTAACTAATAACAGGGTCATCGAATCAAAAGAGTACGGTCACATCTATATCATCTCGCTCGAGAGGACCGGTGTCGTTCCCAAGATGAGCGGCGAAGATCCCATGAACGGAACGAACTATACGCAGGGCACCGTTAAGGACGGCGTGTATACAAATGAATATGCAGGATTGAAGATAAAGATTCCCGGCGGTTACTCCGTTATCGGCGAAGACGAACGTCAAATGAATATGGCTGAAGCGATCAGATCTGTTGAAGACAGTAAGGAAAAGACCAGACTGCTCGCTACATGTTTCGATGCTTGGGTCTGGGACGGAAATACCGGTGATTCTGTCATGGTGAATTTCCTGAATACCAAGCGCGGTTTCCCCGGCAATCCCGGCCTTACTGAAGAAGACTATCTGAATCTCGTGATCAAACAGCAGTTCGAGGAATTCAAGATCGTTAAAAATGAGATCAAGAAGGTAACTTTGGGCGGAAAAGAATATACGAGAGCCGAACTGAACATGGAGATCGAAGGCAAAAAGAGCTTCATGTATATTTACGCCAGGAAACTGGACGATAACCTGATGGTTGAGATCGAAGCAGGCGGCATCAGCGGTAAGACCACTGATGATATTGAGAAGATGTTTGAGTAAGGAGGTTTTCACATGTGTATTAAGAATATCAGTCTGAAAAAATCTGCTGTTTCAGTCCTTGTTTCTGCATTAATGCTTTCGTTTGGAGCATGCGCGAACAATTCAAGGAATTCTCTTTCAAGCATCAAACTGACTGACTCTGAAAGAACATGGAAAAATCCTGATACAAAGTATGCTGAACTTGTTAAGCAGTACGGCGAAGAGACTTGTCCCGGCACATTGGTAGTTGCCACTGATAAAGACATCATATACCTCTATGCAGAAAAAGAGCTTGAAAAGGACGGAAAGACTCTGGAGTCGCAGGATACGGTTTTCGACATGGCTTCCGTCAGCAAGACTTTTACCGCAGTAGCGGTCCTGCAGCTTAAAGAAAAGAACAAGCTCGGTTTGGATGACACGCTCGACAAGTATTTTCCCGAGTATGAGACAGGAAAGAAGATCACTGTTAACCATCTGCTCCACATGACTTCGGGAATCGCTGATTACTGCAATAATCCGGATCCTTTCTGGAACATTTCAGGTGCTGACGCGGCGAATCAGAAATTGAGCGACATCTTTCTCGATAAGATCACAGATGAGGAATTCCTGCAGGCATTGTACAAGGCTCCGCTGGATTTTGAACCGGGGACCAAATTTGAATACAGCAATACCAACTATCACCTGCTTGCCTTCATAATCGAAAAGGTGTCTGGCGAGAAGTACTGTGATTACGTCAAGAAGAATATCTTTGACAAGTGTGGCATGACCAAGACAACATCGATGGCTGCAGGTGACATGACATACGTGCCCGTCGGTTTTGATGAACTTGTGAAATACGGCTTTACCGATAAGGACGGATATCCTGCAGGCCCGAACAATTACAGAGGCGACAGCGGGATCCATTCCTGTCTTTCCGACATGGTCAAGTTTGACAGGGCCCTCTTTGCCGGGAAACTCCTTAGCAAGGCATCGATGGAGATCCTTCTTAAGGAAGAGAACGGATATTGCTGCGGCCTTATGAAGGAGAAAGACGGATATTCGCACAACGGTTCATCTCTTACTTGCAATACAGATAATAAGATCATCGAGTCTGAAGAGTTTGGTCACATATACATTATCAAGCTTGAACGCGAACTCCCGATCCCCGAGATCGAAGATCCCATGATCGGAACGAATTTTAAACAAAGTATCATTAAGGGTGATTCATACACAAACGAATATGCCGGATTAAAGCTGAAGCTTCCCAAAGGATTACCTGAGGCCGGAGAACATGCACGAAAAACAGCGAAAAACGCTGACTTACAGAGCACCAGTGATAAAAAGGTAAAGTCACGTGACCTTGCAACAAGATTCGATGCGGCATTCTGGAGCACGGAGGATTGTGTGGAGGTTCATTACATGAACCGCAAGCTCGGTGTCCCGTATGATCAAGATTATACGGAAGAAGACTGGCTCAATGACTTATTGAAAGAATATACTGAACATTATGAAAAGCACGGCGGCAAGGTTGCATCTAATGAGATAACGAAAGTAACTTTGGGCGGAAAAGAATACTTAAGGCTGACAATGGTTCTGGAACATGACGGAGAGAAAGGCAATGCCAATATATATGTTAGAAAACTTGACGACGATCTGATCTTGAGGATCGATGCCTTTTCATGGGCCGGCAAGACTTCTGAGCATTTCGAGAAGATGTTTATTCAGAAGTGACATATCAGTATTTCAGTATATTTGCTGACAAATATCTAAAAGAAACCATGCCCGGTGCTGAAAACGCATCGGGCTTTTTATGAGATGGTATAATGTTGTCATAACTTTTTGCATGTCTGACAAATTGGGTGGTTTATATGAAAAAGCAGATTAGATCTTTTATGGCATCGGTTCTGGCCCTTTCTGTCCTCATAGGCATGAGCGGATGCGGAAAAAGCACGACTGAGACAGCAACGCAGACAGCCACGGCACAGAGCCAGACAGAAAAGCAGAAAGAACCTGATCAGACTTTCAATACTGATTCGTATGATGTGGTCGTTCCAACGGGAACACGCGTGAGTTCTGAAGAACCCGAAGTCCCTGAAAGCATCGTGTACTGGAGCCCGACCCGCGCGCTGAAGGACAGATATACACTTGAAGAAGCTCTGGAGAAATATGCATTCGTCATCGGTCATTCGACATTGATCTATACCAAATGCGATGAACTCAGGATGAGTCACGAATTCTATTGCGTGGACTATGGCGATAAGCTTTTCTGGAACGAAAACAGCGCGTATTTCCTTGGGTCAGACGGAAAAGTGACAGACAGTTTTGTCAAATATGCAAACCTTAAAGAATCTGACTGCAATTCCTTCGATGAATTTACTGAGAAACTTGGCTGGATCTATGTAGGGAACATGGGACATTATTCGCCGGAAGATCCGGATGCCCCTAAGATTACTGTTGTTGAGCAGACAGAAGATCATGTTTTTGCAACTGTCAAAGTACTCCCTCATTATGATGAAGCACTTTACTACGCAAAGCTCATAGACGGCAGATTGTTTTATACCGTTTTCAAGGTGCAGTCTTCTGATAGCGAATTGACGGATAAGGACAGGAAAGGATTTGTGCGCTATTCGAAGATCCTTTTCGAGCACCTGAGTAAAGACGACCGAAGCGAACCTTATATCTACGATAAGATCGTGAATACGCCGATCCTTGGCGAAAAGCGTATTACGGGCTTTAACAATATCAGTGGCATATCCGGTAAATACATCAGACTCAGCACAAAAGATGATGCTCCGATATATAATATCCAGATCGTGTCCGATGCGGACGACAGCTATCTTGTGAAAGGTAAGAATGACACAGACTGGATTGAGTCTGATGGTGTTAAGATGCGTGAAGATCCAAGCTCGAGATCAAAAGATTTCGTTTTCACGATCGACGGCACACGTTACTTCTGCTCTTTCCAGATCGAGGACGAGAAGGAAGTAAAAGTAGATTCACTTGCAGGCCTTATGAAGCTCATCGGTGATTACAGCTACGTGAAGTAATTCATACAATATTACCTGATTTGCTGAATTTCCCGAATTATGTTTTCTGATAGGATTTCTTTGTTGAAAGGATAACTATTGAAAATGATTTGGGAGAAGTTAACTATGAAAAAGTTATGCGTGATCTTTTTGACCACGGCAATGCTCTTGTCATCCGGCGCTTGCGTACACGGAAAAATTCCTGATATTGGAGTCGGCGTTTCGGATGCCGAGCAGACTGAAAGCAACAAAACTACTAAAACAACCGAATCTTCTGAAACATCTGAATCAACTATCATGACGGATACTTCGGAAACTACTGAAGAAACCGCTGAAACTACGTCTGGCGATACAAGTGAGGATGCTGCTGAATCCACTGATTCCGAGAAATCTTCTGAAGCAACTGCGCCGACCAAGTCAACCAAGTCGACCATTGTTAAGAATGCGAAGATTAAATACATAAAGAGTGAAAAGACTTTCTTCGATGCGCTCAAAAAGCATGCCGGCATCAGCAAGAAAGAAACAAAAATGCATTATGCGAATTCAGAGTTCGACGGACATCCTATTCAATATGTAACCTTTACCGATTCCTTCAATAACTCATATGGCTATTTCAGGTTCAAAGATGCGAAATATGCCATGAGCATGCTCAAGAGCAAATACGACAGCCTTGAAGAACTCCTTGGCAAAAATGAATTTAAAGGATCAAGTAAGAGGGCGCTGTCAAAGGATCAGGGTTATGTTTTGCTGGATGGCGTTGTAAAAAAAGGTGTTGCGTTTGACGGACTCACATTCTATGAAGAAGACATGCATTATTATGGCGGCATTTATGTGAATAAGAATGTATACATCGAAGTATTTTCTCTAAACGGCAGCGAGAAAGAGAGGAAAATAGTAGATTCGATGCTGAAGCAGCTGAATTTGCCGAAACCGTAAAGGATCCGAATGTTCTGAGCAGGCTAATGTGTAACTATTGACACGCCCAGACTATCACGATAGTATAGACTATAACAATAGTCTGAGGAGAGTGTCATGAACCGCGAACAGTATTACAGCATTAAAATAAAAGTTCTCGGGATAATTACAGCCGTGTTCATGGCTGCTTTTTTCATGCCGTTCTCTGCATGCTCAGGGAAACCGGTTGAAGGCAAGATTCCGGCCGTGTCTTATGACAATAACGAGATCTATATCAACGGTAAGTTTTTCGCCAGGTCTGAGCGTCTTAGCATTAACAGGATCGACAGCCGTGTGCTGAGCATGACAACTGATGACGGTTACATCAATCTTGATGCAAACGGCAATGAGATAGAACTTAAGGATGTAATAACCGACCGCTTTATCTATGAGTCAACGATCAGAAAAAACGTTGATAATAAATTGATGATGAGAAGCGCTCCGCTTTTCGTTGACTACGATGAAATGATGAAGACCATGTCCTCATACGACGAATCAATGAAGCTTCCGTTTATCCTTGGTTCCGACAGAGTCAGCATCGTATATAAGGACAGTAACGGAAGGTTGTACAATGCTGCCTCGTATACATACAAAAGCCCTCTCATAGCTCCTGAATATGCACCGGGCGAAGGAATAAGGTGCGGCAGCTGGATGACCGGAAGGATCGGATACGGCATACCTGAACTGATGCTTAAAGAGTACAAAGATCATTGGGCTGAAAACTCGCTGGAGATCGAAAACTACGAAGGCAAAACATATATATGGTTTTGCATCAGATATGAAGACGAATCGGAAAACAAGACATACTATTCCGCCATTGTCGAGGTAATAAAAGAGAATGAGAAGACCAAATACGAGCTGGTCTGTAAAGAACAGGTGAGTGAAGGATTTGTCTGCTGTGATCTGAATGCATTCTCGAAAATGTTATCAAGGGCCTGATAGGTCTCTATCCGGATGATATAATTGTCTTGTCTGAGGGAGTTATTCCTTTGGTATAGCAATTATCAGTATATATGTCCAAATTAAACTTAAGATAAAGGTTAAGTGAGAATAATTGGAGAAATCAAAATGGAACTTGAACCAATAGGCTTTACAAACGAACGCGCAAAAGAAATGGTCAATATCACCTTCTCTATGAAAAAATTGATCAAAGATCCCAAGAGACCTATAAGGAACTGCATGGTGATAACGGTCATGATTTTTATAGCGGAATGTATAATCTTCTGCGGAGCGTTGGTCTTCGGTTTTAAGCAGAAATCTGCGATATTACTTATATGCGCCGGTTTGTATTCTGCGTTGATCATTCTCTACATTGCACGCATCATCTCCATGATCAAGATGCTTAAGATGTACCGTTCGTTGCCGAAGGACAGAAAAACAGTCCTTGAAGAAGATGGCGTCAGACTGAACGTAAACGGTGTAAGTGATACAAAATTCTATTGGACGTCTTTCAGCGTCATGCGCGTTTTCGAGCACAACATAGTTTTCATTCCGAAGGATATTACCAAATTAAGTCTGTCGTTCCCGATACAGCATCTTGATAAGGTTAAGCAGTACATGAGCGAACATAATGTTGATTTGGAGATCTGCGAGTGATTTTGAGCCGGAGGAAACACTTCCGGCTTTGTTATATAATTGGATAACTTTCGTCAGCAAGACGGAGTAAGGGAGATAAAGGAATGAGAAAGAGAGTTTTATTGACGTGCAGCCTGGTAATCTCTGATCAGAACATAAACAGGGGCTTTTCTATGAGTATCGCAAAAAAGATAACATCAGGATTGATCACGACTATATTGCTGTTCGGACTTGTTTCATGCAAGGCTGAAACAGCTACTACTTCTGCGGTGATAAATGAAACAACAGCAAAGCAGTTTGCTCCTGTAGAATTAACAGAAGAATACTCCGGCCCGGTCCTTGGAGTTGATAAATGGCATATCGTCAAGGAAGACATCTCGTGGGGCGGCAAGAAATTAAATAACGTGTGGCTCATTGATGCAGCTACCGGAAAGAAGTTTGCGGGATACAGCGGACCCGTAGACGATATCAGTGCTTATCTGGCAGACCTTGACAGAGACGGACAGCCTGAACTTGTATGCAATGAGGCTTGGGGAATCGCACCTGATTTTACCAGTCATACGGCAATTTACAGATTGAATGGCGGCGTGACCGAGATCGCATTTCCATGTTACGGTGACCTAAAAAAGAATTCTTCTACTGAGAACTATCCAACTGTAGCAAAAAGACTTGGTATAGATATCAATGAGGGAAATTACAGGAATTACAGCGACAAGTATGATCCTGTTACCAATACGATCCGTCTGATCAATGTTGATGGAACAGAATCTGAAATCCCATATGATTGTCTTGTGTTTGAAAAGTATCTTGGTCCCGAGTCTGATAATGGCAGTGGAACCGAACAGCTTCCGTCTGATGATATGGATATCAGATATAAAGTATCAGAACCGGAAATATCTGACGTATCCGACCGGGAGAAATCAATTACTTTCTTCAGAGACGGAATGAAGATAGAAGGGAAGCTCTACCTTCCAAAAGGTGAAGGACCGTTCCCGGCAGTAGTGCTCTTATGCGGATTGATGCAGCCGTATACTGATTACGTTACTGATGCCAAGACGTTTGCCGATAACGGGTATGCTGCAGTTGTCTTTTCTTTTATTGGTTATTCTGATCCAAACGCTCCTGAGCCTTCGGACAACGGCAAAGTGTTCTTATCTGAAACAGCAGATCTGTATGCCGTTTTGGATTCCCTTAAATCTCTTCCGAAAGTTGACAGCGCAAATGTCTATCTTTGGGGACACAGCTTTGGCGGTTTGTTATCAGCTTTCGCAGGTTCTGACAGAGCATCTTTGATAAAAGGCCTGATCCTTGTAGAACCGACAATAACAGCAGGAGAAAATCTCGCGGTTACGTATGAAGACGGAACCAGTAAGTTTCTTCGAATATACAGTCTTCTCAAGGATTGTAAACTTAAAACTGTCATTTATGTGGGTACGCATGACGGCTACGGAGATAAACCCGGATCGTTTGATAAAGTGCTGAGCTGCCTTCCTTCATCAAAACTGGTAACAATAGACGGAGCCGATCATTTCTTCAAAGGTGAATACGGAGTGAAGATGGTTAAAGAT
>JAIKZM010000161.1 GCA_024682215.1 Saccharofermentans sp. | reverse complement strand
ATAAGAGAAGGTCAGGTTCGACCAATCGAGATTCTTCTTTTCCATAGAATCAGTCCTTCTTTCTATAGTTTCTTGATTAATAAAGCATTATACAACTGTAAAACTTCAATACAAGCCTGAAAATCACACGAATCTGTATCCGCATGCGTGATAGCAGGCCTCTCCAGCCTTGATCACGGGCGAATCAAATCCTTCAAGGTTAACGGCATTAGGAACCATCTGAGCCTCAAGGCAGATAGCGTCATACTGGCCGTAAGCCTTTGTTGTTTTCTGATCGAGCGGACTTCCTAAGTTGTTGCCTGCATAGATCTGGATTCCAGGAAGGTCCGTCAGGCACTCCATGGTGATACCTGACTCAGGCGCGGTAACGGCTGCAGCGAACGAGAATGTTCCTGCCTTTGTATTGAGGCAGAAGTTCTGGTCGATTCCCTTGGAGATTACCATCTGGTGGTCATCACTGTCATTGAGTTCACCGATAAAACGGTATTCCCTGCAGTCGAAAACGGTTCCCTCAACAGCCTTGAGCTCGCCTGTAGGAACATTGTTGTCGTCCTTGATGGTGATCTTATCGGAGTTGATCATGATGAGGTCGTTATTAACGGTACCCTCGGCATTCTCGCCTCGGAGATTGAAGTATGCGTGGTTTGTGGGAGCGAAAACGGTATCCTTGTCGCTCTTTCCGTAATAGAGGATGAGGAATGTCTTGTCCTCGAGCCAGGCATAGAGAACCTTTGTGTAGAGGTTTCCGGGGAAACCGGTAGCTCCGTCGGGGCTCTCATAGCTTAAAAGAACCGCTTCACCGACACATCCCGGGATACCTGCGATGCCGGAATCAAGGATCATGCTGTCAGCTTCTTCCTCTGAAAGGACCTTTCCGTCCCAGAAAACATTCTGATAACCGGGGTTGCCCGAGTGGAGGTTGTTCTCGCCTTCGTTCTTGGGGATCTGGTACTTAACGCCGTTAATGACAAAAGAAGCGTCTTTGATCCTGTTGGCAGAACGCCCGATGACTGCTCCGTGGTTTGCGCCGTTGTCCCTGTACTCATCAAGGCCCTTGCAGCCGAGCATGATATCTGTGGGCTTGCCGTCCTTATCCGGAACGATAATATCGATGATAACGGCACCGTATGTCATAACAGTTGCCTCATAACCGCCTTCCATGGTCATGGTGAACGTCTGTGCCTTAAGTTCGGGATTGCTTGCTGAAACTAATTCGCCGGTTTTGATACTCATACTCTTAAACCTCCACAATGCATATTGCTAGAAAATTATAGCACAAAGGAAGGGCTCCATACCCGTGCTCTAAAAAGATATAGCCAATCTATAAGATTCGTGTATAATGTTTACTGCACGGGGCATTAGCGCAGTGGGAGCGCATCACACTGGCAGTGTGGGGGTCACGGGTTCAAATCCCGTATGCTCCACCAAAAACACAAAAACACCTTCTGTAACATACGGACAGTTCCTCGGCGCAAAGCGCCTGCGGAACTAGTTACAGAAGGTGTTTTCATGTTATTCTGCGGTACCCGCAGAACAATCGAATTACAACAAACTTACCACTATTTATTACAGGACTGAAAAGATCCCACAGATTTCTGTGGGATCTTGATTACAGTTTCAATTTAGAAATATTACTTCTTAACTGTTACTTTTCTTCCCGAGTTAGATTTCTTGAAGATCTTCTTATACTTCTTGACCTTTGATTTCTTAACCTTAACGGTCTTTACCCTGGAGTATTTGAGAGAATTCATCACGCCTGACTTGGTAAGCTTGGTCGTCTTCTTTAAATACAATGTCTTGAGGCTATAGTCGTTACTGAAAGCATATCCGGCAATCTTAGAAAGTTTGGATGTGCTATATTGAATGAACTGAGTACCGAAAACGGTAACGGTTCCCGTGCCGTCATATGCGGCATATGAAATACGGTAATCAACACCGTCGATCGTGTACTCATTGCCGTAAGAAGGATAAGAATAGTATGTAAATGTAACCGGACATTTATCAAAAACGGAACTATCAAGAGATGCATGTAACATCTTATCGATCTTCACCTCTTTAAGATCGGTGCAGTCGAAAAATGCATCCTTCTGGAGTGAAAGTACGGTAATCGGGATGTCGAATTTCTTTAAAGCTTTGCAGAAATAAAAAGCATATTCACCGATCGTTGTCAGTCCTATGGGATCAAGATCAATATCCTCGAGTGACGTACAACGGCAGAAAGCCAGGGATTGCTCACCGTTCATCGGATTTGTGTAAGCACGGGTGATCTTTATCGAATCTCCGATCTCGTCGCCCCAATTCATGTTTTTCAGAAGGTCTACCCGTTCATATGAAACGTCATATTCAGCGTCCGTACCCTGTCTGGAACGGGTCGAAAGG
The DNA here is from genome assembly GCA_024682215.1 of Saccharofermentans sp. Classification (GTDB taxonomy): domain Bacteria; phylum Bacillota; class Clostridia; order Saccharofermentanales; family Saccharofermentanaceae; genus Saccharofermentans. The sequence goes on along the minus strand of JAIKZM010000161.1, from coordinate 39,671 downwards.
CCTGTATACGTATCGAGGTAGATTATATGGGCCGAAGTGTTCGTAAGAACATGTGAGGTACGGATGTAATCGGCCGCCTCCTTCATGGTCATCGAGCTGTTGATGATATAGTGTGCCCATACATCGCAGATACGCTGCTCGCCTTCCATGTAATTGGCAGTAACCTTTTCCATGGTGACCGTGCTGTTTTCGAAATACTCTATCTGCCTTCTGTAGGAATCCCGGCTTGAAAATCCGGAGTAAAAGACAACGAAACTCAGAATTGCAGCGATTATGACAACGTTAACGATGATGATAAAGACCTTTTCATATTTACGTCATCCTTTATATCACGGTAAATACTGTCCGTTCCGGCCGTTCTGCGAAGGTTCATCCTGACTGTCCGAAGATGTTTCCTTTTCAGGTAAAGCTGCCTGCTGCCGCACGCCCAGCTTAACTTTTATCTTCAAAGTCTCTCCGTCACGAATGACCGTTAATGTCACAACATCACCAGCGCTGCGTTTTGCAAGCATTGAAGCGATGTCTGCAGAAGCCGTGAGCTTCTCGCCGTCGAGATAAGTGATAATGTCGCCTGACTTAAGACCTGCTTCTTCAGCTGGACTGCCTTCCACGACGCTTTCCACGATAAGTCCCTGATCATTCTCACTGCTGCGGCCGCTGCCGTATGAAGACACCGTGACACCGATGTAGACCTTTTCTATGTAGCCTTTTTCGACTATGGAAGTAACGGTCTCAGTGACCGAATTCATTGGTATGGCAAAACCGATATTGTCGATCGAGGAGCCTGAATTTCTGCCCGAAGACGAATATTTCGCGTTCGTAATTCCAATGACCTCTCCATGCGAATTGAACAGGGCTCCGCCTGAGTTGCCGGAGTTGATCGCACAGTCCGTCTGAATGAGCGTCATCGGCGTGTCATCAATTGTAATGCTGCGGTTCAGTGCACTTACCACCCCGGTCGTAAGCGAAAACGTCAGTTCGCCCAAAGGATTACCGATAGCGACCACGCTGTCACCGACGTTCATGTTGTCTGAATTGCCTATAACCACCGGTTTCAGGCCTGTTGCCTCAACCTTCAGGACTGCGATGTCATTATTCTCATCGTAACCTATGAGTTTTGCATCATATGAATTGTTATCGTATGTGGTCACCTTGATGCTCTCAGCGTCTTCAACAACGTGATAGTTGGTTACGATATAGCCGTCAGCGGTAAGTATGAAGCCTGATCCCGATGCCGCCTGCTCGGTCTGGCGGCCGAAAAGATTCACTTTCAGAGATGTCGTGATACCGACTGTGGAATTTACGTTTGCCGCGTAGATCTCCGCCGCGCTAAGCACCCTGGATGAATCGACCGACACCTTTGTGACCGTAGTGTCTTCGCGCTCACCGACATTTATCGCCGAAACGTTTAGCGCTTCGGCAGTTTCTGAAGGCAACGTCACTTCTGACCTGCCGGAAAGAAGATCGTATGCCGCAAAACCGCCCGCTCCTGCAGCGCCTCCCATAAGAGAACAGCAAAGCGCCAGCGCCACGATCTTTCCTGCCTGGCTCTTTGTCTTTTTGGGCTTGACCATCGGGGGATAATACTGTCTTAAAGGTTCTGAATAATTGGAGTTATAGTTAGTGTTGTTTTCCATGTAGCTCATCCTTTCGCTATCTGTTATGAGTTCATTATGAAAAAGCAACTTTAATCAGACTTGAAACGGAATGTGGCAAAAATCAGTGAACCGGATACGCAATCTTTTGTTGAAATTCCTGGTGAAAATTGAGCTTTAATTAATAAATATTAAACTGTTTTCCACTATTAGATCTTTCCGAATAGTGATATAACCTACTGGTTTGTTTCCGCAAGATAACAGATCTTTTTACACATAAAGATGGACACTAAGACGCTTAACAGAAAATCCATGACCGAAGGCAGCCTCTGGAACAAGATCCTGGGGTTTGCTTTCCCTTTGGCACTGACAGGTATCCTGCAGCAGATGTTCAGCGCTGCAGACCTCGCCGTTGTCGGTAATTTCACCGAAGACCTCGGAGAAGCCTGCATGGCCGCGGTCGGCGCAAACACGCCGATAATGAGCTTCATAATCAACGGATTTCTCGGAATATCCCTTGGAACAAACGTCATCATCGCAAATGCTGTGGGCAGAAAAGACGATGAAACGATAAGAAAGGCCGTACATACCTCACTTATCATCGCCGTCATCTGCGGCATCATCACGGCCGTTTTCGGGCAGCTGATCGCAGAACCCCTCCTCAGATCCCAGAACATATCTGATGAAGCAGTCAACATGGCTATCACCTATTTCCGCATCTATGTCGGCGGACTTCCGGTAATACTCCTATACAACTTCGAGGCAGCGATATTCAGAGGCATGGGCAATACGAAGCTTCCTTTTGTGGCACTGGTCGTATCAGGCGTCATCAATGTCATCCTGAACATTTTCTTTGTACTGGTCCTCCACCGCAATGTTGACGGAGTTGCTATAGCAACGGTCATATCCAACCTGATAAGCAGCATTATCCTTCTGTGCTGCCTGAAAAAAGCCAAAACAGCGGCGAGATTCGAATGGAACCTTTTGAAGATCGATACGCATATATTAAAGAAGATCATGAAGATCGGCGTACCCGCAAGCATCCAGTCCTGCGTATTTTCATCTGCAAACATCATCATACAGTCATCCATCAACAGTCTCGGAACCGTCGTTGCTGCCGCATCATCCGCCGCCTTCAACATCGAGATCTTCTCTTACTATGTTCTCAACAGTTTCGGTCAGGCATGCACGACATTCACAGGCCAGAATTTCGGTGCCTGGAAACTGGACAGATGCAAAAAGTCATTGAAGCTCTGCCTGCTTGAAGGAATCATCGTGGAAGGCCTGATGGTAACAGTGCTGCTGTTCGCCGGGAAAGCCATGCTCTCGGTATTCACCCCGAACCAGGAACTCATCGAGATCGGTTACATAAGGGTACTCTTCATTACGACGGCACATCTTTTCTCGCTCTTTTACGATGTCATGAGCGGCTACATGAGAGGATTCGGCATTTCTCTTTCCCCCGCGCTCGTAACGATGTGCTGCATCTGCGGAATAAGGTTCGTCTGGATCTATACCGTATTTGAGTATTTCCATTCTTTCTCGAGCATAATGGCCGTTTATCCGGTAAGCCTCGGAGTAAACGCAGTCGCGATCTTCATCCTGCTTCTGATTAAACGGCCTGCCAAAAAGCACGAAGCAAACGAACAGTCCTGAAAAATAAAGAAGGAGATGTTTTAGAGCATCTTCCTGTGGCAGGGTCTCATTCATGGACAAAGTAAAGGGTGTCTCATTTCATTTTGAGACACCCTTCTTCATCAACTCAAATGTGAGATGTTGAGTTTATCAGATACTGCTCCAGTGCTTGTTGATGTAATCCTTGACTTCCTTAAGCGATGTTCCCGGGAACTGGCTCTTAAGCTGATCAAAGTACTGCGGCAGAAGTTCCAGTACCTTAGCCTTGCTGACACCGGTTGCCTTGGCAAGCTTTAATCCGTTTACGAGGAGCTTTTCACCATCTGCTGTGATCTTTCCGCCTGTAACCTCATCAAGCTGCTCAGCACCAAGTTCAATCTTTTCCATGCTGTCATCTTTCATTGTTAAAGCCCTCCTTTGCGGTGTTCTCAACTTTATAGTATGATTCTACTTTTTCTTTATGAACTGCTTATCACTTATATCGTAAACGAATGGTTAATAAACAATAGACAAAGAAAAAGACGGCCGGTGGCCGCCTTTTCTTTGGAGTGTTTTATGGGGGGAGTTAGATTATGATCTTTCAGCTGCTTCGAAGATCTTGTACTGTGCGATGGCGAGGATCCCGAGGATGCCTGCGAATACGAAATCCATCATGGGCTTGACGGATGTGATCGTTGCGCCCTCATAAGCGATTGCGTAGCATCCGAGAAGAGCGAGACCGCCAGCTACTAAGAATACGATTAAGAATACGATTGTCTTCATGTCCAGTTCCATTTTTAATTCCTCCTAAATGGTTTTTGGTTTGTTTTGTTTATGTTTTGTTTGATGGCTTCATTATTGCCCTTGTAAACCCCTTAAACCATCAGCAATGCATTGCCTTTCTGATGCTTAAGCAACACTGCCTGACATCCGTGTCGACTATCTTGAAAAAAGTTTTAAAATGCCCGGGAATTGGACTTTCAAAGAAAAAGACGGCCGGTGGCCGCCTTTTCTTTGGAGTGTTTTATGGGGGAGTTAGATTATGACCTTTCAGCTGCTTCGAAGATCTTGTACTGTGCGATGGCAAGGATCCCGAGGATGCCTGCGAATACGAAATCCATCATGGGCTTGACGGATGTGATCGTTGCGCCCTCATAAGCGATTGCGTAGCATCCGAGAAGTGCGAGACCGCCAGCTACTAAGAATACGATTAAGAATACGATTGTCTTCATGTCCAGTTCCATTTTTAATTCCTCCTAAATGGTTTTTGGTTTGTTTTGTTTGTGTTTTGTTTGATGGCTTCATTATTGCCCTTGTAAACCCCTTAAACCATCAGCAATGCATTGCCTTTCTGATGCTTAAGCAACACTGCCTGACATCCGTGTCGATTATCTTGAAAAAAGTTTTAAAAAGAATTGCCAAAAACAGCACAGTTCTGCCATAAAGACGGCAAATATGGGGCAAACAGCCGTATCGTGCTATAATATGTTCTGTTAATAAGGAATAAGAAAATCAATAACGGATAAATAAAAGAAAGAACTATATGAGCTCCTCATCTTTGCCAGGAAGTAAACGAAGTTTATATTGGGACAATATAAAAGGTTTTCTTATCCTGTTAGTTGTCTTCGCGCATATCATCTATCAGCTGAAGGGCACGTCAGTCCACATCAGCGCAGCCATCGACTATATCTATATGTTCCATATGCCGGCATTCGTCTTTGTATCCGGTTATTTCGGAAAGAGCGAACGCTCGCGCAGTTTCAGGAACATCTTCAAGTTCGCTTTCCTGTATTTTATCTTCAACAGCATCATGCTTTTCATAAAATACCGCGAAGGTTTGACTTCCCTCACCGAGCCGCTCTATTCATACTGGTATCTGACAGCGCTGATAGTATGGAGACTGACTGCCCATAAACTTGCCAAGATAAAAGGAATAACGGTCATCCTGTTTGTTGCTGCTTTGATCGCGGGTTTCTTCACATCTGTCGACAATCACTTCGCAATTGCAAGAACGTTAGGCTTTTATCCCTTCTATATGCTCGGGTATAAATTAAGCGAAGAAAAGAGCGGCCAGCTTACCGGGTTGAAATACGCGGACAGGGTGCTGCTCGGCATAGTTTCCGTTCTTGGCGCAGGAATACTCTCATTTGTATTAAGGCAGATCCTGAATTTCAGCGGAACAGCTCTGAATCTTCAGCCATATAAAAACCTTACGGAAGCTTTGGGGCGCCCCGTCCTTTTCGTCACCGCTCTTCTTGCCATTTTCGCCATCAGGTGCTTCGCAGGCGAAAAAGAACTCCCGTTCATTACGATGTTCGGACGCAATTCATTATGGATATTTGTGCTTCACAGGATATTTGCCTTATGGGCAGGAGACTTTACGCTCTTATTTCCCGGACAGGTCCGCATCCTTATCGCATTCGTTTTCACGATAGGAATATGCCTGCTTTTCGGAAACGAGCTTGTTGCAGATCTCATGAGCAAGTTCATTTCATCCACGACGGACTTCTTCACAGGAAACTCCGGGAAGATCAGCATAGCCAAGATCGTTTCAGCCGGCGTTGCTGCAGGACTTGCCGTCATTGCGGTCTTTAACGCACTGGATCTCTCACTTGCAAAACCAAAAGAAGAGCCTCAGCAGTCTTCCGGCGAACACGCGGCAGATGTGATCTATCCGGCCATGACGGCTTCGCAGAAGGAATCCTTCGACAAGGCTTTCAGGATCACGTTTGCAGGCGATCTGATCCTGCTCGAGGACCAGGTAAAACTCGGATATACGGGAAGCACTTACAATTTTGATGACGTTTTTGAAAATGCCAGACCGTACATCTCTTCAGCCGATCTCGCCATCGGAGTGTTCGAAGGCCCCATGGCAGGAAAAGAAAAAGGATATACTACAGGCAATTTCGATGACGGCAAAAAGCTCTACTTAAACTTCCCTGACGAGTTCGCCGAATCAGTGAAGAATGCCGGTTTCGACCTTGTAACGACCGCCAATAACCACCTGATGGATAAAGGTGAAGAAGGCGCAATGAGAACAATAGATGTACTCGACAGGACAGGTTTGGATCATACGGGTTCTTATAAGAATGCTGAAGACAAAGAAAAGAACCGCGTCAAACTGGTAGAGAAAGACGGCATAAAGATCGCGGTACTTTCATATACTTTCTGCAGCAATTACATATCAAACGATGATCTCATCGACGGAAAGTACTCTTACATCACTTCCATGATCTCCGGAACCGAAGGCGCGCAGTTTGAAAAACTCAAAGCACAGGTTGAAGAAGATTTCAGCCGGGCTAAGGCGCTGTCACCTGATCTGATACTTGTTCTTCCCCATATCGGAACTCAGTTCCTAAACACGCCTGATCAGGATCAACAGGTATGGTTTAAGATCTTCAAGAATAACGGTGCCGACATAATACTCGGCGATCATCCGCATGTTGTCGAGCCCGTCGAGATCGAAAAGATAAACGGAAAGAACGTATTTACCGCTTACTGTCCCGGAAATTTCGCCAACAGATACCGTGATAAGCAGGGTGATACGAGCATGCTTGTCGACGTATACATCGACCGCGCATCAAAGCAGGTCATCGGCGGAAGCATTGTACCGCTTTACACTTATGCTCCCGCCGGCAGAAACTACAAAGCTGTCCCTATCTACAGCATAGTTAACGACACCAAGGTACAAAGCGAACTCACGACTGATGACATCACCCGTGCCGGAAACGCTCACGACATAATTACCGAAGTGGTCTTCGGCAGCAAAATGAAGCTCACCTCGATCACTGAAAGATATTATTTCAATGCAGATGGCTTCCTCCGCACGAAGTCCGCTGCGCTTGAACTGACTGACGACATGAGGAACAGCCCGGTTTACCGTGCGATTTCAGAAGCTGGCAGAGTATGCTTTGTCGGCGACAGCGTTACGGAAGGCACGAAGAACGGTGGAACGCCGTGGTATGAACCCATTGAATCATTATTCCCCGGCAAGGACATATCCAATTTTTCAAAGGGCGGCTGCACGATTTCATATATCCTCGAAAATACGGATAAGATACCTTCTGCTGACCTTTATGTCATCGCGATCGGTACGAATGACATCCGCTACCGCAAAGAACAGACATGTGCCATGACAAAAGAGATCTTCACGGAACGCGTCAATGAACTCAGGGAAAAACTGCTCGCAAAGTCATCCGGTGCCAAGTTCCTTTTCATTGCTCCCTGGACATCGACAGACGGCGATCCGTATATCCCTGTTCCTTATAAGGAAATCGTTGCCCTGAACAATGAATATTCCGCATCGCTTGAACAGTACTGCAAAGACAACTCATTGATGTTCGTAAACGCAAACCCTTACATCAGAAACGTCCTATCAGTAAAGACCAACAGGACGTATCTGCTTGATCACATTCATCCGAATGCTTCCAAGGGCGTTAAATTGTATTCCGAAGCAGTTCTCTTATCCGGCAGGGATTAAAGCGCTGAAAGTCTTCTGCAGGCCTCTGCCGTTGCTTCCGCCGAACCGAATGCAGTCAGTCTGAAGAACCCGTTTCCGGCTTCTCCGAAACCTTCTCCTGGTGTTCCTACCAGGCAGTACTTCTCAAGAAGAAGATCGAAGAACTCCCATCCGCTCATTCCGCCGGGACACTTGAGCCAGACATAAGGCGAATTCACACCGCCCGTGAAAAATATACCCTTCGACTTAAGGAGTTCTGAAAGCATCGCAGCATTCTTTCTGTAGTAGCTGATATTCTCCATGCATGCCTTGATGCCTTCAGGAGTAAGCGCAGCCTCTGCAGCGCGCTGAACGGGATATGAGACACCGTTGAACTTGGTAGCCTGTCTTCTCGCCCACAGTGCCGCGATCTTTGTGCCGTTTGATTCAAGGCCTTCGGGAATGACCGTCCAGCCGCATCTCGTTCCCGTAAATCCTGCGAACTTGGAGAACGAAGATACCTCGATCGCGCATGTATCCGCACCGGGTATCTGATAGATGGTATGAGGAACGTCCTCAGTGATAAACGCTTCATAAGCCGCATCGAATATGATGAGGGATCCTGTATCGAGTGCATAATCAACCCAGGCTTTCAAGCCGTCAAATCCGTAGACTGCACCCGTAGGGTTGTTGGGTGAGCATATATAGATGACTGCCGGGCTGCCCTTCTTTTCGGGAGGCATTGGCAAAAAACCGTTGTCTGCCGATCCGGGTACCAAAGTAGCCTTTCTGCCGCACATAAGGTTTGAATCCACATAGACGGGATATACGGGATCGGGGATTATGATCTCGTTATCGCCAAAGATGTCGACAAGGTTTCCGAGGTCGCTCTTTGCACCGTCTGATACAAAAACGGCAGAAGGCTTTATATCAGTCCCGAGCGAAGCATAGTGCCTGCTGATCGCTTCACGAAGAAAGTCGTAACCGTATTCCGGCGGATAACCTCTGAACGTCTCTTTTACGCCCATTTCCTTTGCTGCAGCTTCCATGGCACGTACCGAAGGTTCGGGAAGCGGAAGCGTTACGTCACCGATACCGAGTCTGATGATGTCAGCTTCAGGATTCTTTTCCTTAAATGCCTTTACCCTCGCCGCGATATCAGAAAACAGGTAGTTCTGCTTGATCTTGCCGAAATTGTCATTGATGCTGATCTTCATATAGATTCCCCTTTACTTTTCAAATTCTCCGCGGATGTCTTCAGAAGGCGGATCCTCCGGGTAATTGCCCGTAAAGCAGCCCCTGCAGATGCCTATCTTATTAGAAACGATGTCATCAAGACGCTCCAGTTTAAGGTATCCCAGCGTATCCGCACCGATCTTCTCGCGGATCTGCTCAACATTTCTCTTATAAGCTATGAGCTGTTCCCTTGCAGGTACGTCGGTCCCGAAGAAGCAAGGCCACAGGAACGGAGGCGAGCTGATGCGCATGTGCACTTCTTTTGCGCCGGCCTCACGCAGCATCGATATTATCCTGTCAGATGTGGTTCCTCTGACGATAGAGTCGTCAACTATCACCACTCGCTTGCCGGCAACAGCGTTCTTCATGGCATTGAGCTTTACCATGACGCTGTTTTCCCTGCTCTTCTGTCCGGGCTTGATAAACGTTCTTCCGATATAGGAATTCTTTACGAAAACCTGTCCGAAAGGTATTCCTGATGCCATGGAATAACCGAGTGCCGCTACGTTTCCGGATTCCGGAACTCCCGCAACGACGTCTGCCTCTATGGGATCATCCTCATAAAGGTATTTGCCTGCCTTGATCCTGGATTCATATACGCTGATACCGTCGATCGAAGAGTCAGGTCTCGCAAAGTATATATACTCGAAAATACAATGTCCGTGCTTATCTTTAGGCAGACAGTTCGAGCGGTCAGAAATGAGTTCGCCCTCCGAAGTGACCGTGACGATCTCTCCGGGTTCAACATCCCTGACGTACTCAGCGCCAACCGTATCGAGAGCGCATGTTTCGGATGCAAAGATCCATGCCTTGTCACGCTTTCCGATCACGAGCGGTCTGAAGCCGTACGGATCCCTGGCGCCGATCAGTTTCCTGGGTGACATTATCACGAGGCTGTACGCGCCGCGAAGCCCCTTCATGGCCAGTCTTACAGCCTCTTCGACGCTGTCTGACTCGAGGCGCTCTCTCGCAACGAGATATGCTATGAGCTCGGAATCTATCGTTGTCTGAAAGATCGCGCCGGTATATGCCAGTCTTTCTCTTAATTCAGGTGAATTTGTAAGGTTGCCGTTATGTGCCAGGGCCAGTGTCCCTTTTACGTATTCAAGCACGAGCGGCTGGGCATTTTCACGCGTACTGGAACCGGCTGTTGAATATCTTACGTGACCGATCCCGATGTTTCCCGGAAGCTTATCCACCGCATCGCCCGTAAAGACTTCGTTTACGAGTCCCATGCCCTTGTGTGAGATCACCCTTCCCTTCGGCTCTGAAGTATCACTGACAGCGATACCGCAGCTTTCCTGACCTCTGTGCTGGAGCGAAAGAAGTCCGTAATAAACGGTATGTGCGACGTTGCCCCCGTTTATGTCATAGATACCGAAAACACCGCATTCCTCATGAAGCATAAAGTTTACCTCTTACTCAACAGTAACGCTCTTTGCAAGATTCCTCGGCTTGTCGACGTCAAGTCCCCTTGCGCAGGATACGTAGTAGCCCAACAACTGCAGCGGGATTATCGCAAGAGAAGCAGTGAACAGTTCGCTTATCTTGGGTACATAGACCACGAAGTCCGCAGAATCCTCTATGGAATAGTTGCCGAAGCTCGTAAGTGCCATGAGGTATGCTCCTCTTGATTTGGTCTCAACGAGATTCGACAAAGTCTTTTCGTAAAGCTTGCTCTGTGTGAGAACGCCGATGACGAAGGTGCCGTCTTCAATAAGGCTTATCGTGCCGTGCTTGAGCTCACCTGCCGCATATGCCTCACTGTGGATATATGAGATCTCCTTCATCTTGAGCGAACCCTCCATGCAGATCGCATAATCGATGCCGCGTCCGATAAAGAAGATGTCCTTCTGGGCAGCGAGCTTTGATGCAAACCACTGGATCCTCTCCTTGTCCTCAAGGAGCTTTCTGATCTTGTCGGGGATCGTCATTACCTCCGTAAGGAGATCCTGTTTCTTCTCTTCATCGATCGTGCCCTTTGCGGAAGCTAGTTCTATTGCCAGAACATAAGATAACGCAAGCTGCGCGCTGTAAGCCTTTGTAGTGGCAACGGAGATCTCGGGACCCGCCATCGTGTAGAGCACGTGGTCTGCTTCACGGGCGATGGTGGAACCGATGACGTTGACTATGGCAAGCGTCTTGATCCCTGAATCTTTGCACTTGCGAAGAGCTGCGAGCGAATCTGCGGTCTCTCCCGACTGGCTTATTATGATAACCATCGAATCAGGCGCAAAAGGCATATCCCTGTATCTGAATTCTGATGCAAGCTCACATCTGACCGGAATGTGCACGAGTTCTTCAATGACATACTGTGCGGCAGCTCCGACATGGTATGCGGAACCGCACGCAACTATATAGATCTGAGAAACAGCCTTCATCTCTTCAGCTGTAAAACCCGCCTGTGAAAGATCCGTGACGTACTTCTCGCCTTCAGGTGAAACGACTGACTTGAGGGTATCGGCGACAGCCCTGGGCTGCTCGTGGATCTCCTTCATCATGTAATGCTCAAATCCGTCTTTCTCTGCAGCTGAGGCATCCCAATCGATAACGACCTGCTCTTTTTCGATCACGTCACCGTCAAGGTTGTAGAACGTTGCCTTGCCGGGCTCGATGCAGGCCATCTCGAGATCAGCGATATAGTAAACGTTACGGGTATACTTGAGGATCGCGGGTACGTCTGATGCAACGTAGGACGAATCCTTGTCAACGCCTATTATCATCGGGCTGTCTTTGCGGGCCACGAAGATCTTTCCGGGGTGTTCCTTGAACATTACGGCGAGGGCATATGAACCTCTTACACGTACCATTGTCTTTGCAAGTGCTTCAATGGGATCGTGGGTATATTTCTTGTAGTAGTAGTCGATGGTCTTGATGGCAACTTCCGTATCTGTATCGGAATAAAACTTGTAGCCTTTGCGGATCATCTTTTCGCGGAGCTGCTGGTAGTTCTCGATGATACCGTTATGAACGCCTACGACATTGTAATCGTCAACGATATGAGGGTGTGCATTGTTCTCGGAAGGCTCTCCGTGCGTTGCCCATCTTGTGTGTCCGATACCGCATGTGCCTGCCAGAGCCTTTCCTCCGTCAGTCTTCTCAGCCAGGACCTTAAGTCTGCCCTTAGCCTTTACGACTACAGGATTGGCTTCGCCGTCCCTTACGGAGATACCCGCAGAATCGTAGCCTCTGTATTCCAGTCTCGCAAGGCCGTCAAGAAGAATGGGTGCCGCCTTTTTCTTTCCCGTATAACCGACTATACCGCACATTTTCGCTTTTCTCCCCCTCAAAAAAATATAAAAGTCCCACAGTATTCACTGCGGGACCCCATTGTCCGAATATTCAATTTACGATCTGATCTACAGGCAGTGAATACTAACGCTTACTATCAGAAGCGCATAATGCGTATGCATAGCTTATAAACCAAATCATTTTCATGCGTGTATTTTATTCTTTCAAATAAAATATGTAAATATTTTTTTGCACAGACATCATGGCGTGATGCCTTTTGATTTTGTGTGCAAATACTTAACCTTACTTTGCAAGAGTCTTCTGCGTCTTGTCAAAGAAAGAGATAAAGCCCTTGCCCCTGTCCTTGTTGCTCTTGAGCGCATTGGACAGATCGGTCGAATATGTGGAAGCCACACCGGCCTTGTTGAGCTTCTGGTACGCCTTTGTGCCGATGCTCGTCGTCCATGACCAGCCGCCGCCGTTCTTTGCGACCCTGTAAACGATCAGGAAGTGGTTCTGATCCTTGAAATTATTCTTGTAGATATTCTTGGTATATGTCCTGAAATCATCACCGGTAAGATTTGTCTTGACCGTATAGATTACGGGAATGATCTTCGTTGCCTTCTCGAACTCGGCAAGTTTAGCCTCGAGAGCCGCATCGTTCTTGATCACGTTGGCCTCATCCTTTACATGAGTCGTGATCTTTACAGACGGTGTGGGCGCAGGCGTGCTTGTCGGCTTGGGCGTAGGAGTGGGCTTTTCTGTTGTCTCCTCGGTTGTGGGAACGGTTGCGAAAGTCGCAGATGTCTCTTCTTCGGTATCTTCAGACACGATAGAAGGTGCAAGTGCCTCTGTTGTTGACTCGGTAGTCGGTGCCGGTGCCGCTGTCGTAACTGCAGGCGTTGAAACGATAACCGCGCTCGTTACGGGCTTTTTCTTACATCCGGCAAAGGCAGAAGCAGCCAATGACGCCGCAAGCAGAACCGATACTATCTTTATCCTCTTCATTGTTGGCCTCCAACATTAAAATCTGCATTAAACATATAAATAAAGGCTTTCAAAGTCAATCAACAAAATATGGCAAAAGTGTTGCTTATCAGCTTCTCGGGCTCTCCGCAGGCGTGAATTCGATGTTATCCTCGTTCCTGTTGCGGAGCGCGGCTGCCTCATCTGCAAGCTCGATAAGCCTCTTCTGTGAATCCAGTTTCGTCTTGCCCCTGAGGTCAAGTTTGGAATATGTTCCGTCAGGATTAAGGAAGCTGACGCGGACCGTGTCTGCGAGTTCAACTTCAAGCACTTCCATAACTCTGGCTCTGCAGTCGCTGTCCTCGACCGGGAACAGGAGCTCGACACGCCTGTTGAGGTTTCTGGGCATCCAGTCGGCAGATGCCAGATAAAGATCCTCATGGCCTTCATTATAGAAATAGAAGATCCTGGAGTGCTCGAGGAAACGTCCCGTGATCGAACGAACGGTTATGTTTTCGGACATTCCGGGAATGCCTGCCCTAAGGCAGCATATGCCTCTTACTATAAGATCGATCCTTACGCCGGCACATGATGCCTCGTAGAGTTCTTTGATGATCACCTCGTCAACAAGCGAATTGATCTTGGCTACGATCCTCGCGGGCTTTCCGTTACGCGCGTTTTCAGCCTCCTGCCTGATCTTCTGGATAAAGTAATCCTTCATCCACAAAGGTGCGGGAACAAGCCTGTTCCAGACCTGAGGGATCGAGAAGCCTGAAAGCATGTTGAAGAACTGCGAAGCGTCTTCGCCGAAGCTCTCTGAAGCCGTGAAAAGTCCTATGTCCGTATATATCTTCGCGGTAATGTCGTTATAGTTGCCCGTTGCAAGGTGCAGATAACGTCTGATGCCGTCTTCTTCCTTACGCACAACGAGTGTGATCTTACTGTGCGTCTTAAGGCCGACAAGGCCGTAGATAACGTGGCAGCCAGCATTTTCGAGCATCTTTGCCCAGTTGATGTTGTTCTCCTCATCAAACCTTGCCTTGAGCTCAACGAGTACCATTACCTGCTTTCCGCACTGAGCCGCCTCAAGGAGCGATGCAATGATCGGGGATCTGTCAGATACACGGTAAAGCGTCTGCTTGATGGCAAGAACGTTGGGATCCCTTGCCGCCTGCCTTATGAATTCGAGCACAGGCTCAAAGCTCTCGTAGGGATGATGCACGATACGGTCCTTCTCCCTGATCTGCGCGAAGATATCAAGTTCGCTGACAGGGCCGTCAAATGATGCCGGTTCGGCGGGTTCATGCGGCGGATAGCACAGATCCGGATGCTTTGCCTTGCATGCCGAGGTAAGTTTTGACAGGAACGTGAGATCGATTGGACCGTTTACGCTAAAGATATCCTTCTTGTTGACTCCGAGTTCCTTGATAAGGTACTTGAGAAGATCCGGATCCATGTCATCCTGGATCTCAAGCCTGATGATCTCGCCGAATCTCCTGCGTCTTACCTGCTCTTCGATCTCTTTTAAGAGGTCTTCCGCCTCGTCCTCGTCGATGTCGAGGTCGGCATTTCTCATTACGCGGTAGAAGCCTGCTGCTATTACCTTCTGGCCGTCAAACAGTTCGTTGACATTTGCCATGATTATCTGTTCAATAGGTACGAAGATGTCTCCGTCAGCCGTTGTTATCTGATAAAGTCTCTTTACTACCGTCGGGATCTGGACGGTCGCATACATGTGTTTCTCCTGATCCTCCTTTTCGGCAGAAGCTTTCTTCTTTGAATTGGAGATGCCGTCAGCAGCTTTGTCACGGAGCCTTACCCTGCCCGGATCGTTCTCGAGCATTACGCACATGTTCAGCATGCGGTTATAGATAAGAGGAAACGGCCTTGAAGAATCCACCGCCATCGGTGTGAGGACAGGATAGAGAACATCCCTGAAATATGAATCTGCTATCTCCTGCTCTTCTTTACCGAGTTCGGAATAATCCTTGAGGAAGATCTTCTCCTGGGCAAGTGCCGGTACAAGCGTGCGTCCGTATGTGGAATACATGAGGAACATGAGCTTTCTGGTCCTCTCATCGATACGTTCAAGCTGTTCGCTGACCGTAAATCCCGCGATATCCTTTTCGGTAAATTCAATACTCTGCATGTCCCTGAGCGACGCAACACGGACAATGTAGAATTCATCAAGGTTGGAAGCAGTAATCGAAAGGAAGTTGAGCCTCTCAAGGAGAGGATTTTTTACGTCTCTTGCCTCATGAAGGATACGCTCGTCGAATTCGATCCACGAAAGCTCACGGTTAAAGAATTTAGCGTTTGAGCTCAGGAATGAAGCATACTTGTCAGACTTGTAATCCTTTGTCTTCTCAGTAGCCGCGGAAGGCTTCTTGGCAGCCACCTCCGGTTTCGGAGCAGAAGTCTTCTTAAGCGCGACCTTAACGCCTCTGGGCTTCTTTTCGGCACTTGATGCCGAAGCTTTCTTTACCGCTGTCTTTTTTGCCGTAGTCTTTTTTACCGTAGTCTTCTTTGCCGGTGTTTTTCTAACTGCCATCAGACTTCTCTCCTCCTTGCCTTGAGCACGGGCTTGATGCCCATGACATCCTCAAACATCTTGCCGCGGTTCTCAAAAGCCCACAGCTCGAAAGACATGTCGTCAGGTGCTTCGCACACAGTGACGAATTTGTTTTCATTGATCGAACACGTGATCTTTTTAGCCTTTTCCTTGTGGGAGGCATCACATGCATCCGCTATCTTTAAGATCGACGTAAGTTTGGAAACGATGACCTTCTGGTTGGACGGCAGCAAGGAATAGTAGTAGCTGTCGTAGGGATTGCTCCTCGGATAGAGGCGGACGATTAGAGCGACCATGTTGAGCTCATCGTGATCGAGTCCCATCAGATTTGTGTATTTAATGACCGAATATGCAGCGTCACTGTGGTTTCTGGCGTGAACGAACTTGCCTATCTCATGGAGTATAACCGCTACCTGAAGGAGCAGCCTGTCACGCTCTCCGAGACCGCTGACGTCCTTAAGTTCGTCAAACATCTTAAGCGCGGTCTTTTCAACAAACTCAACATGCTTCTTGTCTGATCTGTACCGCTTCGCGATGTGTCTTGCCGCCGAGATCAGATAACTGTCGGGAGCAAACGGAGCCTTAAGGCCCAGGGTCGTATAACAGTAATGGTAAACGATTCCGTCAGAAAGAGAAGCGTGCGGCATGTAGATCGAATCAACGCCCGTGTATTCAAGGATGTTCTTTACGATCAGGGCCGTCGGCAAAAGGAGCGGTGCGATCATGGAAGGAACCTTATCTATCAGCGTAAGATCCGAAGGTCTCGTCTTGAGAAGATACTCGTAGACTTTAAGGAACTCCTCTTTTGTAAGCTCGCATGAGCCCATTGAATCATGGCCCGAAAGCTTCTTTATGAATCCCATCTCGCCCGAAAAAGCGATGAGGTTGCGGTATGTTATGCCCTTGGGTTCCACTGCGTGATAATCGTTTAAGTCCTGCGCAATGAACTCCTCCAAAACATCCTCATAATGAGTAGTCCTGCTCTGGAGGTCAGACAGCATGCCCGAGATACGGAGTGATCCCAATACAAGGTTCTGGCTGAAAACGAATTCGGATTTATCGTAAACCGACGCCTGCAGAGAACCTGAACCGATGTCGAGGATCATGGTTCCGTTCTCGATCATCTTTCCGAAATCAGGATAGATGGCCTGAACCGCAATGGTCTGGTAATACCTTTCCATGGCGTTATCAAGGACCTTTATCTTAAAGCCTGTCCTGGTTCTGATCTTTTCGATGACGATATCGGCGTTGGTGGCGTCTCTGAATGCGGAAGTTGCTACGCAGAAAACCCTTGTAACACCGTATTCGCGGCACTTCTCGTCGAACATCTTAAGGCATCTGCAAAGCTCGTCCACCTGCTCAGGCTGGATCGTGCCTAATCTGTAGCTTCTCGAACCGAGACCCGTAAACTTACGGACCGCCTCGATCTCCTTGGGTTTGCCCTTTGCGTTTAATTCAAATATCTTGATCCTCGCCGTAAGCGATCCGATATCGATCACGGCTATCAGCTTTTTTGCCATTTCAGCTTCTCCCTTTGATTAGCTTTTTATTCAAGATTTGCGATTATCCTGTCTGTCATCTCATCTGTGTTGACGAGAATGATATTCTGCTTCACGCCGTCTTCGCCGTGTACCGCGATATCAGGCGTTCTTGCACCGTCTGCAAGCGTTTTCCTTACCGCCCGCGAGATCGATTCAGCTGCGTCCTTTTCGCCCAGATGAAGCTTGAGCATGAGCTGGACTGAAAGTATCGATGCGATCGGATTTGCCTTCTTCTGACCTGCGATATCAGGAGCTGAACCGTGTATCGGTTCGAAAAGGCCCGGCATGCCGGGATTTCCGAGTGACGCTGACGGAAGAAGACCTACGGAACCCGTTATCTGTCCGGCAAGATCCGACAGAATGTCTCCGAACATGTTGGAGGTAACTATTACATCGAATGTGGAAGGTCTGCTGACAAGCTGCATTGAGCAGTTGTCAACGTAAAGGAAGTCGAGTTCCACTTCAGGGTATTCCTTGGCGGTCTCTTTTGCCAGAGTGCGCCAGAGCCTGCTGGTATTCAGGACATTTGCCTTATCTACGACGGTAAGTTTTTTCCTGCGCTTCATGGCATATTCAAAACCGCGTCTTAATATCCTGCTGATCTCAGCCTCCGAATATGTTTCGGTATCGAAAGCAACGATGCCCTTTCTGGTTCCGTCAAAGAGTTTTTCGGAACTCTTGTATGAACCCTGCTTTCCGAAATAGATGCCTCCCGTCAGTTCCCTGACGATGAGCATGTCTATGTCACCTGGATTCTTAAGAGGAGATACATCTCCAAGTTCTTTCTGAAGAGTGGCTGGTCTAAGATTTGCGTAAAGATGCATGCTCTGCCTGAGTCCGAGGATAGCCTGTTCAGGCCTTCTTTCAGCCTCGATCATGTCCCATCTCGGACCTCCGACCGCGCCTAATAGTACAGCATCGGAATCCATGCACGCATGGAGGGTCTCGCCGGGAAGAGGTACACCGAATGAATCGATCGCACATCCGCCGGCCTTGTATTCCTTTATCCTGGGCTCAAAGCCGTATATCTTCGAAACTGCTTCAAGAACTCTTACTGCCGCGCCGTTGGTCTCGGGACCTATGCCGTCGCCGGGTATCGATACAATGTTATAAGATCTTCCCATGCTTTTCCTATCTCCCCTTTCCTGCTATTTTACGGTTTGTTTTTTCGTATATTCCAAAAGGCCGCCGCTTGCTATGATCCCGTTGATAAAATCAGGAAACGGCTTTGACTGGTATTTCTCATTCTTAGTGACATTCTCGATTATCCCTGTATCAAAATCAGCTTTGACGGTATCGCCCTTGGATATCGCTCTTGCAGCCTCGGGACACTCAAGGATAGGCAGTCCGACATTGATGCAGTTGCGGAAGAAGATCCTGGCAAAACTCTCTGCTATGACCAGCGAGATGCCGCTTGCCTTGATCGCAACCGGAGCATGTTCTCTTGAAGAACCGCATCCGAAATTCTTCCCTGCGACCATAATATCGCCGTTGCTGACTTCTTTAACGAAATCTGCATCGATGTCTTCCATGCAGTGCTGTTTAAGATGTTCTGGATCGCTCGAATTAAGATACCTTGCCGGAATTATGACATCGGTATCGACGTTATCTGCGTATTTGAATGCTTTGCCGGTAACTATCATATGCACCTCCGTCAAAGTTCGTCAGGCGTTGCTACGCGGCCAAGTACTGCCGAAGCAGCAGCAACGGGAACACCGCTGAGAATCACTTCAGAACCGGTATCACCCATTCTTCCGACGAAATTCCTGTTTGTCGTGGCAACGCATCTCTCGCCTTTTGCGAGAACGCCCATATGGCCGCCAAGGCAAGGTCCGCACGTAGGAGTGGAAATAACGCATCCAGCATCGTCAAAGATCTGAAGCCAGCCCGCCTCGAGCGCATATCTGTATATCTTCTGGGATCCCGGTATTATGATGCACCTTACATCCTTGTGGACCTTAAGTCCCTTAAGGATCTGTGCAGCCGCTCCGATATCCTCGAGCCTTCCGTTCGTGCAGGAACCTATCACGACCTGATCGATCTTTATATCCCTGCAGTCCTCCGCCTTCTTCGTGTTGGAAGGAATGCTCGGAAGCGCAACGGTAAGCGGAACATCACCAAGATCGATCTCTATCGTCTGTGAATATTCCGCATCCTCATCCGCTTCATAGATCTTGTAATCGCTTGCAGAGAATCTCTTGGGATTTGTCCTTGCTATATACCTGAGAGTGTATTCGTCAAACGGGAAGACAGCGTTCTTCGCGCCGCACTCTATCGCCATGTTGCATATCGTAAATCTTCCGTCCATCGATATGCTCTTTAATCCCTCGCCTTCAAATTCCAAGGACTTGTAAAGAGCGCCGTCAACACCGATCATGCCGATGATGTGAAGGATGAGATCCTTGCCCGTAACGAATTTGTTGAACGTTCCTTTGAGTATGATCCTGATCGCATCGGGTACTTTAAACCATGTGATGCCCCTGGCCATCGCGCAGGCAAGGTCAGTGGAACCGACACCTGTCGAAAATGCGCCAAGCGCTCCGTAAGTACATGTATGCGAATCAGCACCGATGACCATGTCACCGGGAAGAACTATTCCGTTGTCGGGAAGAATGACATGCTCTATGCCCATCTCACGTCTGCCGAGCTCATAGAAATGGCTGATCTCCTGCTCGCGCGCAAAGCATCTCATAGTCTTGCAGAGTTCTGCGGATTTAATGTCTTTATTGGGTGTGAAGTGATCCTGGATCAGGCATACCCTGTCCTTATCGAAGACTTTTCCGCATCCGAGTTCTTTCATTATCTTGATCGCCGGAGGAGCGGTAACGTCATTACCGAGCACATAATCGAGCCTTGCTTCGATAAGGTCACCCGTTTTTACTTCAGGCACCCCGGCATGGTCCGCCAGGATCTTCTGCGTAATCGTCATGCCCATATAAGTACCTCGTATAAGAATAATATCTAAAATTTTACAACATTATTCTTATTACTTGAAGTAAGTTAATTAAATTAATCTATTCTTCTCCAAGCTCGAAATACTCTTCGTAAAGTGAATTAAGTTTGGCTGATATCTCGGCATAACGCTTATAGTCTTTCTCGCCCGCGTCAGTGCCGAACCTTGATTCTATCTCCTTCTGCTCATTCTCAAGGGCGCGTGTTTCCTTCTCGATGTCAGAGAGACGCTGACGGCGTTTTGCAGATGCGACCCTGTCCGCATTTTTCTTCTTGGACGGCTTTTCTGTAACCTCGGTCTTCACTTCAGTCTGCTTCACAGTATTCCTGACAGACTTGCGGTAGTACTCGTATTTTTCAAATTCGGATGCTGTTCCGTCAGCAAAACCAAGGATCGTATCAGCACATTTGTCGATGAAGAAACGGTCATGCGATACACAGATGACCGCACCGTCATATTCCCTTATCGCATCCTCGAGTATCTCTCTTGAATTGATGTCCAGATGGTTCGTAGGCTCGTCAAGGAACAGTATGTCGGGACGTTCCGAAAGAAGACAGCAAAGATAAAGTCTTGATCTCTCTCCGCCTGACAGGTCTTTGATAATCTTAAACGCATCGTCTCCGCGGAACCCGAATCTTGCAAGAAGAGATCGTGCTTCAGTGGTCTTGATTCCTTCGTTTCTGTCCACGAGTTCGTCAAAGCATGTCGATGTTTCATCTTCAAAAGGAACGAACTGACCCATGTATCCGCAGCTGGTTCCGGTCGCTATCGTAACCTTGCCTTCAGTACCGTAAGCTTTGCCTGCGAGCATCTGAAGGAGCGTTGTCTTGCCGCATCCGTTCGGACCGCATAAGAAAAGTTTCTCATCAGCTTTAAGCTCAAATGAGATGTTCGAGAACAGATCGGTATCGCAGTCATCGAATCTCTTTGATACACCGGAAACTTCAAGAAGGATCTTGTCAGATCTTCCCGAACGCTCCAGCGGAACCGCGGTAAAACTCATCTTCGCATACTGCGCGGGAAGCTTTGCACGTTCCCTTTCGAGAACGTCTGCGAGCTTGTCGACCATCTTCTCCCTCTGGTGATAACCGGAGATGTTTCTGTGCGAAAGCATGGTCTGTTTTACATCGAGCTGATGCGAAAGTTCTGCTTCAAGATTTTCTATGACCGCAGTCTGCGTTTTCAGAAATTCTTCTTTCTGAATTACGTAATCGGAATAGTTTCCTTTGTATTCTCTTATCCTTCCGCCGTCCAGTTCGATGACGCGCGTTGCAACAGAATCGATGAAATGTCTGTCGTGAGTAATTACGAAAACCGCACCGCCGTAGGATGAAAGAAATCCTTCAAGCCATTCAACGGCTTCCATGTCGAGATGGTTGGTAGGCTCGTCGAGCATGAGTATATCCGGATGATCGACAATGAGACGCGCGAGGCATACGCGCATCTTCTCACCACCTGACATCGAAGAGAAATCAGTTCTGTTGCCGTCTGTCATGTCACCAAGACCTAGACCTCTGAGCGCATCGTTCAGACGGTATTCATAATCGTAACCGCCTGCTGATTCATATGCTGCGCGAACGTTGGAATATTCATTCATCGCGTTCTTAAGTTCTAATGTATCAGGATCATCGACCGAGAGTTTTGATATCTCTTTTTCAAGCGAGGATAACTTTGATTCAAGCTCTATCAGATTGGAAGGCTTGAGTGTTGCAGATGAAAGATCCTGTTCTTCTATCCGCTGTGAAAGGTATCCGGCGATGGTCTGGCCATGCATGAGTATCTCTCCCGATTCGGGAGTTAACGTGCCTCTGATTATCTTGAACAATGTGGATTTGCCTGCACCATTATCACCGATGAAAGCGATCCTGTCGCCTTTGTTCACACGAAAAGACACGTCGCTCAAGACGCGTCTTTCACCATAACTCATTGATATATTCTGAACAGTTAATAAAGGCATGAAAAAAAGATATACATATTCGAAGACAAATGCAACCATAAAAAAACTCCCGGATCAGATCCGGGAGTAATTTATCAAGAAGTTATCTTGGATTAGAAGAGGTCTACACCCTTACCGCTCTCATCATAAGCCTTCTTCTCAGCTGCGTTGACCCAGATCTTAGCAGCCTTGGGGAGCTTCTTAGCGATAGCAGCATTGGAGATTTCCTGACCTTCGATCTGGAAGAAGATCTCAACCTTCTTAGGAGCAGCAACCTTCTTTGCAGCCTTCTTAGCAGGAGCAGCCTTCTTTGCAGCAGCCTTCTTTGCAGGAGCAGCTTTCTTTGCAGCGGGCTTCTTAGCAGCAGCCTTCTTTGCAGGAGCAGCCTTCTTAGCAGCAGCCTTCTTAGCAGCAGGTGCCTTCTTAGCAGCAGCCTTCTTTGCAGCAGGCTTCTTAGCAACAGCCTTCTTTGCAGGAGCAGCAGGTGCCTTAGCGGGCTCTGCCTTTACTTCAACTTTAACTTCCTTCTTCTCAATATCCATACTTAGAACCTCCGTGTAAATTTCTGTGTTGGATATATTTAACATACATTTTTACTGAAAATATGTCAACAAAAATAGAGAAAAAAGTATTTAGAAATAGACAACCCGAGACCCTTTTATTTGTTCATTTTACACACATTCGGCAGCAGTAATTATCAGTGATGCGGCGTATCATTTTCGCACTGAATTATCGCTTGTTACCATAACGGTGCATCTTTATTTCAAAGCAGTGCATTCATATTCCATGCAGATTATTGTAAGATTATTCCATGAGAAAAACATATGTGATTTTGCGTTGGGAGTTGAAAAAAATATTCTCAAACTGGCATAAGACCGTCACTTTGTTTCTGCTTCCGGCAGTGCTCATGATGCTTGCTCTGAATGTGTTTCCGCTGCTCATCAATTACATGTCCACAGGTTCGTTATCGAAGAAACCGATAATACTTGTGAGTGCTCCGCAGTCATTCCGCGACTATGTAAAAGAAACTGCCGATGCAAATGTTTATACATATTCATACATGTCATTCAACGAGTTTTCAGCTCTTTTTGGTGACAATGAAAGATTCGGAAAACAGTTAAAAGGCGGTACGATAATCTGCTTTTTCGCGCCCGGTGAAACTGATGATTCTTTCGATAACGCAGTTAAAGATTATTACCGTGAAATATGCGGCGGGAACAATTCAGCAACGAGCAAAGCGGTCATATATGTCGGATTTGATCTGAACTCCCTGTCAGGCGGATTGCGTGCACAGCAGTTCAAACAGGGTATCCTTGAAAACTATCAGAACAGTCTTATCGACAGGCTCGGCGGTGATTATTCAGAACTTGGGAGCAAACTGTTTTCCGTTGATTCATTCAATCCCGTGACCAAACTCATGGACAACCGGTCAGTGGCAGACGATTCCGCTTCGCGCATTGTTCCGGGCATGCTCCTGCTCATGATGTACTACTGCTCTTACTCTCTTGTAAGCGACATGTTTGCTTCCGAAAAAGAACGAGGTTTCTGGGCCAAGCTTAAGATGACTCCCGTTTCAGCTTCGAGTATATTCGCGGGAAAGATAGCGGCGATAACGTTGATCGTATCAGCTGCAACATATCTAACCACTCTCCTTCTGTTTTTGACGTCATGGATCAACACCGCAAATGATGCCATGTCACTTCTTCCGTTCGGAATGATGCTTACTCCTTTTGAACTTCTGATCGTTCTGATCACGATACCTTTCACCGTAATTGTCATGACTGCAGTCTGCATTTCGACGGTCTTCTCTTTGGACAAGATGCAGGACATCACGGTAAACCTCCAGCTTCCTCTCGTATTGTTCCTTGCGGATTTCTTCATTCAGATGTTCAGAGGAACAAGACCCATGACTTTGGAATACTTCATACCGATGCATAACAGTCTCGCACTGATCAGCGAATCATACATGGCACAGGAAAAGATCTGGCACGTAATAGCCGTGCTTGCCGTAAACACGATAGTTGCTTTTCTCGTAATGAGATCCGTATACAGGAAGGAGAGCTTATATGATAACCGTAAAAGACGTGCATAAAAGCTACACCAAAGATACAGAAACCATAAGAGGCGTTTCCTTTGAGATAGGTAAAGGAACCATATTCGGACTCTTAGGCCCCAACGGTGCCGGCAAAACGACGCTGATGCAGATAATCGCCACACTGATGAAACCTACGAGCGGAACCGTCGAGATCAACGGTCTGTCACCTGAAAAAGATCTTCTTGAGATTCATAAGTTCCTGGGATTTCTTACGACCGAGATCAAGCTCGATCCCGTTTCAACGCCAGACGATCTCTTTGATTTTTTTGCGGAACTCTACGACATACCCAAGAACGATGTCAAAAGCAGAAAAGAAAAAGCATTTGAAAGATTCGGCATAACGCCGTTCGCAAAGAGAAGGATATCCGAGCTCTCGACCGGAATGAAACAGAAGATATCGATCGCGATCAGCCTTCTTCAC
The DNA here is from genome assembly GCA_024682215.1 of Saccharofermentans sp. Taxonomy (GTDB): domain Bacteria; phylum Bacillota; class Clostridia; order Saccharofermentanales; family Saccharofermentanaceae; genus Saccharofermentans. The sequence goes on along the minus strand of JAIKZM010000161.1, from coordinate 15,073 downwards.
GATCCTCCGATAATCATTTTCGACGAGCCTACAAACGGACTCGACATTCTCACCTCAAGACAGGTTACCGATTATCTTAAGGAACTCAGGAACGAAGGAAGATGCATCATCCTTTCGACACACATCTTCTCCGTTGCAGAGGAACTGTGTGACGAAGTGGCGATACTCGTTGACGGCAAGATAGTCGCTCAGGGAACGGTTGCTGAACTCACTGCAATGTCAGGCGAAAAGGATTTTGAAGATGCTTTCTTCAAGATCTATGTTGAAAACCACAGAGAAAGACCATGAAAAGAAACAGCGCAAGATCCTGGTTCAGAGGAGCAAAGACATTAACGGCGGGCTTTTTCAAAAAGCACGGTCAATCGGGTGCGCAGGCATCCATGTCTTCATTCCTGATGTGCACAGGTCTCGTCGCAGTTGTCTTTTTCACGCTCCTTTCGCTCATGTGGTGGTGGTTCCCCTATCATCTTTTCAGTGACGAAGTCTATAACGTAGTGGTCGTAAATGCTCCGAAATCATTTATAGATTTCAATCAATATATGCAGCAGGAGCGCGATGCGGTTTCGGCAGATTACGGTTCGCGCACTGACTGGATAGGCAATTTTGACAACATCGCATCTTTTGAATATACATACGACGGATACGGTTCGACCGTTTTTGTCTATAAAGAGAATCTCGCACTTTATGATTTCGTCACGTTCGGAAGATGGATGCGTGAAAACGATGCTTACCTGACTGTCGTATTCCCCGAGGACTTCGATGAAAAAGTCGGCTCGCGTATAAATGACACATCTTCCGAGAAACCGGACATACTTACTTATTACCGCACTAATTCACTTGAATACACCTCGATGAAAAACGACTTCATCAATGTGTATCTCAACAGCTATCAGTCCTATATGCGCAACAAGAACGGATGGACTTATACCGACATCTCCGATTCAGAGATCCGTAATGATCCGATGGACCTTTCCGGCAGGGGTAGCGACAGGAATTTCATGTTCGACATCCTCGGCCGTACCTTTGTCCCTCTTCTCATCTTCATAGTCATACTGTATTCCGCAATGAGCGCCGGAACGAACGTCATCGCCGGCCAGAAAGAACGCGGCACGTTCACAGGCATCCTTATGACGCCTGTACCGAGGAACGCGATCATCGCGGGAAATCTCGCAGGTGTTGCGCTCAAGACTCTGATACCCGTTTCCATCGTTACCCTGCCGCTCTTTCTGATACCGTACTACAGAACATATTCGAACATCGGTGCGGTCGTGATCCACCTCATCATCCTTACTGTCTTTACGGCATCGGTTACGATCCTGATTTCAGTCATAAACGATTCGGTGGTATCTGCACAGACAGCCTTTCTGCCTGTATTCCTCATCCTTGTTTCCGTCTGCGTAACTTGCATACAAAACTCCATGGAGCGCGAGGATTTCTATCTGTATCTTCCGGTCTACGGGCAATTCTACGGACTCGGAGACGCACTTGCGGGAAACGCCGACTTTACGGGTATCCTGGCCGCGTCATTGTCCACGCTGCTTCTTGCGGCAATTGTCGTCTTGATATCCGAAAGACTTCTCCATAACGAAAGATATACGGTCTCCATAGATCCGGTAACCGCTAAAGACATCCGCCAGGCAAGATCCGGAAGGCATTCCGTTCTCGAGACAGCAGACATGATAACCGACAACATCGTATTCTTCTTCAGGGAGATACTTTATCCTCTTGCCATTATAGGAATATTCCAGATGCTCGCGGTAATACCTGTTGCGGTATCCTACATGCGCAAGGCTGAGTACTCACAATACATAGCTGATCTGAAAAATGTATCAGACGTTTCTCAGCTGCTGGGCAAGACATTCGAGATCATAATGATCTTCATGGGAAACCCTGTGTTCCTCGCTCTGATGGCCATTGCCTACGCGCTCATGATCGCAGCCTGCCTCATCCGCGCAAAAAGAGTCTTTAAAAAGAAATCCTTTACAGGAGCATTTGAGATATGCGGCCTTCCTCTGGGCAGGCCCGGAAGGATAGCCAAAGAATACATTTCAGGAATCCTTGCCGGATTCATCATGATGTCCGGAGTATGCCTGATACTCAGGCTTTCGGACCAGATAGAGTTTGCAGGTTTCGGTCTTGAGATGAGTGCTGTTCCGATATTCCTGATAAACATCTTAATGTGGCTGCCTCAAGGCGCAAGTGAGGAACTGCTTTTCAGGGGTTATCTGATCCCGAGGATCGAAAGCCGTTACAAAAAATCTTTCGCAGTCTTCTTCTCTTCATTCCTGTTCTCGGCATTCCACTCACTTAACATGGGATACACTCCACTTGCATCGGTCAATCTCTTCCTGATAGCAGTCCTCTTCGCGCTGATCTACATCAGGACAGGAAGCATATGGATGACATCGGCCATGCACACAATGTGGAACCTTTCGCAGGGAAATCTCTACGGTCTGCAGGTATCAGGAACGGAAGCTCATGCTTCGGTTATAAAGACTGTTTACGGAGCAGGTGTAAATGACATGATCACAGGAGGCGCCTTCGGTCCGGAAGGCGGTCTTGCCGTTACGGCTATAACTGCCGTCTGCATTGTGATCGTGATTATATCAATCGCAAGATCCCGCAATCTCACGCGCAACAAAGACGCCTGAAGCGGATGCGTGTGAAAGCGAGTGTGTAACGCCACTGCCGTCTCCTATGACGAAGAGACCCGGATATCTGGTCTCAAGGCGGTCATCTATCGCGACCTCCATATTGTAGAACTTGACTTCGACACCATAAAGGAGAGTGTCGTCATTCGCGGTACCGGGAGCAATCTTATCAAGCGCGTAGATCATCTCTATGATGCCGTCGAGTATTCTCTTGGGAAGCACGAGCGAAAGATCGCCGGGCGTGGCATTGAGAGTAGGTCTGACAGTTGATTCAGCGATCCTGGAATCATTGGTCCTTCTTCCGCGTATCAGATCGCCGAAGCGCTGTACGATGACACCGCCGCCAAGCATGTTGGAAAGCCTTGCTATTGATTCGCCGTATCCGTTTGAATCCTTGAAAGGCTCAGAGAAGTGCTTTGCGACAAGGAGCGCGAAATTTGTGTTCTCGGACTGGAGTTCCGGCGCATCGAAACTGTGTCCGTTAACGGTAACGATTCCGTTGGTGTTCTCGTTAACCACATAACCGTTCGGGTTCATGCAGAATGTACGGACCTTGTCCTCAAACTTCTCGGTGCGGTAAACGATCTTACTCTCATAAAGTTCAGATGTAAGGTCAGCGAAAACAACAGCCGGAAGCTCGACTCTTACGCCGATGTCCACACGGTTGGAATATGTCTCGATATCAAGTTCGGAGCAGACCTTCTCGATCCATTTGCTGCCGGAACGGCCTACTGAAACGATGCAGTTCCTGCAGGTATAATGCTCGCCGCCGCATTCGACGTCGTATGTTCCGTCTTCATTAACGGCCAGGTCTCCGACATCTGAATTGAAATGGAATTCGATCTTATCCTTGAGATACTCGTAGATATTGCCAAGGACCTTATAGTTCTTATCGGTGCCGAGGTGTCTTACAGAAGCATCGAGAAGATGGAGCTTATTCTCAAGACAGAGTTTCTTGAATCTCGTTCCTGCGGTGGTGTAAAGCTTCGTGCCCTCACCGCCCATCTCCATATTGATGCCGTCGACGTACTTCATGAGTTCAAGGGCTTTTTCCTTGCCGATGTGCTCGTAAAGCGTTCCGCCGAAATCGTTTGTGATGTTGTATTTACCGTCTGAAAACGCACCGGCGCCGCCGAAGCCGCGCATAATGTTGCATGTCTTGCAGCCTATGCAAGTCTTGATCTTCTTGCCGTCTATGGGACATTTGCGCGATTCAAGAGGACCGCCTGCCTCGAAGACCGCAACCTTAAGTCCCGGTGCCGTCTTTGCAAGCTCGTAAGCAGAAAAGATACCGCCCGGGCCTGCGCCTATGATTATGACATCATAATTACTGGTCATTTTTCTTTACCACAGAATTGGCTGCTTTTCGGAATTCGCTGTCCTTCTTGTCTACAGCAACATTATACTGTAAATATCTGTAAAGCTGTATCGCCTTCTGATCTTTCGGATCATTTACTTCTTCCACAGTGAAGAATTTCTTCTGGGATGCGGAATAGTATCCGGCAGGATTGATCTGAGGGATCTCCGTCCTGAGGCTGTCTATTACCTGGAAATATCCGGGATACTTAATGCCGGCAGCCTTCATTACATCGAGTGCAAGATAGTTAACGCTAGTTACGCCGACCTTGTCATTGGTATATTTCTCAACGAGCTCGGGATTCATGTCATAGTTAGTCCAGATAATGTAAGGCGTTACCCAGCTCGTCTTCTTTCCGATACCGAAGTTGTTCGGGAATGAAGTAATGTTCGGCTGGTGATCGCCATAGATAAGGAGAGTGTACTTCTCGTCCTTGGTCTTGAGATAAGCGATCAGCTCCTCAAGCGCCTTGTCGCTCTGGTTAAGGCATGTAAGGAAAGTGTTTACCTGTGTGTCCATGCCGGTTACGAGATTCTTAACATACGGCTTGGGTGTGAAGTTGTTCAGATTCTCGGTATAGCCGCCGTGATTCTGGACGGTAACGAGGAAAGTGAAAGACTTCTGTCCCTTGGGCTTTGCATCAAGCTGCATCATCAGGTTCTTGTATGCCTGTGAATCAGTCATGTAATTGTCGCGCTGCATGTCATTCGGTGTATATGTGAAATCATCGATGAACATATAATGGTCGAATCCGATCAAAGGATATACCTTGGTCCTCTTCCATCCGTTGGAATAGTAAGGATGCATGGCAAGTGTGGAGTAACCCATGTTCTTAAGTGCCCAGGGAAGCGAATACATTTCCTGGTCAACAAACTGAAGATAAGGGATAGCTCCGTTGGGAAGATATCCGCATGTGATCCCGGTGAGGAACTCAAATTCAGAGTTAGGCGTATTGCCGCCGTAAACGGAAGTGGTAACTTTTCCGTGAAGGCAGTTGTCTTTGAGAGAAAGCGAATGCCAGTAAGGTGTAGGATCCTCCTTGCATCCGATCATTGCCATATACGACTTAACATCGGTATATGATTCGTTCATGATGACGATGATGTTTGAAGAATCATCATCAGCGGCGCCTGGATACGAAACGTCGATTCCGGTCTCCTTGATCATCGCGTCAAGATTCTGAACAGAATAACCCTGCGGAACCTCGGGGATTGCCGTTACCACGGTCGTGGAGAAATTCATGAGAAAGCCGTTGAACCTTGATCCTTTGTCTGACCAGTCCTGAGGTCTGTTGTCCTTGCTGCGGACCTTGATCATATAGCAGAAACCGAAGATGAATGCGGCTGCAAGAACGGCAGATATGGCGATCCTTGCAACAACGAACTTGATCATCGGCTTGTCTTCCTTTATCCTCATGCAGCACATGATGTAGAGAACGTAAGGAACAAGAACGTACATTACGGGCTCAAGGATCGGGAAAGTGTAGTTGCCTACGACGTTAGCCGCCGTCTCCCAGCTGAAGATGTCACTAAAGATCAGCTCATGTCCTCTGAATGTGTATACATAGAAATTCGCAACACCGAGAATGAGAAACGGAGCAGGTGCCGCCGCGGCAGCGATCCTTCTGGGAAGCTGAACCGTTCTGAAGAAGAAATAAACGCCGATGACAATCAGTGACTCAACAGTCCACCTGAACATATCAAGGTGATACATCTGATCGTAAAGCCACTTTACTCCGGCTATGGTGTTATGGTGAGCAAGGTTTATCATCTGCATGAAGTAGATGCTGAAGAAGGATGCAAACACAGGCAGGACAATCTCGGGAATGAGCCTGAAGAGCTTTCTCTTTCCTTCTGCCTCGCCGTCGATGGTTACAGTTAAAAATGTCAAAAGGAAAAGGACTGCGAACCATATGACCGCATCATAGAATGCTGATACGGAAAACGCGATGCCAAGGCCGGCAAGAACAAGCGCCGCAATAAGCCTCGGCAGATCTTTTTTTGATAATTTAACACTGACTTTCATATATATCGCCTCACAAATTGATCTGCTGAAAAATCATGCATATTATAATATAAGAAAACCAAAACTCAAATTCTCACACTCTGGCATTTCTGAGGAAATACGAGCATGGTACTGCAATGGCCAGCGCAACTCCTGCCTGGATCAGATTGAACGGTACGGATGCAACGGCCGGTGCCGATCCGTAAATAAAATACTCAAATGCAAAATATCCCGATACCATTATGATCTCTGCAACAATGCCTGCCGCGATCCTCATGGGCAGTTTCGTGTCATGATGCGGATGCCTCATGATGAATCCGGCAACAACACCCATGGAACCTTTTATCACAAATGTGGGAACTATATAGACCGGATATCCGGCAATAAGATCGGAAAGCGCAGAACCAATGGCAGCAGGGAAAAACGCAAACGGACCTATGACATATGAAGCGGCAAGGATAACGGCATCACCCAGATTTATATATCCTATCGATGTCGGGATCCTGAGCTGGGTACCGAGGAAAACAAAGGCAGCCATAATTCCGCAGGCGGCAACGAGACGCAGCGAATTCTTTCTCTTCTTCCCTGTTTCTTTACTTTCGCTCACTGCATAAACCTCCAAAGGTCCGCCGGATCCGAACAAATGGCACCGGCACCGTTTTCTTTAAGGAACGAGCGCGTTCTGTAACCCCAGTCACAGCTTATGAGATCCAGGCCGCTGTTTTTGGCCGTTAAGATGTCAACCTCGGAATCACCTATGTATACGCACTCTTCAGGCGCGACACCGAGCGCATCAAGGCATCTGCCTACGGCTTCAGGCTCGGGTTTTCTCGGCTTGCCCGGCATGGTCCCGCAGACATAATCGAAAACGCCGGGGAAAAACCGGTCGATCAGGATATTTGTCGGGATCTCATCCTTGTTTGTCACGACGGCCAGCATCATGCCTGCGGATCTTAATCTTAAGACAGCCTCTGTAATGCCGTCATACGGACGTGTCCCGTAAAGACAGTTTGCCGCATAGTATTTGATCCTGTCCTCGAGGAGCTTTTGCTTAAGATCCGCATCATAAGTTCCGGGATCCGCTTCGAGAGATCGCTCAACAAGCTTCTCGACGCCGTTGCCGATAAATCCTCTGATCTGCTCTTCAGTCTGGGGATCAAGACCGTTCATGCGCCTTGCCGCATTAAGCGCGTTCGCAAGGCCTGCGAGCGTGTCAAGAAGAGTTCCGTCAAGATCAAAACATGCAAGTCTGTACCGCACCTGAAGCTTTCCTTTCAAAGTCTTTTCCACCGTCTATTACACCACTGCACATGTATGTGGTTAAGAGGACAAAATCCACTAATTTATAGAAAAGCTAAACTCCCAGTGCTAACATAATTCCAAATAAGATTCAGGAGATATTTATGAGCATTATTCTTTTCAAGGACATGGAGATCAACGGCGTTTACGACACCAAGGTCATCGTCAACACGATCGCGGAGAAGAGCACCGCCAACGGCAAGCCCATGCTCCGCATAATGATATCCGACGGCACTGAAAGCGTTTCCGCCGTAATGTTCGACACCACAAAAAAGAACCTCAACGATGCAGGCATTACAGACGGAATGCCCGCAGAGACCAAGATCCACATCGATTCTTTCGGCGGAAGGAGCTATCAGATCCAGTATCTGAGGCCCACCACCCTTGACGATTCGGAGAAGAGCGCACTCGTTCGCAAACCGCCGGTCGATCCCGACAAGCTTTTCGTAAACGTTATTCAGAAGATCAAGGCGTCTTCAGGCAGGGATTACGATCTCAAATCCGCCGAGATCAAAGATGACGATTACAGCCTCACCGCCCTGGCAGTAAGACTCCTTATGAAGGACTACAAGGCCTTCTACTCGTCTTCCGCGGCAAAATCGATGCACCATAACATTTACGGAGGCCTCGTATATCATACGTCAAGAATGGTGGATGCCGCTTTTGCAATTTGCGACGTCTATACCCTGCTCGACAGGGAACTCCTCGTCTGCGGTGCCGCCATACACGATCTGGGCAAGCTCAGAGAGCTCAAGACATCTGATACGGGTGTTGCTTCATACACGACGGAAGGAAGCCTTTTAGGACATGCCCTGCTCGGAATAGAGATGATCGACGAGGAAGTTTCCGCACGCGACGCATCTGCAGGCATGCAGACATATGACCGCGATGACATCATGTGCATCAAGCATCTCATCGCGTCACATCACGGAAAGCTCGAATGGGAAGCCATCAAGCTGCCTGCAATGCCCGAAGCCATGATGCTCCACGAACTCGACATGATCGATTCCAGGATCTACATCTACGAGGAGACTCTTTCAAAGGTGGAACCCGGCATGCTCAGTGAACCCGTTTACGGAATCGCAGCGGATAAGACAAGTACTCCCCTTTACAAGAGAAGGAACAGCAGGAACTGATCAGCTGTCCGCGCTCTTTAAAGTAAACTCAAAGGTCTCGCGGTATTGGATTCCCTTCTTGATGGGCTGCATCGATACATTGTCTGCAGTTCTCTCGATCTCTTTCATTCCGAAATCGCAGAAGAATTCGCAGTAATCGTTATGCATCAGCTGCTCTTCGTGCAGATACTCATTCATCTGTTCAGGCGTATAAGGCAGTACGGTGAAATCAAATCTCGGCGTACTGGTAAGTCTCTTTATCGTTATGGAATCTCCGGCCTCATTTGTCAGCCTGACTACCTTTGTATCGGTATGCGATGAGTTCTCCGCAGGTCTTGCGTATGGATGGTAGATCTTCCCTGTATCAGCCGAGAATACGCCGATCCTTGCAGCATTCTTTCTGTCCGCATAAGATTCGCCTGGGCCTCTTCCGTACCACGTGCACTTGGCGCCTTCCGCAACTATAGGGAATCTGATGCCGTAACGCACCATATCGTATTTCGGAGTGAACTGAAGCGTGACCCTGAGCTTATCGGGCGAAGGAACCTCATAGAACATCAGGACTTCACCGCTCATGGCAAAAGACTTGAATCTCGATATCATCGAGAAGCATCCGTCTTTCTTTCCGTATTCAGATCCGATATAACGGATGGATTCCTGGATCTGCTCGTAGTCAGACTCCTTGGAGAATACCGTTTTCGCGAGGATAAAGCTCCTGTCTGTTCTGTCGATGTTCGAAGGACATCTGTAAAAGCTCGGTCTCATCGTTCCCTTGAGGAAATTGAAGCCGTTGATCGAAAGGACCGAACAGCCTGCAGGATCCTTGGAGAAACCGATGCGGATGTTGTCGCCGTTTACATAAAGACGCTTGGGATCTGAACTCAATGTGGTCCCGGTCATCAGTTTAAGAGGAAACTCCTCTTCTGAAGGAGCAGCAATCTCACCGGGAGTAACGATCCGTTCAACAATGCCGTCCTTGTCTTCAGCAGCCTGGTCATCAGAGGCCTGTAAAACATTGTCCTGAGCGCTTGTATCGATGCCTGACGGCAGTGCTGCGGAAGATCCTTCTCCCGTTTCAAGCTCATTGCCCTCAGTCTTCTTTCGCATTGTTACAGGACTTGCTACTTCATCGATGATGACATCCTGATAGAACGCGACCTCATATCCGGCTTTTGCGTAATACGTGTCGTTATGGAGCTGCATGGTTATGTCAAAGACAAGCTCCTTAGTCATGGCTTCATCATAGATGTCTATGAGATCCATTCTTTCCTGTGCCCAGCCGGCATTGGTGAACATGTCCTTGGTAAACGGGAACTTGAGGTTTCTTGAACCGTAAGGCTCGATCTCACCTATCGTACCCTTGCCTGACGCGATGCTCCTTCCGCCCAGAAGCAGCTGCCATACGATATCGAGTTCCTCAGTATAGGCAAACGGGCTCATGTTGCGCATAGTAAGGCTTGCGGGATCGCTTACCGAGGCAAATACCGCAATGCTCTGGCACTGTCTCTTTATATCGAGGTAGATCGGATGAGGACTTCTTTCCGCATCAACAATACCCTGTCCGATACAGGAGTTCTCTTTCTGTTTTCCACCGACGAGGTCCGCGTGATGGATCCACTTGTACATGGTGTCATCGTCGGTAAAACGCGTTCTTCCCGGTATGGTCTCGAACAGGTTGCGTCCGGATTTATTGAGATTAAATATCTTCTTTCTGTCGAGGCAGAGGTCTACCCAGGGGCCGAAAACGACTCCCGCATCGTTCGGGAAAGGAAGCAGTTCAGAGATCACTTCCTGCTCCTTGCCCTTTCCTTTATGCTGTTTCTTATCGGCAGCGCAGTACCAGGGACGCGTATCGTCGATCAGCATGCATTCCTGCTTAACTCTGGAAGCCCTTTCGGTATTGAAATTGTAGTCCTGGAAACCCCACATGACGATCGAAGGATGAATCATCGTTCCTTCGACATAATCCCTCATCTGGATACCGGATGCCGTCGCGATTACGTATATTCCGTACTGGTCACAGAGGTTCAGGAATTCATCGGAAAGCGGGAATCCGTCTGCTATGACTCCGTTTATTCCGGCTCTCTTCATGAGGATGATGTCCTGCCTCATGCGGTCCTGGGGAACTGCAATGCCACCCTTCGGATCGAATTCATAGTATTTTACGAGATTGAGATTCACTCGTCTGTCATTAATGTTGAGCTTGCCCTGGACGATCTCGACAGTCCTGAAGCCGAAGCGCTTCTTTTTCGCGCATACGACCCTGCCTTCGGAATCGAGCACCTCAAGAACAAGGTCATACTGTACAGGCGTGCAGTCAGACCATTCCGCAACATCGAGCGCGACGAAATCCGTTTGATCCCTCACCTCTTTTTGTGCATCCACAACGCCCGTCAGATCGTTGCTCTGGTTCTTCAAAGCCACGAACGGGAGTTTATACGGGTCATACTCAGCGCGGGCCTCCAGAAGCGATATCTTGACCGAATACGGGAGCATGAAGTTCGTATGGTTGCGCAGCGAGAAATCGACCTTGATCATGAAGTCGCCGTGAGGGACACGGGATGCCTTTCCTCTTTCCGAAAGACTGCTGATCTTGGCTACCTCGGTGATGTATGCCTCGGGAACGTATTCGAGCTTGATGTGGAGATTGCTGAGCTCCAACAGCGCATCCTCAACGATCATTATCGGCCTGAAAAGACCTGCAAAACCGTAGTTCATGATATCAAGGATAATGTGTCCGCTCTCGTCCCTGTCGAATCTGTTGACGATTATGACTATCTGGTTGATGCCAGCGATCGCGACATCTGATATAAGAAGACGTTTTCTAGTTGTGATGCTGTGAGACTCGCAAAGGAGATGGTCGTTAACATAGACCTTGAAGCTTCCGCAGATACCGGATGTCTCAAGATAGAGCGCCCTTTCGAGTTCTTCAGGCGAAAAGACTACCGTCGTTCTGTAGATACCCGTCTCATCACTTTCGGAATTCGTGGAATTCCTTACATACTTGTCGCTGATAGTATCCTCATGCCGGGCCGTGTTGTCGTTAAGCCTTTCGGGATACTCGTAGAGCAGATTCTGCGGAAGGCCGTAGCCGTCCGTCTGCCATGTTGAAGGACAGTTAACGATGTCCCATTCCGTATCATCAAAGGAACGCAGTTCAACGCCGAACGGGATCTCCGTATCACCGTTTGCATGATAGAACTTCCAGGTCGTAAGAGGCCTCAGATATGGAGATACGACCTTGCCGAACTCAGGCATTACACGGTCATTGTAGATGTAGTCAAAAGAATCATATGGCAGGAAGCCATCGTTTGAATATGTGAATTCCAATGCCAGATTCCTCCTTCATAAAAATTACGATAATCTGCTATCGTAATTGTAACATGAAAGATAAACCTCAAAATTTCATACGCGTTACAAATGGGCGCAGCATATCAGTATCTGATCCCCGCAACCTTCCAGTTTCCGTCGATGCGTGCGAGATAGAGGTGGGCAGTGGTCTTTACTACTTCACGTTCCTTGGATCCCCAGAACATTTCCATGTGCTGCTCAACATAGACTTCGACATAGACGATGTCCTTGGTGTAGCAGATGAAGTCCTTGACTTCCTCGTTCTTCAGATCGACTTTACCGTGTCTCGTATACCATTCACGAGAAGAGTTTCTCTTGATATCCCTGAGAGCCTTTGAATTCTTCGGGAAATACTTGTCCAGAGCATAGTTTCCGGCATCCTGGGAGATGTAGTTTGCGAAGTCTTTGGTGAAAGAGATACCGAACTTGTCGATGGCCTTTCTGTCCTTTTCGCTGCACTCGCTGCGGATATTCACCTTGTATTCACCGGTGGTCTTATCCTTTTCGGCTTTTACTTCTTTGCCGTCAGTATTCGTAACTTTGATCTCAGGTTCAGCGAAAAGTCCCTCTGCCTCATACACGCACATTTTAGGCAGTTCCGCATAAGGCTTGAGATACTTGTTCTCTTCAGGTTCGATACCCTGCTGGGTCCTGTAGGCAACAGGCACGTCCACTCCGTTTACGGTAAGCTTGTAGCCTTCCGGAAGAGTGATCTTGAACTTGTTGTTTGCAGCCGAATAGAACTCGAGATCACCGATCTTCCAGTTCTTGAACCCGTAAGGAAGTTTCTGTTCCTCGTTTTCTGCGAGCTTCAGCTTTGCAAGGATCACCTTTTCGCTGATGATGTAATACTCAGGAGCGTTCTCAGCATAATCCTCTGTCTGCTGATAAGTGAATTCCTTATTGCTGATCAGGTCCTTGATATATTTCTTGATCGTGGCCTCAGTCTCAAACTCGGTATGGGAAGGCTTGTTCTTAACGAGTCCCCAAATACCGTCGAGATCCTGTTTCGCGAACATCTCGATGGCCTTGTCAGCCTGATGGTAAGGAAGGCTCGACTGATAGATCTCCTCGTATTTTCCGAGGAATCCGTTAAACCATACAAGTCCGCCGGCAATGACAACAGTCAGAAGGATCAGCCATATTATCAGAGCCTTCGTAAATCTGCTTATCTTAGGCTTTGCTTTTTCAGACTTAGCCGTTTCTTCAGTTTTGACCGGTCTTACCTGAGCCGGTCTGACAGGCTTTCCGGGAAGCCTCTTATTCTCTTCAGGTGCCACTTGTGATTACTTCTCCTTGGTTTCTGCCGACTTGGGAAGTACTACAAAAGCCGTAGGCATCTTTCTGCTCTGTCTGATACTTGAGCTGGAAACGAGTTCCTCGTTGTTGTACCACATAGCAGATGACATGCCGCCGTCAAGGTTTGCGGCATTTACTGCACCGTATTCCTTCATGACTTCGATGAGGTCTGCCATTGTAGCACCCATCGAAGAAGTCTTTCTTCCTTCGATTACGAGCAGAAGGACCGCGCCGTCCTCACGCTGACCGATAGCGGTCCTCGGATTGAGTCCGCCGCTGTTTCCGCTGTATCTGGCAGCTTTGCCGTTAACGATGAGAGTGGGTCCGAAAGTTACGGCATCCCTGACACCGATGTTCATGGCCTGCTGGCATGTCATTCTTCCGACTACGAGTACGTTGTCCTTGGTAAAGCCGTAGACATCGAACGTGGCATTGGGAGCACCGTTTCTGAGCTTGCCGTCAGCGATAACGACGCCTTCAGGCCATCCGCCTATTCCCATGCCGCCTTTATCCTCATACTTACCGCCGTTAACTCCGCCTATAGCGCCTGACTTTTCGATATGCTCCTTGAGCGTTAATCCCGCGCCGGTGTGGTTGAATTTATCAAGCGTGGAAACCTTAACTCTGGAAGGATCGAGAACGACCATCATGATACCGTGGTACATAGGACCGCTGATCTCATGGATCTCAACGCCGTCTCCGTCCGGATCGTAAGGATTGACTGCATTCGCATTAGCGCCGTTTTCTTTGTTTGCGCCGATCTTAACGAGATTTGTATCCGTAACCGTATCGAATTCCTGAGTCTTATTGCGGCTTAAGATCGCATTGATCTCCTCATCGGAAAGGACCATCTGCGCAAATATACCGCCCATGGAGGACTCCATTACTGATGAAACGAACTGGTCTCTAAGATGCGGCGAAGGTCCTTTCATCATGATCTCGAGGAATGTATAGAAACCCGCAAAGATCAGAGCAAGCGAGAATACAGTGACGATCGCTGCTCTTCCTGCAACCATAAGTGCGGTCTTTCCGACTTTGCGTAGTATTTCAGCCTGTCTCTTCTTTCTCTCAGCCTCAGCTGCTGCCGAGATCTTCTTTACCGGCGTTCTTCTGATCGCAATCGATGCATTTGCAGCACCAGATGCGGCAGGAGTGTAGACAGCCTTGCGCTGGATGGGCGGCTTCATACCGGGTCTTCTGACTGCGGTAACCGCTGCAGCGGAATTGCTGATACTTGTTTTCTTGATGCCGACCTTGTTGCCGGTACCAGCTTTGATCGGATGAGTAACACGGTTTGAAGGCATACGATGGTCGTCGACCCACATGGTCTTTCTAGCAGAGCGCCTGTCATCGCTTCTGTATGTGCGTCCGTAATTATTCGGGGGCAGAGCAGCGCCTGCATGCACAGGCTGCTCGATGGTGAGCTTCCTCGTCTCATAAGCGGCAACGACCTTGTCAATCATCTCATTGCGCTCATTCTCGGGCAGACCCTTCATCTTCTGGTAGAGGGCCTGTTTTTTAGCGGGCTCGAGGCCTGCGACGATATTCTGAAACTTTGTAACATTGTTAATACTCATGCACTTTTTCCCTTCAAAGCCGCAGATCATTATGTTTAGACCTGACATTAGGGATTATACAAAAAGTACTGAGCGCGAAAGCCGTTGTAAGCAAACTGTAAAAATAACGAAAGAATGAGGTAAAAAAAGAAGAGGTCATCTCAATGAGACAACCTCTTCTTTTTGGTGCCCAGAGACGGAATCGAACCATCGACACGGGGATTTTCAGTCCCCTGCTCTACCGACTGAGCTATCTGGGCAAAAAACAAGCCGGACATTGCGGAACAAGATCCGGCTGTTTTGGCGACGCAGAAGGGTCTCGAACCCTCGACCTCCAGCGTGACAGGCTGGCGCTCTAACCAACTGAGCTACTGCGCCGTATGGTGGAAACTACAGGGCTCGAACCTGTGACCCTCTGCTTGTAAGGCAGATGCTCTCCCA
>JAIKZM010000120.1 GCA_024682215.1 Saccharofermentans sp. | reverse complement strand
CAATAAGATCGATGACAGAAGCTTCAGAACTCTAAATACTGAGTCATTGGCGGTGTTCCTGCCCTTCAAGACTCAGGAGATCATGGACAAAGGCGGTATCTACTATGGTGAGAATGCAATCTCGCACAATCTCATCATGTGTAACAAGGCGAACCTCTTAAACCAGTCGGCTTTCCTTTTGGGCGTGCCTGGTTCCGGTAAATCCTTTTCAGCCAAGGAACTTATTACTTTCCTTATGCTGAACACTGAAGACGATATCCTGATCTGTGATCCTGAGGGTGAGTATGCACCTCTTGTTGAGGCAATGGGGCCTGATATGGGCTCAGTTATCCGCGTATCGGCCGGCGGACGCGACAGGCTCAACGCTATGTATATGGTCGATGGTTATGGCGAAAACGATCCTATCGTAGTTAAGTCACAGTTCATCATGTCTCTTGTCGAGCAGATCGATAAAAAAGGCGTAGGACCGCAACAGAAGTCCATCATCGACAGATGCGCGGCTGCTGTTTACCGTGATGCCGAAAGATGCAAGTCATCAGGCGGCGCAACACCTACTCTTTGCACTTTCCGTGAGAAGCTCCTGGAACAGCCGGAACCTGAAGCCAAGCAGATAGCGTTATCACTTGAGCTCTTTACTACCGGTTCCCTGGATATCTTTGGACGTGAAAGCAATGTTGATATGGATAAGCGAGTCGTTGTTTTCGATATACACGGCTTAGGCAGCCAACTTAAGCCCACGGGACTCCTGGTCATAACAGACACTATGCTTAACCGAGTAACCCTTAATTGGAAGAAAGGTAAGCGTACACACGTCTTTATCGACGAGTTTCATGTCGTATTCGAGAACGAGTTCTCCGCGCAGTTCTTCAACTCTGCTTGGAGACAATTCCGTAAGAGAAACGCCTATCCTACTGCTATCACGCAGAACGTTGAGTATCTTTTGGACTCCGTGCAGGCATCCACGATGCTTTCCAACTCAGAGTTCGTAATTATGCTCAACCAGGCGGCATCGGACAGGGCCAAGCTTGCTAAGCTTCTGAACATCTCGGAGATACAGATGCGCTATATCACTAACGCCCCTGCAGGATCGGGACTTATCAAGTACGGCTCGGCGCTCGTGCCTTTTGTCAATCGCTTCCCGAAGGACACTAAGCTATATCAGCTTATGACAACTCGTCCTGGCGAGGGTCAGTTTGCGAGCGGCTGATCCACGAACATCACGACTTCGATCGTGATACAATGGTGTTCTAACAAGGCGTGCCAAACTCCTTTCAAACTTCTCTTCAGACACGTCCAGAACACCCTCCAAGCCCTTGTCACTTTCGGCAAGGGCTTTCTTTTTTTGAGCGATAATCAGCCTTCATTATTCAGGCACCTGGGGATCCCGGGTGTTTTTACATGCCTTCTTCCAGGCAAATACAACAAAGGAGTTAAGTAAAATGCCTCAAATCAGTAAGATTGAACGAGAGCGCGACATTAAGCAGGTATCGCGTTTGGATGATCTAAAACCTGCTACAGAGAAAACGATTAACAAGAGTATCCCCAAGATCCAGAGCAAAACATCTGCTAAGGAAGTGACCGAGATAGCTGAGCAAAAGGAAACTATAGCTTCAATGCCCATGACAGCTCCCGTTAAGGCAGCACGGAGAGCCGGGATTGCTGCTATTAGGCACGCACGAACAATGTTTCAAGATTCCGGTAAGCAAGAAGATCAGGAAGCGATCGATAACCTCGAGACTTCTGCTAGGAATACAGCTGCAGACACCGCTGATGCTCTCTTGGATGCCAGAGATTCGCTTAAAAATCGTATCAAAAAGAAAAGGCCTGACATTAAGAATACCAAGGATATCAAGTCAGGTGCCAGGACCATCAATAAAGCGGATAGGTCTATTAAAAGCGCTACTGAAGCAACTCGAGTCGCTGCAAAAAGCGCCCAAGAAGCAGCTAAACAGGCTGCAATTACTTCACAGAAGGTTGTTTCTGCAAAGAAAGCTGAACAGCTGGCAAAGAAGTCAGCCGAGTGGGTCAAGAAAATCGTCAAAGGCATAATTGAAGGACTGAAAAGACTGGGAGCAGCGCTTGGAGCTGCTTCTGTGCCTCTTCTACTGATCCTTGTTTTAGCAGGCTTAATTGCCGGGATTGTTGCTTCTGCCTTCGGCATCTTCTTCGCTGGTGATGTATCCGGGGAGAATACCAGGACTCTTCAGGAAGTAGTTCTGGAGATCAACGGCGAATACAACGGCCAGATCGAGCAGATTAAGACAAATACTGCCCATGATGAGCTCGTAATGGAAGGTTATCAGGCGCCTTGGCCTGATGTTCTTTCAGTCTATGCCGTGTATGTCACTACCAGAACTGACGGTGCAACGGATGTCGTTCATCTGACGGATGACAATGTAAATACCCTAAAGACTATCTTTTGGCAGATGAACACCATCACCTCATATACCGAGACTAAAACTGAAACAATACAGGTCCCGAATCTCGATGAGGATGGCAATCAAAAGAAAGATGAAGATGGTAACCTGCTCTACAAGGAAGAAACGATAACCACTATAATCCTGCATATCACCATTGGCCA
>JAIKZM010000097.1 GCA_024682215.1 Saccharofermentans sp. | reverse complement strand
TTCAGTGGATATGCTCAAGACGATCAGCGATCTGCGCGAATACGGTTTTATCGTCGAAATGGATGACTTCGGCAGCGGTTATTCGTCACTTAATCTTCTCAAGGACATCAACCTCGATCTCATCAAGATCGACATGCAGTTCCTGAAGGATTCAGAGCGCAACATGAAGGCCAGCCTGATAATCAAGAACATCATCAACATGTCCGAGGATCTCGGAATAGATACGCTTACTGAAGGCGTTGAGACCGCAAAACAGTTCGAAAAGCTTTACGACATGGGATGCAGGTTATACCAAGGTTATTATTTCTCTAAACCTGTTCCGGTCGAGGATTTTGAGAAACAGTGGTTTGACTGATCAACCCTTTCGTTTGAAGGTCGAACAGGCTTCCTTCCCTCGGATAGTTATAGTGATATGCCATAACGCCTGAATAGACTGTTCTAGGGTCATGTGTCAGCATTTCCTCGGCAAAATAGCGGTCGTCCCCGGCTTTTATCTGTTCCGGGAAAGTAATGTCTTCAACGAACGATCTCCTTATGAATCTGGATATCTGGGCGCAGAGTGCCCTTTGAGTATTGCCATTAAGCGGCAATCTGGTACCGTCGTTGATCTCCAGATCCATACATATGATGTCGGCACCGGCGCCCGTTGCCGGCAGAGCTGAGATCAACTGATCGTAAAGATCCGTGTATACCCAGTCATCGCTGTCGTGAAGATGTATCCACTCGCCTTTGGCATCTTTCAGGAGGCGGTTCTTGACCCAGGCAACACCGTGATTAGTCGCGCACGAGGCAAAGCTGTTTTGCCAAGGCTCGCAGAAAACAAGATCGGTGTATTCACGTGCGATCTCAACGCTTCTGTCATTTGAACCGGTGTCCATAACGATCAGCTCATCTGCGATCTGTACTGCTGCAGATAAACAGCGCCCCAGGACACGTTCTTCGTCTTTGACTATCAGACAGACACTGAGGGTTACCCGCGTTCCGGATATATCAATCCTTCTGTTGTTTGAGGAGTGATGAACCGGGAGTGCTTCCATTTAATTATTCAGCGGTGAATTCGGCATATTAAAGTTGGCAGTGTTGAGGCCGGCCATGTTAAAGTTAGCCGTGTTGAAACCTGCCATATTTAAGTTGGCCGTATTGAATCCTGCAGTACCGCCGACAACTTTCTCTTCCTGCTCCATTGTCAGGTTTTCTGTATCCAGAGGTCTTTTGTTTTTTCTTTCATTTGATAGTGATTCCATAAATAATAATATATTGCTTTGTTCTTTTTTTACAGCACAAACATTGGGCAACAATCGCGTCCATTACCGTGTCCCGGAAAATACAAAATCCCGCAACCTTAATGGTTACGGGATTTCTTATATGGTCGAGGTGACAGGATTCGAACCTGCGACCCCATGCTCCCAAAGCACGTACGCTACCAACTGCGCTACACCTCGATACTTACGGCGGTAATTATATATGTTTTGCTGAATTACTGCAAATAAAAACCCGCATCTGGTAAGATGCGGGCTTTTGATCTTAAGTAATGAAAGAATTACTTGACGATCTTGATTCCGTTAACGAGCGGAATGTTGAAGAGCTGAGTCTTGGCAGCTGATACGATACCTTTGATCATTACGAAAACAAGGCATGCATATGCGCCGAGGTTTAAGAGCCAGCCAATGTAGGGGATCCTGGAGATCAGTAATCCGCCGATCACGGAATAAACGCCGAAACCTATGAGAAGGAGGATTCCGTTGTTTACGTGATGTCTTACGAAGGGGCATGTCTTATCAGGGTTAATGAGAAGACCGAGAAGCCAGAGGGCTCCGAAGTATGCCAGGATCGAAAACAGCTTTGCATTAGATGTGAGCTGACCGGTATAAGGTTCGCTCATTCCTTTCTTTTCTCCCATATTTAACACCATCCTTTGATGAGAATTATGGTTATAATAGCATAATCAAGAGTTTTCGGGGGATAAAGTTTTGATAAGGGTTGCAAGCTACAGAAAAGATTCCGGTCAGACCTACGGGCTGGGAGCGACCGTCGTCATGGAATATCTTCTTCATGCGAAGGAAAAAGTCAGTGCAGTTATACTTCATCCGCAGTTCAGGTCAGAGGAGACCATTTCCAGGATCAGGGAACTGTGCGGTAACGACATCCCTGTTTCTGTTGAGGAGAAACCGTTCAACATTCTTTCGAAAAAAGAGAACTGCTTCGTAATCTGTGTCATTGAAAAGAAGGAAGAGCAGATACAAAGAGGCAACCACATGGTCCTGGTCAATCCTTCCAATGCCGGAAACATGGGCACGATCATGAGGAGCTGTCTCGGTTTCGGAGTCAGGGATCTCGCGATAATCCCTCCGGCAGTCGACCATTTCGACCCGAAAGTGATAAGGGCTTCAATGGGTGCTGCGGCAAGCGTAAGGGCAGAAGTATTCTCTTCTTTTGATGAATATGCTGCGAAGTTTCCTGAAAACAAGCTGTATCCATTTATGCTCGACGGCAGTACGAAGCTGCATGAAACGCTTATAGACAAGCCTTTTTCGCTGATCATGGGAAATGAGGCAACGGGGCTTCCCGCGGAGTTTTCAAAGATCGGAAGGCCCATAAGGATCGATCATTCAAATTCAATTGACAGTCTCAATATCACGATCGCTGCGAGCATCGGACTTTATGAGGCAACAAAGGGTATTGATAACAATTTGCAATCGTGATACAATCCTTTGGTTAAATTAGGATACCCATTTAGAAGGAGAGTAATATAATGCCTAACGTTAAATCAGCTATCAAGCGTGTAACAGTTTCCGAGAAGAAGGCTGTTG
>JAIKZM010000071.1 GCA_024682215.1 Saccharofermentans sp. | reverse complement strand
CGGTATCTCTTTCGCATTCGTAGTTGCCATCCTCCTCGGCTTCTCACCTGAGGGTGCTGCTTCCATCGGCATCATCGGCGGCGCTGACGGCCCGACGGCAATCTACCTCACATCCAAGCTCGCACCTGAGCTCCTCGGCGCCATCGCCATCGCAGCTTACTCATACATGGCACTGATCCCTATGATCCAGCCGCCTATCATGAAAGCTCTGACGACAAAGAAAGCCCGTCAGGTCAAGATGGAGCTCACAAGACCTGTTTCCAAGGTTGAGAAGATCTGCTTCCCTATCATCGTTACAGTTGTCTGCGTTCTCATCCTCCCTTCCGTCGCACCTCTCCTCGGCTGCCTCATGCTCGGTAACCTCTTCAGAGAGTCCGGCGTAACGGAGCGTCTCTCCGAGACATCCCAGAACGCTATGTGCAACATCGTCACGATCTTCCTCGGAACATCCGTAGGTGCTACAGCTGTAGGTCAGAACTTCCTTCAGGTAAGGACCATCATGATCATCGTCATCGGTCTCTCCGCTTTTGCACTCGCAACAGTCGGCGGTCTCCTCATCGGCGATCTCATGTATGTTCTCTCCGGCGGCAAGATCAACCCGCTCATCGGTTCTGCAGGCGTTTCCGCAGTTCCTATGGCAGCTCGTGTATCTTCCAAGGTCGGTCAGAAAGAGAACCCTTCGAACTTCCTGCTCATGCACGCAATGGGCCCGAACGTCGCAGGCGTTATCGGTTCTGCTATCGCAGCAGGCGTTCTCCTCACACTCTTCGGCTGATAGAGTTGTATTGAATAACCAACCGGGGCTGTCTTCACATGAAGGCAGCCCCTTTATATTGGGTAGTTATATTTATAATATGCACCCGCTTTCCCGGCCCCATTCCTTGTCGGTATTTGTAAGCATTTGTCGGTTGTATCCGCCTTTTCGCGCTTCATAATCAAGGTATGTATATAACAAGCAAGTACATCCCCCGCGAATACCTCGCGCTCAAGATCAATTACTGCAGAAAGCAGCTTGCCGAGCTGCCTGAGGTTAAGGTATATAACCATAAAGTCGATGGATGCGTTGAAAAACAGATCGTTGTCGGAAGACATAAATTCGGAATCAATTCAAAAAGGGCTCAAACATATAACAAGATCTTTCTGTTAAGGGATGAGATCACCAGAAATCTTCAATTCTATGAGACACTTTGGGATCTTATCTTCAAAGGTTCCCCGTTGCCCGAATGCACGCCCCGTAAACTTATCAGGACTTTGTCTGTCGGTTACAACAAACGTATAGTTATGGACAAGGCCTTTTTCGACAGTCTTAAAGAAGACTGCAATACAAAGTACCCGAAGAATACCGGCTATTATTTCAACGGGATCTGTTACCGTTCCGCCTCCGAACGGGACATTGCCATTCTCTACACCGAATTAGGTATCCCCTTCAAATACGAACCTTCAGTAACATTAGCCGGATTACCCAACCCAATCAACCCCGACTTTGTCTTCTACATCAAAGAACTCGATACCTGTAAATTCCACGAACACTTGGGAATAAAGGATTCTTCAGAATACCTTCGCGTAACCAGGATAAAGTACGGGAACTATACCAACGCGGGACTGATCCCAGATCTGGACATTCTGTTCACCTACGATACTGAAGAAATGCCGTTTGACATCAGGTATCTGCTCGCAAAACTCAATGCATCCATATATGGTTCTTTGATCTGCTGCAAAAACATTGAATGAGGGAATTTATCTAAAAAGTGCTCTGCGAAAGCAGTTTTACATCACTTTTTAGGAAAAATGAGCCGTTTTTTCCAAATTTCTTCCTAAAAAAGCATTATCACATCACTTTTTAGGAATTCCCAGTTCACTCTGCAAAAGAACGGCAGCAAACCGGCCGATCACCAGTCGACAGACTTGTTATGAAACGGTGAGTATCCCGTCAAATAAACGCCGGCATAATCCTTAAGCCAAACTTCAAACTTTGAATACAGTGCTGACATCATCCAAAGGTTCTTATATGTTTTATCTAAATGTTTTCCATGAAGAGTATCCATCAATACGGCAAGCAGGGAAAAATGGCCGTCATCATTCTCTGCCAGTGATTCCATGCCGGCAAATATAGTCCATGCTTCAACATCCTCTTCGTTTTTAGTAACCCATTTATAAAGCGGCTCCGCCATAGAGCATGCATGTTCTGTAAATGTATGGGTATCATGGTTTGTTATAGCATTGTACATGGACATCATATCCGAACGATTGGGGAAATCCCTGTGTTCTGCAGCATACTTCTTACAACAGGCAGCTAAGAACATAATAAGTGAAGACTCATAATTAACGCCCGGCTTACTGACATATTCTGCGTCATGATATCTGCAAAACAGCACACTTTTTCTTACGTCCAATTTGCTGTCATTATTAATATAGAAATTATTCTTTGAGTACTCGATAACCTTTTCATCATCACCAGCAGTGACTTTGCCCGAAGAAGGTGCAGGCTTACTGTTATTTCTGACAGGAGCAGCTGCTGCAGCGGTTGCAGCACCGGATTTCTTTTGTGAAGCACGTGCAGAAAGCAGTTCAAACACATCTGTGGAACCAACACTCGGACTGTTGAAAGAGTTGACGGACAAAGATGCCCTGTTTTGAGGTTCCGTGCGGGTTATTGTATTGAAGTCCTGTTTATCGTTAAATCCGGTCTTTTGACCGCAATATGGGCAGAACAGATCATCGTCTCTGAGCTGTTTACCACACTTTGAGCAATTATTCATGACTGCTCACCCCTTTAACAAGAACGATCCCGCAGAAAAACCTTACCCGAAGAAATAAACGAATCCCAGAACGTGGAGCACTACGCCTGCGAGGGCGAAAAGATGCCAGACCATGTGTGAGAACTTGAATCTTCTCGATGAGGGCGCGAAAAAGATGCCTACCGAGTAAACGATCGCGCCGGAGATAAGGAGCCAGAAGCAAACGCGTGAAGCGTTGTTGTAGAACTCAACGATCCTGAAGATGATCGCCCATCCCATCAGCGCGTAAATGAAGTACGAAAAGCCTTTGCCAACCTTGGTGTGATAGGCAAGCGCGGTAACGAGGACGCCGGCGACTGCCATTGCAGCTTCGAGTGCCCAGAGGACCGCACCGGATACCGTACCCAAAAAGTGGATGCAGATCGGTGTGTATGCACCGAGGATCGCGAAATAAGCGACCGAACGGTTGATCTTGTTCATGACGCGCTTATGCGGCGTGCCGTGCTTCATGAAATGATAGATGGTTGCGAAAAGAAGTGCAAGGAACAGCGTAATGATGAACGCTGAGATGCCGATGACGGACATAACGATCGAGACAGGCGTTGCACCGGGCTTCGCAGCAGCCGTTAAATATGTGTTGATCGAAGCAAAAGGCAGCAGGCCAAGCAGGTACAGTGCGGGAACTCCGGTCGTAATGGAGTTTCCGACTTCCTCGCCAAATGTCTCATATGTCTTGTGAAGACCACGCTTTACGGCGCGGCGTGAATTCTCAAACCAGGTAAGGTCCTTGAGACCTTCCTCAAGCGGATCCTCTCCGGTCGCGGCAGCGTATTTTTTGTCATCGCTCTTCGCGAGGTGGGTTTTCCAGAATTTCGTGTTCTTTGCCATCAGATGAGAACTCCCATTTCTATATTCAGCCGTAATATTTTACAAGGTGTCGTATTCGTTTTCAACTTAAACATCGGAATGCCCGTTTCCGCTGTCCGGTCCGGACGAAGACGGCGGCGCGCCGAGTTCTATGACCGTTTCAGAGCCCTTGTTTTCCGGTACTGCAGGTGCAGCGGCAGAAGGCGCGGGTGCGCCAAGCTCAATAACTCCGGGCGCCTTATTTTCGGTTTTCTCTTCGGCTATTATGGCCGAAAGCGGGACCGACTCGTGTGCTTTCGCGGGTTCAGCGGATTCCGCAGGCTCTGCGGGCTCTATGGCTGCGGGGCCTGGCTCCGGTGCATTCAGGGCGATAACATCTTCCTTCTTTTCTTCAGGCAGAGCTTCAGTGCTTTCCTTATCACGGTTCGCATTGTTATGCGCAAGCGCTGCTTTACCCTTAACTTCATCTGGAGAAGCTGCGACAACAGGTGCGGTTATTACCGTGCCGAGCACTTCGGGTTTGACCGCGGGACCGGTATGGGCTGCGGCTGCCACAGGCTTGACCTTCGGCATCGGGTTGAGCTGCTCGCTCAAGTATGCGCGTCTGTAGAAGCGGAATACTTTCATGACGAACGGCCAGAAGAGCGCCAGGGGCAGGATCCAGTAGACCAGAGCGGAGGCGGCCTTGTCGCCTATCAGCGTGGAAAGCGCAGCGAAAGGAGCCTGCATCATGCCGTAGATGCCGCGCAGGCAGATCGCAAGGAGCATTTTGGTAAAACTCGGATCATCGGCTGTAAGCACGGCTTCTGCGGGATAAAGGTACTTCGGCAGATAGATGAGTACGCCGTAAGCTGCAAGACCCCAGTTGATCCAGACCTTGCTGCGCAAAGCGGCGAAAAACGGAAGAAAGAATACAAAGAACAGCGCATAGAGCAGGCTCATAAGACGCTCAAAAAGGCTGAAATCCCTCGGAACGACGGAGCCGTACACGAAATACAGCGGAGCAAAACAGACGAACATCAGGGCGCCCGCTATCAGTCCGAGAAATACGCATGTGAAATAATCTCTGCGCAAGAATCTTTACCCTTTCCTTTTGATACCCGATAAACAGGGCTGCCCGAAATCTGATTTCGAACAGCCACTATTTTATAACAAAATATCTTCTTATTAAACCTTAAAGAGCGTCGTCCTCCGTAAACGGCCTCAAGTACCTGATTATCATCTTCTTGAGCTTGACGCCGCCGCCTGAGAAATGGGCGCGCATGACGCCGTTCCGGGTAAAGAGGACCACCTGGGTCTTCAGCGAAACGTCCCTGCCCTCGGTTCCGTTCCAGGTCACAACGGCAAACGGAATGCTCGAAATGTACATCTGCATCGGGACCTGAGCCAGAGTGTTCAGATCACAGCTTCCGATCATTTCGAGCTCATAGAAGCCCTGTTCCTTGGCGGTAATGCCGAAAACGAAGTCTCTTGAGCCCCATGTATCCTCGGGACGCTCGATGACTAGCTCCTTGTCGACCTCAACGAAAGTGTCAACATCAACGGAGATATCGTCGTCCTTGAACGGATCATCGATGTGGCTGACTGTCACGGGTGAACCTGCGGCCCTGTCCATCGCCGGTGTATTCATGGCAAACTTAAGGATATTGGCGGCATTTCTCTGAAGCTCGGCGCGTGTGATCCTTGAGCCATCGCCTTCCCTGAGTTCCTTGAAAGTATCCGCTTCTTCGAGGCATGACCTCTCAACCGTGGTGCAGACCATGTAGACGTCGTTCTGGGACCTGGCCATGACGGAGTGATCGGTAATAGAATGCTCTGCCGTATCGCCGCCCGTTACGCCGATGAATGCCCACCAGTCGGTCATTACGATTCCCATATAGCCCCACTGCTCGCGGAGGATCATGGTGTTCAAGTCGTAGTTGTTGGCACTGTAGATGCCGTTTACGCGGTTGTAGCTCGTCATTATGCTGCGCGCGCCGCCTTCTCTGACCGCGATCTCAAAAGCAGGCAGATAGATCTCGCGCAGTGCCCTCTCGGAAATGACAGAGTTGCTCTCACGGCGCTGCGTCTCGCGGTTGTTGCCGCAAAGGTGCTTGATCGTGGGCGTTACGCCATGCTTTTCGAAAGCCCTGACCTGAGCGCACGCCATGTATCCGGTAAGGAGCGGGTCTTCTGAGAAATACTCGAAATTCCTTCCGTTCAGCGGATGCCTGTGAATATTAATGCCTGGGCCTAAGAGCGAGTCGATCTTGTTGGAGACCATCTCTATGCCGAGGTATGTGTAAAGCTCTTCGACCAGCGCAACGTTGAATGTCGATGCCAGGCAAGTGCCGTTCGGCAGCGAAAACGCCTTTTTGCCGGAGTCGATCCTCATTCCTGAAGGGCCGTCAGAACAGCAGAGCGTAGGGATGCCCATGGCCTTGAGTTCCTTGCTGATGCCTCCGAATGCGGCTGCCGTGCCTATCGTGGCTTTGGAACTGCCCATGCCCTCTCCCCTGATGATCAGGCAGAGTTCCTCGTCGTCCAGCTGGGCAATGAATTCATCGAGAGTGTTCTTTCCCTGTCTGACGTCATTCAGCTTGATGCCCTTGTCGCCGGTCTGAGGGATCTCGTCGGGAACGCGGGACATTCTTGAATCAACGAAGCTGACGTCCATGAGAGGAACGTCTTCATAAACCTTGTCAAATCCTGTTCCGGATGCTGAAGGAACTGCAGTCAGACGCTTGAAAGCCTTGGTCGGGCCCATCGCGTTTTCGAGCGCTTCAAGAAGGACCGGAGTGTCAAGATCAAATGATCCGGCCTCCATGCAGGAAGTTACGTCGCCTCCGAGATAGAACGAATAGTGGCCTGCATCAAGGATGAAGCCGGTGCCGAGGCCTGTCCTTCCGTCATCATCGTAAGACGCGAAAGCGCGGACCGGAGCGGTGATCTCGATGTCCTCGCTGTCGCCCGCGGGGATCAGACCCGTCTTGGCAAAGCCTGCAAGAACGCGCGAAGGCTTGGAAAGTCTGCCTTGAGGAGCCGATGCATAGAGCATGACGGCCTTTTTGCCCGGAACATCACCTGTGTTCTTAACGCTGACTTTAACCTTCACGGTCTTTCCGTCAAAAACAAAGCTTGTCAGATCGGTCGAGAACTCTGTATATGAAAGACCGAAGCCGAAAGGATAAAGGACCTTTGAAGGCGCAAAAGTCGAAAAATACCTGTAGCCGACGAAGATATCCTCTTCGTAAAGATCCTCATGAATGTCCTTGTTGCCGAAATTGTCGCTCGAAGGATAATCTTCAAGGCTGACGGCGATCGTGTCAGGAAGGCATCCGGAAGGAGATTCCTCTCCCGTGACGATCCTTGCGACGGAACAGCCTCCGATCATGCCGCCCTGCCATGCGTAGAGAACAGCTTTGATGCCGTATTTCGAGACGAATGACATGTCGATGATGTTGCCGACATTGAGAATGACAACGGTCCTTTCAAAAGCGGCAGAAACAGCGGCAAGCATTGCTTCCTCGCTGTCCCTGAGGAAATACGAACCCTTCTCGGCGGTATTGTCGCGGTCCTCGCCTGCTGTCCTCGCGATTATGATGACAGCAGCATCATTGCGTGAAGCCATGCGCTCCGCGAGCTCGGCGGTAACAGGCATCTCAGTCTGCGACCAGGCTTCCTTGCCCCATCCGAGGCCCTCATCGACCGGGGTTCCCTTCTCCCATTCGTCATATATGTCCATCAGTTCGGGATCGAGCGTCAGTGCCGGAGAAGAAGCGAGGCCCTCACGGATGTCAACGACGTGGCTGACGTTTACCATTCCGCCGCTGCCCGTTCCGCTCTTGTAGTAATTTGCCTGCATCCTTCCGAAAAGCGCTACCCTGGTTCCCTGCTTCAGAGGAAGGGCTCCCCCTTCGTTCTTAAGCATTACGATTCCTTCTGCGGCAGCCTCTGTCGCAGCTTCCTGATATTTTTTCCAGTCAAGTACCAACTCAGGCATATGACATCCTCCCGTTAAATCATTGCATACCGATAATACAAAAATCGCAAACCGTTTTCTCATATGATAGTGGCTTTTATTGCATTTTTCTGTTTTGACAGATTAATAATTTATAAATAATGATTAAGTGATGGTCAGAGTGCGGTTCGTGATGTAAAATCAAAAAATCTAGACATATGCGGAGGGGTTCAACATGGGCGGCATTTCTGAATACTTCTACGATGAAGCTATGTTCTTCGACAGGTACATAATGAATTCGCCTGTCCTGAGCGCGAGCTGCTACAACGTCTCGAAAGACACGATGATCAGCACCCTCGCCACCCGCAAGATCACTCCTCCTGAGGCAGAAGACGACTTTACAGCTTACGCGATGTCCTCCTGCCCGTTCCTTAAGGAACAGGGCGCTATTACCAGGAACAACCTTATCAAGGCAGCGGCTCTGGTCGGTGACAAGGAAAACCGCCTCAACTTCCTGCGTAATTTCAGCCGCAAAGGTGTCATGGACCTGTATGAATCCGGCAAGAGCCAGTACTACATGATCTATGACCTCGTCACTCCCGAAGTGACCTGCTTTGTCCTTACTCAGATGGTCATAATGAAAGAGGCGGATTCCGGCGATATCCTTGCAAGTTTCATCACCAAGGACATCTCCAGGCTCAAGCGGTTCCGCAAGATAGCGACCATGGCTATCAACTCGATCTGCGAATGCATTTCCATCATCGACGTGAACGAGCGGACGATAACTTTCGACTCCATTTCAGATGATCTCACAAGGCATCTTACTGATGTCGGCATCGACGGAAAGATCGACTATGACACGACTTTCACCAGAATTCTCGATGCGACCACAAGGGAAGGCGAGGTCCCGATAAGCGAAAAGGTATCCATCGAAAACCTCGTAAACGAACTTAACAAAAACGGCGAATACATCGTTATCTATGACCTCGAATCAACACACGGCGACATCAGCCGCAAACAGGTCATCTTCCAGTGGTTCGACAACGATCACAAGTTCATTGCCGCCCTTCAGTCCGACGTTTCCACAACGTACCGCGAAGAACGGAACCAGCTCGAAAAGCTGAACCGCGAGCTTAATCTCAAGCTCGGCAAAGACCAGGTCACGGGCCTTCCCAATAAGAACTCGAGCGAGATCCAGATCAGCGAGAGGTTTAATCCCGGCAACAGTATGATCTTCCTTTTCGATCTTACGAACCTCATCTATCTGAACAACACGGTCGGACGCGACATCGGAAACATGCTCCTGTATCAGTTCGCGCATCTCATCTCGGTCTCGATGCCTTCGGGAAGCTTCGTAGGACGTTATACCGGCGCCGAGATCATTGTTCTCTGCAACGGCCTTAATCACGGTGATGAGAAAACCTCTCTCGATAGGATCGCCTCGAAGGTGGAAAACTACAACAACGAGAATCCGGACTGCATGATCGAATATGTCTTCACATCCGTCTACGCTTCGGAGTTTGAAAATTGTGATTTCCCCAAGCTCTATGCTAAAGCATTCAGGAATCTCGTCGATGCCAAGAACAAAAAAGGCATACCTGATTCCGCAAAAGAAGACCTTAACTATCAGCTCCGTGAGATGAGCAACAAGAGCCGTGAGCTCGAATACGCATCAAAGCACGACGGGCTTACCGGTCTTCTCAACAAGACTTCCGGACTCGATGAGATCTCGGTCATCGTCAGAAGACTGCCCCAGCGCTATCACGTCATGTTCGTTATGGACATTGATAATTTCAAGCACATCAACGACACTTTCGGTCATGACTTCGGCGATGAAGTCCTTAAGAAGACGGCAGAGATAATCAGGAACCAGTTCCGTCCCAACGACATCCTGGTCCGCTACGGAGGCGATGAGTTCATTGCGTTCATGGCAAACGTAACGGGTCCCGCGCAGATCGAAGACAAAGCCCTGAACCTCATCAGCGAAGTCGACAGGATGCTCTTTGAGTGCGGATGCCGCAAGACTGCGGGCTCAGATGTATCAGAATTCGAAAACGCGACCGGTCTGTCCATCGGTATCGTTTGGGCCGATAAGCCTGCCATTGCATCAGACATGTTCGTCCAGGCAGACTCCGCACTTTACGATGCGAAACGCGCCGGCAAGAACAGGTTTGAGATAACGCGCAACATGGGAACCGCCGGCGAGTAAGGCGGAAATATCATGAAAGAGCTGTCATGAATGTGTCAGTTCCCAGAATGCAACCGCACTGGCTGCAGCCGCATTGAGCGAATCGACCTCGTGCGACATCGGGATTATGACCTTATAGTCAGCGTTATCAATAGTCTGCTGAGTAAGTCCGTTGCCTTCGTTTCCGATCAGAACGGCAAGGCGCGGTTCTTTCTTGAGAACCTCAGAATCCAGAGTGACCGAATCTTCGACCAGTGCCAGAGCGGCGCTCTTATATCCGAGTGAACGCAGCGTGCCGCACACGTCTTCCCTGCCGGTGAATGTCCACGGGAGC
The DNA here is from genome assembly GCA_024682215.1 of Saccharofermentans sp. Taxonomy (GTDB): domain Bacteria; phylum Bacillota; class Clostridia; order Saccharofermentanales; family Saccharofermentanaceae; genus Saccharofermentans. Next base: position 425 of record JAIKZM010000071.1, on the reverse strand, counting down.
TGGAAAACAGTGCCCATGGCTACTCTCATTGCCCTTCGCTCCAGAGGATCGCAAGTGCCTTCAACGAGAAGGACTGCATCTATGTTGAATGCAGCGGCGCTCCTGAATACGGCGCCCACGTTGGTCGGGTTGACTATGTTTTCGAGCACCGCGATGCGCGAATGTGAAACGGAAGGATCGAGTATCTCAGCGGCAGAAGGCAGCACGGGCCTCGTCATCGAGCAGAGGATACCGCCCGTCAGATGGTAGCCTGTGATCTCCTCCATAACGTCGGAAGGCGCGCGGTAAACGGGAACATCACCGACACGCGAAAGGAGCGAAGCGACTTCTTCCTTTTCGAAAACGGAAGCGCTGACAAGCACAGATTCGGGCTTCATTCCGCCGTCTAATGCGCGGCCTATGACCTTGCAGCTCTCGGCAATGAA
>JAIKZM010000070.1 GCA_024682215.1 Saccharofermentans sp. | reverse complement strand
GTGCATGCCTGGTGACCACGTAACAATCACAGCTGAGCTTATCACACCTATCGCTATGGAGCAGGGTCTTAAGTTCGCTATCCGTGAGGGTGGCCACACAGTAGGCGCTGGTACAGTTGCTACAATCATCGAGTAATCGATAGCGCGGTTTACAAACTGTCATTCAAAGGGCTTCGGGTTTCCGGAGCCCTTTTACTTTGCCTGTTTTCCGTATGTGAGATAGAGAAGGGGAGGGGAGCCGGCGGGATGGCAAGCTGGTAAGTGAGGGCTGCCCGCGCTGTCATGCTGCCCTGAGCCGCCAGCGATGCCTGCGCCGGCCGGCAACGATTTTTCCAAAAAAGTGTTCTAAATCATGAGAAAAGAGCACATTTTTGAGCAAAATAGGCTGTTTTGCTCAAAAATGTGTTCTGGAAATGAAAAATACATCACTTTTTAGGAAAAAACATGAAAGAGGTATTCGTCTGGAACGGCGGAGGAAAGGACTCCCGCGCTTCAGAATAAAGGGAAAAGAAAAGGGCTCCCGCATCGGGAGCCCTTGATCATTGTTTGGTTGTATTGATCACTCGGCCTTCTTAAGGCTTTCCTGCTGCTGAGCTGCAGCTAGTGCAGGTGCAACATGAGATTCACCGGCGGGAGCGGCGGCGGCAGCTGCTGCGGGAGCAGGTGTAACCTCGGCGGTCTTGGCTTCAGCGCTCTTGTCGTCTTCTGCGGTCTTCTCGACGGCAGCCTTGAGGGTAGCTTCGAGCTTTGCTTTCTCTTCTGCTTTCTGGGCAGCGAGTCTTGCGCCTTCTTCAGCCTGCTGTGCGGCAATACGAGCTTCTTCTTCTGCCTGTCTTGCAGCGAGCATTGCTTCTTCAGCTCTCTTGGCAGCGAGACGAGCCTTTTCAAGAGCTTCCTCAGCGGCTTTGCGTGCATCTTCCTCAGCCTTGATAGCCGCGAGACGCTCGTCTTCCTCGGTCTTCTTCTTAGCTGCGATAGCTGCTTCTTCTTCGGCCTTGCGGGCGATCTCGGCAGCTTCTTTAGCCTTCTGTTCAGCCTTGGTAGCTTCTATCTTGGCTGTATATACAGCAGCTTTTGCTTCTTCAACGGATGCCTGAGCTGCGATGCGCGCTTTCTCTTCAGCCTGTCTAGCAGCAACCTTTGCGTCTTCTTCAGTCTTCTTGAGAGCTGCGAACTTGGCAGCTTCCTGAGCTTTCTGATTGGCAAGGAGTGCAGCTTCTTCAGCTTTCTTGGCAAGAGCCTTGGCCTCTTCAGCCTGAGCCTGTGCAGCCTTTGTCTCTTCGGCAGCCTTAAGAGCGGCAGCCTTTGATTCTTCTTCAGACTTGAATGCGGCAGCCTGGATCTCTTCGGCTTTTACAACGGCAGCCTTGGAGTCTTCAAGTTTCTTGGCAGCGGTCTTTGCAGCGAGAGCTGTGCGCTCTTCTTCTGCCTTAGCCTTCTTAGCCATCTGCTCAGCGCGCTCTGCAATAGCGGCAACGGAGTTAAGAGGCATAGCGGGAGCTGCAGGCTTCTTGCTCTCTTCTTCCTGCTTCATGGCAGCCATTGCCTGTGCATGGTTGACGGAAGCGGAGATAGGACGTTTGATCGGGGGTTTGAGAGTGCTTCTGAGAGTTCCGGTGTTATACGGATCTTCAGACTTGCTGCCTCTCTCGGAATTCTTTCTTTCAGCTTCCATTGCTCTGCGGGCAGCGATCTGTGCCTTAGCTGCTGCTGCTCTTTCGCGTGCAAGCTGCTGAGCGGGAGACTGGTAAGGTTCGGAAGATGAAGAACTTGAAGAAACAGGCTTGTTTCCTGTCATGCTTCCGGGTCTTCCGCTGCCCTCGCGAACGGGGGTAACGCTGGCAGATGCGATATTGGCAGGCGCAGGGCGCATAGCCTGATTGTCACGGGATGCACCAGCGGATGCACCGCTCAATGCGAGCCCGTCGTTTCTGTCCTTGAAATGGCCTAAAATCCCACTCATTTTCAACACTCCCTTAAATGCAAAAATGTTAATTAAATGTTAATAAGTTCTTACAATTAAATTATACAAATGAAGGAAAGAAATTCAAGACAAAAACATCCGTTTTTTGACATGTTTACATAATGAAAAAGTTTAGAAATACTTTACAGCGAGTTTAGTGCGATGTACAATCAGCTAACCGAATAAATTTAGTTATATTAAACTTTTAGTTTAGAATGGAGACACCGGTGAACATCGGGGAAAAGATCAAGAATCTTAGATTAAAGAACGGGCTGACTCAGGAGGAACTCGCAGACAGATGTGAGCTTTCCAAAGGATTTATATCACTCGTTGAGCATAATCAGACATCTCCGTCCATCACGACTTTGGGAGATATCCTTGATGCACTCGGAACTGACTTCGCAAAATTCTTTAAAGAAGATGTTCCGGAAAGGGTCGTTTTCGGAAAGAAGGACTTTTCCGTCAAGAACGATGAGGAGCTCAGGAATGGGATCTGCTGGCTGATACCGACTGCGCAGAAGTTTGAGATGGAGCCGATCATGGTCACCATTGAGCCGGGAGGTTCCACATATCCTGATAATCCGCATGACGGTGAGGAGTTCGGATATGTTCTGGAGGGAACGGTAACAGTCGTTATCGGAGATGAAGAATATCTGGCAAAGAAAGGTGAGAGTTTTTACTTTATAGCGAACAAGCCGCACATGCTAGAAAACCGCGGTTCGAAACAGGCAAAGGCTATCTGGATCTCAGCACCGCCGAGTTTTTGAGAATAAAGAAGAGGGGAACGGGACATGGCATACAATCAGATACTTGCGGACGATACCGGCCGCGAGCACATTATAGAGATAAAGAACCTTAATAAGAGCTTTGACGGAACAAAGGTCTTAAAAGACATTACTTTCTATATCAGGAACAACGAGTTCATCACGCTCCTGGGTCCTTCAGGCTGCGGAAAGTCGACGACGCTGCGTATCATCGCGGGATTTGAGACCGCTGATTCCGGCGTGGTCAATTTCGAGGGCAAGGATCTCCTGAAGATCCCCGCAAACAAGAGAAACATCAACACTGTGTTCCAGAGATATGCACTTTTCCCGCACCTGAACGTTTTCGATAACGTTGCCTTCGGCCTTAAGATCAAGAAGGTTGCCAAGGCCGAGATCAAGGAGAGGGTAAGCAAGGCGCTCGCAACGGTCGGACTTGCCGACTACGGCGAGAGATACATCGACCAGCTCTCAGGCGGACAGATGCAGAGAGTTGCGATCGCAAGGGCCATCGTAAACCGTCCGAGGATCCTGCTCCTTGACGAGCCTTTGGGAGCGCTGGATCTCAAGATGAGGAAAGAGATGCAGCTCGAGCTCAAGAGCATGCAGAGGGAACTCGGCATCACGTTCGTATATGTTACCCACGATCAGGAAGAGGCGCTCACCATGTCTGACACGATCATCGTCATGAAGGACGGTGTCATTCAGCAGATAGGCACGCCGATCGATATCTATAATGAACCCAAGAATGCTTATGTTGCCGACTTCATCGGTGAATCTAACATTGTCGCCGGAACCATGAAGAAGGACAATGAGGTCACTCTTTCCGGCGGTATCACGTTCAAATGCGTTGACCCCATGTTTAAGGAATTCACGGAGGGTGTCCAGAATCTGGTGGACGTTGTCATCAGACCTGAGGATTTTTATGTGGAGGAAGAAAAGGAAGGCCGCATCAACGGAACCGTTGAGTCGATAGTATTCAAAGGTGTTCACTATGAGATGCTCGTCAAGTCAGATGACGGCATCGTCTGGATGGTCCAGAACGTTGACCCGTGCAAGATCGGGCAGCGTGTAGGTCTTTATGTGGATCCGGACGATATACAGATAATGAGAAGATCGGAGCTTTCACCAGATTTCGGATCTTACGGAATAAAGAAGCCCACCGGAAATGTAACTGAACAGGCTCCTTCCGGTACGGCTGCGGAAACACCGAAAGCAGGGGAATAAAAAGTGGTAGCGGAACTTAAGACAAAAATAAAGCTCATACCTGTTCATGCGTTCGTGATGGTCTTCGCGGCACTGTTCTCGTTTGCATCGATCTTCATTCCGATGTTTGAGCTTTTCGTGCAGTACGTTCCGGTGAGGAACTACTCACTTTTCACGCTTATACTGTCGCCTTATTACCATTCGCAGCTGAGAAACGGCCCCGTGGATCTCAATTTCCAGAGTTTTGCGGCATGGACGTTTGTCGTAACCATAGTTCTGGCGGTCGCGGCACTGACACTTTCGGTATCTTATCCTTTTTATGCGGAATCCGGCAGCAAGAAGAAGATCGGATATTTCTCGGTCCTTGCGCTGTTTATCTTCCGAATCGTCGTGCATTCGGCCACGCTTTCCGGAATGGTCTCCGAGGAGATGATCAGCGCTAATAACCTGACACCGGAGCGTCTTTACGTTGCTCAGGGCTTTGCCGGAAATATTCTTACGATAGTCGTTTTCATCGGTGCCGTTGCGGCGCTTTACGGCGGACTGGGACTACGCATGAACTATAAGCTCTTCGCGTATCCTTATATTGTATGGATAGTCCTTTTTACGATCCTGCCTCTGATACTGATCTTTTTCCGCGCATTCTTCAAGCAGGCTGCGGGCGGAGGATATGAGTTTACCACTGCGGGATTTGCGGTCCTTTTCGCGAAAAAGACGGTAACCACGTCATTCTACGGGTTCAGGGTCACGCTCCAGGAGTATTTTTCAATCTTCCTGAGAAGTTTCGACTATGCCGTATGGACAACTATCGGATGCCTGCTGCTTGGTTATCCTGTTGCCTACATCCTTGCGTCACGCGCGAAAAAGGCACATTCGAGCGGATCACGCCTCCTGCTCCTGTTCGTTCTCCCGATGTGGATGAACACGATGCTCAGGACATATGCGTGGAGGGCGTTTTTCGCTGAGACGGGCGTGCTCAATACAATGCTGCAGAGCATGCACCTTATCAATGAACCGGTCCTGTTCCTCAAGAACGAGATCCTTGCAGATATCGTTACCAAGCTCGTCATGACGAACGACTTCCTTCCTTTCATGATCCTGCCGATCTATTCGGTGCTGGTCAAGATCGACGGGTCGCTGTCGGAGGCTTCACTGGATCTCGGTGCAAACCGCGTTCAGACATTCACGAAGGTAATCTTCCCGCTGTCTTTCCCGGGCGTCATTTCGGGCATACAGATGGTATTCATGCCTTCGCTGACTTACTATATGATCCCTGACATTCTCAATGAGGGTTCCAAGACGACCATCGGAAACACGGTCCAGAACTTCATCCTCAACGAGAGCTCGACATACAATCAGGCAGGCAATGTTTTATCGCTCCTGCTGCTGATCTTCGTACTCTTTACGATGGGCATATTACGCGGACAGGATAAGGATGCGGGAAGCGGAGGAATGGCATTATGAGGTTTTTGAAAAGACTCGTTCCCGATATCTATCTCGCGCTGATACTGATATTCATATATCTTCCCATCGTGGTCCTGATCGTGTTCTCGTTCAACGCGATGCCGAAGTCGTTTATCTGGGGCGGTTTCTCGCTCAGGAATTACGCAAGCCTTTTCTCGGGTTCAGACGGAACCGGCATACTGGATTCGCTCATTGAGACACTCAAGGTTGCTGCGATCGCTGCCGTTGCGTCAACCCTGATCGGAGTCGTGAGTTCCCTGGGAATCGCTTATCTGGGCAAAAAGCTCCAGGGTCTTGTCATGACGATGACCTATGTGCCGAACGTAATGCCTGACCTCGTTACCGGCATCTCATTCATGCTCCTGTTCTCTTTCCTCGGAGTACAGAAGAGCGAGTTCACGCTGATCATGTCGCACATCGCGCTCTGCGTGCCTTTCGCGATCCTTTCGATCAGCCCGAAGATCAAGCAGATGGACAAGAGCCTCACGGAAGCTGCGATGGATCTGGGCGCGACAGGCTTCCAGACATTAAGGCTCGTGATAATTCCGGAGATCATGCCCGGCATACTGTCTTCGCTGATGCTGACATTCACGCTTTCGGTGGATGACTACCTCATAAGCAACTTTAATGTCGACAGTTCCATCCAGACACTGCCGATGATGATCTATTCGATGGCAAAGCTCGGCGTCAACCCGAAGATGAATGCCCTTACCACTCTGATATTTGTGGTGGTATTAGTCCTGATGGTCCTGTCGAACCTGTCATCCTTCAAGAAGGCCAATAACAATAAGGTTAAAAGATAAAGGAGTGTAAGAAGCAATGAACATGAAACTCAAGAAGATCCTGTCAGTGATCACCACGACCGGACTTATGGCTGCAATGGTGCTGTCATTCGGCGCATGCTCGAAAAAGTCAAAGCTCATCATCTACAACTGGGGTGATTACATCGGCGAGACGACAATGAACAAGTTCCAGGCGCAGTATCCCCAGTACGAGGTCGTTTACAGGACGTTCGAGACAAACGAGACAATGTATCCGAACCTTTCAAACGGATATGACGTCATCATCCCTTCAGACTACATGGTCTGCCGTCTCATCGAGGAGGACAGGATCCAGCAGATCGACTGGAGCAAGCTTCCCAACGTCGAAAAGAACATGGACTCCATGTTCCGTAAGGTCAGATACTGCGAGGATCAGAAGATCTCCGATTCAGTTCTTCAGTACGCCGTTCCTTATCTGTACTGCACAGTTGGCCTTGTCTATGATGCAAAGAAGATCTCGATCCCTGAGGGAACAACTGACCCGAAGACAATCTGGGCTCCTCTTTTCAACGAGAAGAACGCCAACAAAGTCGGCATGTACGACTCGATGCGTGAGTCCATCGGCGTAGCTCTCAACTATCTCGGATATTCCATCAACTCAATGGATGAGGCCCAGCTTAATGAAGCAAAGGAACTCCTCATCAAGCAGAAGGCAAACCTTCACCCCACATACGGTGTAGACAACCTCAAGGACAAGCTCGCTTCCGGCGAGGTCTCATGCGCAGTTGCATGGTCCGGCGATCACATCAACACACTCGACAGGCTCGCTGAACTCGGCAAGAGCGATGAGATCGATCTCAGATTTGCTCTTCCCACCGATTCCAACTGGTCTGTAGACATGATGTGCGTTCCGACAAACTGCAAGAACTATCAGGGCGCAATGGACTTCATCAACTTCATGTACGATCCGCAGATCGCTCTCGAAAACTGCCAGTTTGTAGGATATTCAACGCCTAACACAGCCACAAGGGCAATGCTCGACCCCGAAGTAGCCAACAATAAGTACTACTATCCCGATGAGGCAACGTTCAAGACACTCGAGTTCTACTATACGTCCGACAAGATCGAAGAGAAGTACACAGAACTCTGGAACACAGTAAAGGCAAGCGCGTAATCGGTGCATATACCGGTAACATACACAAGAGGGGCTGTCCCGCATGGGGCAGTCCTTTTTTATTCAGAGTGATCCGGGATCAGGAGAATTTGTTGTAGTTATAGACGATGTCCGAGACGGTTCCGTTAGTGAAGAAAAAGATGAGATCCGTGCTGCCGGACGAGTATGTTATGGAATTACCGTTGTCGGTATACTGGCTGCCGTATGTCTTAAGGACTTCCTCTGCAGAAGCGCCGATGCCGATGCCTTCGGGTGTTACGGAATTGCGGTTTGAAAGAATGATCCTGGAGATGATGTATCTTCCGTCGGGATCAAGTCTCGCGTAGATGACGAAGTTGCTGAAGGTGTAGCTTCTTGTGGTAACTTCGCCGCCCTTTTTGTCGGTCTCCATGGAGTCGGCGATCTCAGGGTCTTCAGTAATGGAGCCGAGAGCTGCTGCCGCATCTGAACCGGGCAGTATCATGATGTTCTGATATCTGAAAGCAAAGGCAGCGCCGGCCTTGGGAACGGTAGGTGCCGCAATGACGTCATCTCCGGGTGAAGACGCGCCTGAAACGGATTCGGAAGGCGGAGCCTGAGTGGTGGATTCATTGGGGTCCACAGTCATGATGACGCCTGCCGTCTCACCGTTGGAAAGCGTGACTGAAGTGCCTTCCGGTGCCGGAGCGGAACTGCAGGCGGCAGCAATGACTGCCAGCGAAAATAAAGCGCCGGTTATGGATGTATTTACTGCAAAGCGCTTAAAAGCGCTGCGGTCGGAGATATTCATGGTTATAAGTCTTTACTGGGCTGTGAAGAAGGTTCCGACGTCTTCCTGGTCGAGGATCCTCTCCAAGGTCTGAGTGCCGGATCCGTCGGCAATGACGCCGCAGATACCGTTCTCCGTTACTTTCTGCATGGCGGTGATCTTGGTCATCATGCCGCCTGTGCCGAGCCATGAGCCCTTGCCGGTAGTGAGATCCAGCATTTCGGGTGTTACCTTTTCGACAAAGGAAATACGCTGGGCATCGGGGTTCTCGCGGGGATTGGAATCGTAAAGACCGTCAACATCTGAAAGGATAACGAGAAGATCGGCATTTGCGAGGCAGGCGACATCAGCTGAAAGCGTGTCGTTGTCTCCGAATGTGCCGTTATGCATGATCTCTGTCGTGGAAACAGAGTCGTTTTCGTTGATGACGGGAACGATGCCCATCTCGAGCAGAGTTTCAATGGTGTTGGTTACGTTTGCGCGTGTAAGCTTGTCGGTGATGCCGTCCTTGGTAAGGAGGATCTGTCCGCAGCGGTAGGAATACTCGGCAAAGCTCCTGGAGTATGCGTTCATCAGCTCGCACTGGCCGACAGAAGCGATCGCCTGCTTTTCTCTTGTGGATTCAGGACGCTTTTTGAGTCCGAGATATCCGATTCCGACGCCGATAGCACCGGAACTTACAAGAAGGACTTCTTTTCCGCGGTTCATGAGATCGGCAATGGACCTGCAGAGCCTGTCAATGCTTCCGAGGTTCATTTTTCCGTTATCGTAGGTCAGGGAAGATGTACCGACCTTTACTACTATTCTTTTCGCAAAATTGACTGCGACACGATCTCCGCCGTTAGTACTCAAAACCGCTTTCTCCTTGGTAAATTGCCCTTCTTAAGAAAAGGGCGCATTAAGAATATACAATAATTATATAAAAAGCAAGGTTGATCAGCCCGTATTCGGAGTAGGCGTAGGGGTCACGATCTTTATAGGTTTGACCGGACCTGTAGGAACGGGAGTAGGACCTGCATGGACCTTGCACTCTTCCTTCGGGTAGAGGAAGCTGCCCTTTACGAAATAATCGGACTTGACTGTCTTTGCCTCCTTGCACTGCTCGTTGGGAGCCATGCCTGATTTGGTGCAGTAGCTTGCCTTGACGACAGTCGAGGGTTTCTTGAAGCTTGCAGCGGGAAGATCCTTATGGATGTTCTGCATGCAGTATTCCCAGATCCTTCCGGCATTGTAGTAGTCTACCTTGGGGATCTTTGTCTGCTTGAGACGGTTGTCGTAACCGTACCAGACGGCAGCGGCATAGTAGGATGTGAATCCGCAGAACCACTTGTCATTGTTGTCTGAGGTCGTACCGGTCTTGCCTGCAGCGTCGATCTGCTTGCCCTTGGCATTCTTGATCTGGCCGCCGTATTTGCGGATCCATCCTGAAGTTACGACATCCTTGAGGATATCCGTAAGCAGGAAGCATGTTTCGGCTGAATATACGCGGTACTTGATGGGCTTGGCTTCGATAACGACCTTGCCATCGGAATCGAGGACTTTGGTATATCCGTAAGGAGCCACGTAGGTTCCGCCGGCAGGGAAGGTTGCGTATGCAGCAGCCATTTCGAGCGTTGTCATACCCTTGGAGAAACCGCCGACAGACTGTGAAGGATAAGCGCCTTCAGAGGTGCGGTCGATACCGACCTGCTTGAGGTACCAAAGGGCAGTCTCGCCGCCGACTTTTGTCCAGACTTCAGCCGCGATCGTGTTACGGGATTTTGAGAGAGCCTGACGGATCGTCATGGCGCCGGCATAGTTACGCTCGTAGTTAACAGGCCATGCCTTTTTAGGATTGTTCGGGTCGAGATAGACTTTGCGGTCGTTTACCATTGTGCCCGGAGCGATTATTCCGAGCTCAAGGGCAGGGCCGTAAGCGATCAGAGGCTTGATGGACGAACCGGGGTTTCTGTATGTCGAAACGGCGCGGTTGAGTGAAAGGTTCATCGTCTTGGGACCGTAACCGCCCTGCATCGCGGCTATAGAACCTGTTTTAACGTTGATGACGACCATGGAGCCGTTTGGCTTCTCGGGGTACGCGGCAAGCGACGACGGCTTAAGCTGGAACAGGTTCTGGCTCTGGAATGCATGGTCCAGAACGTCCTGGACGGGCTTTTCCATTGTTGAATAGATATGGTAACCGCGGTTATAGACGAGGGAAGAGGCGAGGTTCTTTGAGATGCCGCGCGCCTTGGCCAGGTCGGAGATAACCTCAGAGATTACAAACTCGGTGAAATAGGAGTTGATCTGGGTCGATTTGTTGCTGCGTGACTTGAATACGACCTCGGTATTGAGAGCTTCCTGATACTCGGCTTCGGTGATCTTGTTCTGCTCGCGCATCATGCCCAGGATGATCCTCATACGTCTCAGGGCATTTCTGCGGCCTGTCTCACGGAGAGGATTGTAATATGAAGGGCTCTTAGGCAGACCTGCAAGGAGAGCGCACTCGGGAAGGGTGAGATCTCTTGCGTCCTTGCCGAAATAGTTCTGAGCTGCGGCCTGGATGCCAACGTAGTTATTGCCCATCGGGGCGAGGTTGATGTAGAGCTCGAGGATCTCGTCCTTGGTGAGGTCCTGTTCAAGCGACATGGCTGAGAACCACTCCTGGACCTTACGCGAGGTGGAGTGCTCATCCTGTCCGCTTATCAGCTTGACCGTCTGCTGGGTGATCGTTGAACCGCCGTAAGTGGCCTTACCGCCGTGTGCGAGAGCTGAAAGAACGGCACTGCCGATACGCTTGAGATCGATACCGGAGTGGGAATAGAAACGCTCGTCCTCGACCGCGATGATCGCCTCATCAATATATGTATGTCTTACATCACTGTATGAAATAAAGATACGGTCGACATTCTCGCTTCCGGTGAGCTTGGCCATGACGTTGCCCTGGCTGTCGTATACGAACGATGTCTGGGATTCCTCGGCCGAAGTGAGGTCGCCGATCGAAAGGGGCTTGGTGGTGGAGGCGTAGCCGAGCAGCATTCCGGCGCCGAAACCGCCGAAAATGAAACAGATGCAGAGGACGAATACGATCACTATCCTCATGATGTCCCAAATGAAAGCACCTGTCTCGCGTATCCAGCTGCGGCTGAATCCTGCGGCGGTCGGTTTGCCCTTGAGACGGTGTCTTAATTCATCGGCCAGAGCGCTGTTTTCAGGCCTGACCGGCTTTGTTGATCGTTGTTTCTTCTCGTTCCCTGCAGCCATGCAGTCCTCCTTCAAATTCTCCTAATTTTACCACGAGTTCGTTATAATTAAATTAGAAAAATAAGGCAAAAAGGAGCGCAGGGTTTGGAAGAACCGTTTGAAGCAGTGATCACGGGCCTCGACGAGGCAGGACGGGGCATAGGAAAAGAGCCGACCGGCAAGACTTTCTTCTGCGAGGGAGTATTCCCCGGTGAAAAGTGCCTGGTGCGTGAGATATCCTCTTCCGCGAGATACTCGGTATGCGAAGCGTTATCGGTTTCGGAGGCATCGCCTTCAAGGACCGCATCGTTCGAAGCCGGAAAGCTTCTTTGCGGCGGTCTGCCGCTGGCATCGCTTTCATATCCCGCACAGCTTGAATTTAAAGCATCAAGGGTCAGGGAATGCCTGGAACGCATAGGCCGTTTTGACAGTTCTTTCCTCGATGAAGTCATGGCTCCCGTTGTGGCATGCGACCCGCCCGTGCGTTACAGAAACCACATGCAGTACGCAATCTCCGGAGGGCGCGTGGGCCTTTTGGCTTCAGGCTCACATGAACTTGCCGTTTATGACGGCGAAAAGATCGAATATGAGATCTTCTCACTGCTCCGTGAAGCGCTCGAAAAGAGCTTTGAGAGGGCACCGACCAATCTTTTCGAAGGTCTTGTTCTCAGGGCGTCGAAAAGGACGAAAGAGGTCCTCGCCGAGTTTGTCAGCGGCAGCACTGCGCCCCACGAGATAGTAATAAGGGATTGCTCTTCGTATATCGAAGCGGCAGGCATAAGATCGCGGTTTGATCAGATCTGCCTGGAAAACGGCTTTAACCTGAACGGCGTTCTGCTGAGGATAAGTCCCGACAAGGCATCGAGGCGCACAAGAGGCGGCACGAGGGTCGTTCTTTCAGGGAAAGATCATTACGATGAGATATTCTGCGGAAGGCGCATGAGGGTTAAGTCTGGATCGTTCTTCCAGGTCAACACGGAACAGGCTGAAAAGCTCGCACAGCTTGCCTCGGAGGGATGTTCTGAAGCCTTGGTCATTTACGATCTGTACTGCGGATGCGGAACTCTCGGAATAGGCATCAAGAAGCCGGGGCAGGTGCTTTTCGGAATAGAGTCAGTGCCCGAAGCCGTTGAGTCAGCCAAGATCAACCGCTCGCTGGCTTTTCCCGAAGGCGGAGCGGATGAGTGCAATTACATATGTAAGGACGTTCTGAAGGCTGACATAAAATCACTAATTAAGAGCGGAAAGCTAAAGGAACCTGACGTGATAATAGTGGACCCGCCCAGGAAGGGCATGGATCCGGGCGTGATAAACAGGATACTGGAGATCGCTCCTGAGACAGTGGTCTATGTATCATGCGATCCGGCAACACTTGCACGGGACCTTAAGATGATCACCCGGAACTATAAGATCATCAAAGTCACGCCCGTGGATCTTTTCCCGAATGCGGCGCATGTTGAGACTGTGGTTCTTTTGACGAAGCTTTGAGATCCGTGAAACTGCAGGAAGCGGCCAAGCTCGAATGCATGACTGCCGACGGAGATACCGTGCCGCTCCTGAACGCTGAAGAGCTTGAAGCGATCACGGTGGTAAGGGGAACGCTGACTTCTTCCGAAAGGCACATTGTCGAATCCCATGTCAGTCTTACCGCCAAGCTTCTTTCGAAGATGGAATTCCAGGGTGACTATACGCCGGTTCCGCTTTGGGCAGGCGCACACCATGAAATGTTGGACGGTTCGGGATATCCGGAGCACCTTAAAGCGGAAAGCATACCACGGGAGACAAGACTGCTTACGATCATAGACATATACGACGCGCTTACGGCGGAGGACAGGCCGTACAAACCGCCGATGGCTCCCGAAAAGGCATTCGCCATCCTTGAAGACATGGCCGGGCATGGCAAGATCGACAGGGAGATATTAGAGAGTTTCCGCGAGAGCGAAACCTGGCACCATAACTGAACTCGAAAAGGCACTTGAAAGGTGCCTTTTTCTTTGTGGCATAAAAGCGGCAATTTCTGAAATTTAGCAAAAATATATCGAAAATCAATAAATTTATATTGTGCATCGGGAATGACTGTGTTATCATATCCGCGAACAGGGAGGAAGATAACATGATGAACAAACCGATAAAAAAGATTAAGATCCTGGCAGCTGCAGCGGCATTGTGCTTGACATCGCTTTTCACCGGCTGCGCCGCGCTGCAGATGTTCGGGGAAAGAGCACCTGAACTGCCGGAAAATGCGCAGTTATTCAGGAAGACCGAGACCGACAGTTCCGGAATAATGATCGAGGTAAACGGAAGAAAGTACATGCCTTTCGGAACGCTTAACGGAAAGCTGAGCAACAGTTCTTTGCAGGATTGCCTGGGATATCTGGATAACGATAAGAATGACAGGGTCTACACATTGAACGATGAACCATACGGCAATTATCTCGTATCGAAGAATGTCAGCGGGATCATGGAACAGCCCATGTTCTGGCGTGACTTCGCAACATACGGACAGGACATCTTCACACCTGAATACATCGTTTCAAAAGATGACGTATATTGGGGAAGATCCGGCTGCTACAGCGAGATGAAAGAATTCAGGATCTTAATAAACTTCAATGCCGATGATGTTAAAGAACTGTCGATGGAATACAAGGGCAACGGCATCGATCTGGGTACTTGCGGCGTAATGAATGCGGTCGGAGGGATGAAAAACCCGAACGGAAAACTTCCTTTGACAAAGGGGGAAGAGCTTTCCTTATCAATAAGCGAATTATCTATGTTTGGGAAGCTCGATAAGGACAGTGCATTCGATGCGGAATGCGTGTTCTTTGTCGAAAGCACCGATGGTCAAAAGAGAGAACTTGATTATGTTTACAAAGGAAACGTGAAACTTGGGGATGAAGCGAGGCTCACACTGACGGGCAACGCGAAAGACGGATATAAGATAGGCTGAAAAGGACATCCCAAAGCGGATGTCCTTTTTACAAAAGTAATGTCATTGACAAGATAATGTAAACCAATATATATGTAAAAGACCTTAGTCTTGTTGATTCTTATTATAAAATCTAACAGATACGATATAAGGAGAATCAGCACATGAATAAGATAATGCGTTCAATATCGTTCTTTCTTGCAGCTGCAATGACTGTTCCCGCTTTTATGGGCTTTAATGCGCAGGCTGCGACAAACGTTAAGATCGACAGCACTAATTTCCCGGATGCCAGATTTATGGCGGTGGTTAAGACTTACGATACCAGCGGAAACGGTTATCTTGACTCTACAGAGATATCGAGAGTTATCAACATTGAATGTGAAGGCGCAGGCATAAAGAACATCAAGGGTGTCGAACACTTTTTCGCGCTTCAGGGATTGTGGTGTGCCGACAACAGCATCAGCTCGATGAATCTGAAGCAGAATAAGGATCTCCACGGTGTATGGTGTTCCGGCAATCCGTTGACTTCACTTGATTTTTCAGGCAATCCGGAGCTAGAGTGGGTATACTGCTTTGACTGCAAGCTGAAATCACTTGATTTCTCAAACAACCCTAATATGGCTTATCTTGAGTGCAATACGAATCCGGAACTCAGTAAGCTTGTTTTTGCCAAAAACTCTAAACTCGAGCACCTCATGTGCGGTTCATGCGCACTGCATACGCTCGATCTCAGCGAACATAAATATCTGACACATCTGGATGCTTTCAGGAACAAAATGACATCGATCGACATTTCCCAGAATACAAAGCTCAAGCGCCTTAACATCTGGGATAACCCCGATCTTGGCAATGTCAGCGTCAGCCATCTGCCTGAACTGCAGTTCTACAGCTGTGCAAACAACGGCGTAACCGAAGTTGATGTGACACACAACCCGCAGCTCCAGAAACTCGTTGTAAGCTACAACAAACTGGATAAGCTTGATCTGTCAAAGAATCCGAGACTTGCATATCTGGATTGCGGAAGCTGCCAGTTACCGGAACTGGATATCAGCCATAACCCTCAGATGTATTTTCTTCAGGCTTTCATAAATGATTTCGCGTCGATAAACATCGGCAACAACACACGTCTTCTTAAGACATATGCAAAAGGGGTAAAAGAAACCTGGCCGAATGTCCGTGGCTATTCCTATACGATCAATTACGGAGGAAGCGACGAATTCGGAGATGAGCTCAAATATTTCCTTTGCCTCGACTCAAAAGAATGCAAAAAGATCATTACAACTTTTGATGGAGCAAAAGACAGTCCGGACAGCACCCTCGACATAAATGACGAACACTCTTCATCTGAAGATTTCATGACACGTGAGATGGTCATGCAGACCCTGTATGAACTCGCGGGAAAACCGAGCGTTAAAGGCCTTTCAACCGGTTTCAAGGATGTTGAGCAAGGTTCATGGTATGAGAATGCCCTTAAGTGGGGACAGAGCAAAAAGATAGCTTTGGGTTATCCCAATGTCTGCTCCGATAATTTCGGAGTCGGCGAATTAGTAACCAGGCAGGACCTCGCGCTCATGATGCACAGGTATACTGCACTCACCAACGAAGACAAGACTGCCTTCGATTATGGCAGAACTGACTGGTTCGATGATTTCAAAAACATAGACTACTACGCCTGGGGACCTTTCACATGGTCGATCCAGTGGCAGTTCCTGCTTCCCAACAAAAAAGGAAACAAAGTCTATCCCCGCGGCAGAGTTACACGCGAAGAACTGAAGTATGCCCTCAGCACAATGATAGAACGCAACACCGGAAATGCGCCTTCATCTGTTCCGATCCCGTCTTCAGCCATCAAGGATATCAAGATGGTACCTGCAAAAGCCGCGACCTGTACTGAAGACGGCAATACCGCCTACTGGTATAGTGAGAGCACCAAAAAGTACTATAAGGATTCACTCGGCAAGACGGAGATCGAGAAGGACAGCTGGATCATTCCAAAGCTCGGACATGCAATGTCTCAGGTAGCCGCCAAGGAAGCTACATGTACTGCAGCCGGAAACATCGGATACTGGAAATGTACGAGATGCGGCAAGTTCTTTGCGGATCAGGCCGGAACCCAAGAACTCGATAAGGAAAGCATCATCATTCCCGCCAAGGGACATAAACTTGAAAGAATAAAGGCACATGCGGAAACATGTACCGAAAACGGTAACAGCGAATACTGGACATGTACCGGGTGCGGCAGATTTTTTGCTGATGAAAACGGCGAGCAGGAGATAAAAAAGGACAGCTGGATCATTCCCGCCGCACATAAGGAAAAGAATGTGATAACTCCGGCTACCTTTGACAAAGACGGACATGTCAAGACGACATGTACTGTCTGCAAAGAGGTTATCAGAGATGAGGACATCCCTCACATAGCAGAGGTTAAACTGGCTGCGTCCCAGTTTACATATACCGGCAGTGCTCTTACTTCTCTGGTAAAGGCAACTGATGCGAACGGAGGGATAATATCACCCGAGAATTATACTTTCGTTATCAAGGACAGCAGCGGAAATACCGTTGAAGAAGCTAAGAATGTAGGAACATATTCGCTTGGAATAAAGTTCAAGAACCTCTATAAAGGATCCGTTGACGATCTTGGCGAGTTCAGGATCGTAAAGGCGGCAAATCCCCTGAAGATCAAGGCCGGCAAAAAATATACCGTTAAGTATTCCAAACTGAAAAAATCAAAGATCAAGATCCCTTATACCAGTGTGATCTCTTTTACCAACAGGGGTCAGGGCACTCTGATCTTTAAGAAGAAATCGGGCAACAAGAAGATCACCATAAGCAAGGGCGGCAAAGTGACCATTAAGAAAAAACTCAGAAAGGGAACCTACAAGATAAAGGTTAAGGTCACGGCGGCCGGAAACAGCAATTATAAGTCTTCATCGACAAAGACAGTTACTTTTAAGATAAGAGTTAAATAATCACTTGGGATTTTTAAGGATGGTTTCAGGTTATAGTGAAATAATAACATCGAAGCCAACAAAACTTCATTACAACGCCCACCACACCAGAAGCCCGGATACGGTACCGTATCCGGGTTTCACTTTGATAAACGGAGGATTCAGCTATAATTGGGATGTAAAGGAAGGGAATAGAAAGAGGACGGAGAGTATGAAAAAAGCGTTACTGATCATCGGAATAGTCATCATCGTTGCCTGTGTAATCTCTTTGGCGCTGGCTCTGCTGTTTAGGTACAGCTATTTTCATGTGCTCGACGGATCGGCGGAACTCTACGCAAGGCTTAACCGCAGGATGGTCATTGCTTTCGTCACATCGGGTGTTTTCGTGGCCGCTGCCGTTATCTGCTTTATTGCACGTGCAAGGTTGTGAGCTTCATGACGGCGCCGTTTAACAGGAAGGATCATTTCAAGTGACTGAACAGCAGCGGAGTAAATGTCCGGCTGCTGTTTTTTCGCGAATTAAGGATTATTTAAGGAATAGACAATAATTAACTAAAGTATTCACAAAGCCCCGAGTGTAAAGTAAAGTCATCAAATACGGAAGGTGACTTGCTGTGACTGATACAAAGAACAATTACGGAAAATTTCTTCTGCTCTGGGCGGGCGAGCTGATCTCTTCGATCGGCGGGGGCCTTACGAGCTTCGGTCTCGGTCTTTACATATTCCAGAAAACGGGTAGTGCTGCCGACATGGCTCTTCTTACGCTTCTCGGATTCCTTCCCGCTCTGGTCCTTAAAGTGCCCGCGGGCGTTCTGGCTGACAGATATGACAGGCGCCTTCTCATGATGATCGGCGACGGTCTGTCAGGCCTCGGCGTATTGTTCATTCTCATCTGCATGTTAAAAGGCGATGCGGCTCTCTGGCAGATATATGTTGGTACTACGATCAGCTCAGTATTCTCGGCGCTTCTTGAGCCTTCCTACACAGCAACCATAACTGATCTTCTGACTAAGGAGCAGTATTCCAAAGCAAACGGCCTGGTATCGATGGCAGGAAGCGCGAGATATCTTTTCTCGCCCGTTATCGCAGGGTTCCTTCTTGCGGTCAGCGACATAAAGCTCATCCTCATAATAGACATCTGCACATTTTTCCTTACGGTCGTCGCAGCGGCAGTCGTAAGACACGGATTAAAGACAAGTGCACCCAAGGATCCCGAGCCCTTCTTCAAGTCCATGAAGGATGGATGGAAAGCGGTCTCCGGCAAAAAAGGACTTTTGGTCCTTGTAGTGGCATCATCTCTGATCTGCCTTTTCATGGGCGTGTTCCAGGTCCTGGCGGAATCGTTCGTTCTCTCGTTTGCGGATTCCAAGACACTCGGTGTCGTTGAGACTCTGGCAGCTTCGGGAATGCTCGTAACGGGCATCATCCTTGGCATCAGGGGCATAAAGAAGCACTTCGTGAGAGCGCTTTGGATGGGCCTTGCGGTGTCCGGAATAGGAATGACGCTGTTTGCGGTCACTCAGAACAAGATACTTATCTGCATGTTCGGTTTTCTTTTCTTTGCAGCGCTTCCGTTTGCCAATAACAGCCTTGACTATCTTGCAAGGACGAACATTCCCGACGAGCTTCAGGGAAGGGCATGGGGATTCATCGGATTCATCTCACAGCTCGGTTATGTTGCCGCATATGCACTATGCGGTGTTACCGCAGATGCCATCGGAAGGATCACCGGAGGCGGCGTAGGTCAGGGTTCTTCGATTACGATCCTGTTTTCGGGAATATGCCTTACCGTCGCAGCTGTGATCATGTCGAGGATAAAGAAGATCAGAGAGCTCGAGCAGAACACTGTTGAGGGATAAGGAATGCAAAGGGGCAAAATAGGAATAAAGAGGCTGGAGCAGAGCCGGCGTTACTCCTGAACTGATGCTGAACGCTTGTGTTCTTTCCACGCTTTGTTGAACTTGAAAGTGCATATAACGGCATATACTGCGATGGCGAGAACGATAACACCGCCAGGCTTTCCGGTCATATAGAACATGACGGCGATGTTGGTCACGGCATATATACTGAGCAGGATGGCTGCCACACGGCTTTGGAGCAGGTGGATCAAAAGAGACATTGCGACAAGGAAGACGGCATCGATGATCACGTTGTAGTTTTGACTTTGGATAATGTTCACGATAACGGAGCCGATGGCAACGGCATAGCCTAGAGCTGCAGCCGCGGTGATGCCGGCCCGGAGCTTTTTCATTTCTTTTGTTTTCAGAAATTCTCTTCTCGTCATAGGTGTTTCCTCCGGATTCGTGAAACAGTAGCGGAGCCGTTTATATCTCTCCTGTAATTTTATCATTTCGGGCATAGTGATAGAATTGGGAAAACTAATTATGAACGGATAAACTATGGACTACGAAATAAGGCTTGTTACCATTGCTGATTACGATGCGCTGCTTGAACTGTGGAATTTCACCGAGCAGAGCCGCAGGGCATTAAATCCCGTGGATGATTCACGCGAAGGAATCGAAAAGTATCTTAAAAGAAATCCCGCTACATGTTTTGCCGCAGTGAAGGACGGAAAGATAATAGGCGTGATCCTTACGGGACATGACGGACGCCGTGCGATAATACACCATATGTGCGTTCATCCTGACTGCCGCCGTATGGGCATTGCGGCGTGTCTTGTATCCTGTGCGGAGGAAGCTTTGAAAAAGGAAGGCATCAACAAGATCTTCGGCCTTGTCTTCAAGGATAATGACCGTGCCAATGCATTCTGGGAATCTCAGGGTTATTCGCTGCGCACGAATCTGAACTACAGAAACAAGAGCCTTAACGACGACGTTCCTACGGGGGAATAAAATGGAAGAACTTAACCTTGAACTTCAGGACAATGAATGGCCGTTTGAATATACCAAACAGGACAGGCAGATTGCGCGGGCAATCGTTTTTGACGACGGCGGATCCTTTTACTTTGTAAGGGTCAACCGCGATGACTATTTCGGCAAGGCGACTCTGATCGAGACCTCGGGCGGCGGCGTTGAAGAGGGCGAAGACCTAAATACCGCCATAAAGCGCGAACTTAAAGAGGAACTTGGCGCCGAGACCGAAGTGGTATGCAGGATCGGAGTGGTAAGTGATCATTACAACCTGATCCACCGTCACAACATCAACAACTACTTTCTCTGCAAAGTGATCTCTTTCGGCGATAAGAACATGACGAAGCAGGAGATCGAGGACTTTCATCTTTCCACTTTGAAGATGACTTACGATGAAGCCGTAAGCGAGTATGAAAAGAGAAGGGAGACCGCGCTCGGAAGGCTCATCTGCAACCGTGAGCTGCCTGTTCTCAAAAGGGCAAAAGAGATAATGGAAAGTCTTGGCATCTGACTCCACGAAGCGTAGGTACAATCGTTTCCGGGCGTGTGTTACGCTTGCCTCACAAGGAGGTAGACACCATGGATAAATACGTTACGGGAGCTGTCATAAGAAAGCTCCGCGAGAGTAAGAAGATGACACAGGAGGAACTGGCGGACAGACTGTTTGTCAGCAGCAAGGCTGTAAGCAAGTGGGAGACCGGGCAGGGTTTTCCGGACATAAGCCTTTTGGAGTCTTTGGCGAAGGCTCTGGATATTTCGGTGATAGAACTGCTTTCGGGCGAGGATATCCGGAACGGAAATCAGTCCTCGAACATGTTAAAGAGCCGGTTCTATGTATGTCCTGTCTGCGGAAACGCTGTGCGTTCAACAGGCGAGGCGCTTATCAGCTGCTGCGGGATCACATTGCCGCCGCTTGAACCCGAGGAATGTGATCCAGACCATGATATCAGCGTGGAACGCATCGAGGATGAATACTTCGTATCTGTAAGCCACGCAATGGAAAAGGGTCATTACATCTCTTTTCTGGCAGCGGTATCGGACCACCGCGTACAGTTTGTAAAGCTCTATCCTGAAGGCAATGCAGAGGCAAGATTCAAGATCGACCGCGTGAAGTATGTTTACGCTTACTGCAACCGCCACGGACTATTCAGGGTAAGGGTATAGCTCCGGGGATCAGTTTTCGTGTATTTGCGCAGGAAAAATGCAATGTAAATCAACAAATATTGCTGAATTGTCTGACCAAGGTGACCTGAAAGATTGAAAGTCACGTGCTCGGCATATATAATTCTATGCGGGGTTGGGGATATATATATGAGGCATTTTAGGTTAACTGTATTGGTGGTTCTATGCGCATTTATTGTGTGCGCATGTTCCGTGACGCCGTTTGGCAAAACTCCCAAGAATAGTGACGGATCATCTGAGAGTGCTGCTGAAACAACTGTCGCTTCAGCAGTAAATAGCACTGATACACCGAAGTACTCCGAACTGGTTCCCGAGACAACTCCTTCTGAAACAGAACCGTCCAAGCCGCTTACTGATGAAGAGGCGCTCGAGGGATTTGAGAATTATCTGTATTTCAAGATAAAGAATCTCCAGAAGATACTTGATGAGGACAAGGTGCCCTGCACATGGGGGATCGCAACGAGCAGCAAGAACGAGATCATGATTATGTTCAAGTCCAATACAGGTGCTCTGCTCCGTTATCACATAAACAGGAAATCGGGAAAGACATATGTTACCCAGTATTCGGTCGAATCCAACTCGTATTACAGGACGAGGGAGACTCTTAACGTCAGGGAGTATATTGACAGAAAACCGACCCCGACACCTTATGTCATAAGGCCCAGCGGCTCGACAACACCCAAGCCGACGCCCAAGATGGTGATAAAGGTAAGCAATCAGGTCAGCAAGACTGCTGTCATCGGCGGAAAGAAGTATCCTTACAAGATACCGAAGGTCTCGATAACCGGAAAGAACACCGGTGCGGCAAACAGGAGAATGAAGAGCGAACTCGGCAAATTTGCCACGAAGGGCGCCAATGCGCGTGCGATAACATATACATACCATGTTACCGATAAGCTTGTTTCGATCCTCGTTCATATCGCAAATCACGATACGGATTCTTACGACAACTACAAAGCCTATAACATTTTGATATCTTCGGGACGGCTTGTTAAAGACAGTACCGTCGTAAAGCTCTATGGTTTTTCGAGCAGAAAGTTCATATCCAATGCCAAAGATGCTTATAAAGCCTTCGGAGCAGGTGCTCCGGCGCCTGCCGAAACAGTAAAGAAATGCGTAAATGCCAATGTTAAGAGGGCTTCTTACAAGTATATCGATCCTTTTATCGCCAGGAACGGACACCTGTGCTTTATCGGAAATGTTTATTTTACCGGCGGAGCAGGTAAGGGGAACCGTCTTTTTGATGCGTACAGCAGAAAGCCGCTTTGAATCTGCCGCTTGCAAAAATGCCAAAATAGTGTAAAATTACACCATACGAACATGCGGCTGTTTGGAGGTTTTTATGGATATATTTACCGATATATTTGGCATTTTAATTGAATTGATCATTTTCTGTTTTGTTTTCGGAATACCGGTTTCTTTCATTACCTTTCTGATAATGGCGCTGGTCCAGATCCCTAAGGTGAAGAAAAAAGAAAGAGGACCGACGAAACTGATCGTGTTCGGGATCCTTTCATCGGTATCCTTATTTGCCCTGGCAATCGAGATCTGGCTTATCGTCAGTCTTGCCAACGGCGTAGCTCACATGTGAGGCGTCTTTATGAAGGACAAGACTTTTCTGATAATACTCGCTCTGGTCACACTTGCGGGGATAGCAGTCACAACGGCTCTGGCCATACACGGTTACAGGCTTTGGCAGAGCATCTCCATTGTTGAGATGATCGCTAACTGGAGATGA
>JAIKZM010000045.1 GCA_024682215.1 Saccharofermentans sp. | reverse complement strand
TGTCATCGCAGCCATCAATGAAGTAGGAGTCATCAAGGATGTTGCGGGATTTATCGCCAAGGCAGGCGGCAACAACATGTTCCTTCTCTTCACGATCGTAGTATGGGGTTCGGTCATCATATCAGCATTCATCGACAACATCCCTTATACCGCAACGATGCTCCCGATCCTCGCAAGTGTTGCAAATTCGATGAACATCGAACCTTATTTTCTGTTCTTCGGACTGCTCGTCGGCGCGACATTAGGCGGCAACCTCACTCCCATCGGAGCATCCGCTAACATCGCAGGCGTAGGCATGCTCAGAAAAGAAGGATACGAAGTCAGGTTCCGCGACTTCATGAAGATAGGTATCCCGTTCACGCTCGCAGCGGTTATCGCGGGATACGTATTCGTCTGGGTGTTCTGGCACCCGGCAGCTTAAAGGGTAAATTCCTTGGAATCAGCAGAAAGCGCAACCGCAGTATCTTCAGGGATCAGCTCATAACCGCCCTTGAAGCCTGTAACGGTAACATTTCCTTCTCCGTCAGTAATGACGGTCTCATCCGTATGCCATTCGTGGTTGATCAGGTGGTCGAGGAGCTCGTATGAAGGCTTGACCGTGCCGTCACGGCGTACGACTCCGCTCGGCGCATTAAGCCACATTCCGTCCGTGAAATCCCAGCCCGTGATCGCCTTGACCTGCGGATGCTCGAAAAGGATCCTGTACATCTCCTCCATCTGCTTCATCTGGCGCTCCTCGCCCTTTGGCGTTGAAGGCCATTCCTCAGCAGTTACCTGGAAATCGTTGAGGTCATCAAGTTCCTCGGGTACGAGATAATCACCCGAAGTGAGAGTGTTTTCGGTGAAATGGATCGGCAGACCGAATCTCGAAAACCTTTCGAGAACGTCGTAGATCTTATCCGGTCCCCAGTATTTCTGGTGTTGATGTGACTGTATGCCGATCGTGGTAATGGGTACGCCCGCATCAAGGCATCCCTCGATAAGTTCTTCGTATTTGCTCGTTGTGTTGAAGTCATTGAGAAGGAGCTCCGCACCGGGATTCATCTTCTTTGCCTCATCGAAAACAGCCTTCACGAGCGGTACCCTGCCGTATTCCTTGCAGATCCTCGTGACTGCGTTGTCGTACTTGTTGAAGATCGGCATGATGACGACCTCGTTGATAACGTCCCACTTGTCGATGATGCCCTTGAAATCCGTGACTTCACGGTCGATCCTCCCCAGGAGTTTTTCGAGGATCGTCTTGTTATCGTAAGCCATCAACCAGTCAGCACATACAGTGTGCCAGACAAGCGGATGTCCCTTAACCGTAACTCCCCTCTCCTTAAGATACATGGCGGCATTCATCCTGCTCTTTGTCTCAGGCTTGCCTTCTTCCGGCTCAAATCCGCCGAGATAGAAAGGAAGTGTCGCATAGTTATAGATCTTGAGCCATTTATCCGTGAGATCTTTAAAGTGCGCTCTGACCTTCTCGTCTTCTGCATTCGTCAGGGGAAGGAAATCAAATCCTCCGCAGCCAAACAGGAACTCGTGGCTCTTTTGAAGCAATCTCAGCCTGGCATTCTTAACGGGCATGCCGTTAGTATCAGTAACTTTAATTGTCCTGGTGGATTTTCTGTGATCGAGATTGCTCATGTCGGAACCTCCGTTGGGTTATTCTTTTCAAATCGTATCACGATGGCGACAAACGTTTCAATATCGCTCTTCACTTTTACTCTTTTTGTCACTATAAATCGCGGCATCTTGATATAACCCGGCATGAAAGATAGAATTTTAAATACATTTCAGATAAACGGAGATGCCGGCGTGGAAGAATCGGAGCAATTTCAGTATAACGACGGAAGGGTCATAGTACCCTATGACAAGGACCGGAAAAAGGTCACTTTTTATGACACCTATGTCGACATAAACGGGGATGTCGTCAGGTATGACGACATAGCAGTATTCCAGTCTGAAGCACTGGATTACGATTCACAGATCGTCATCTATTTCAGCAAGTCTTTCACTTATAGATTCAGTTTCACGACATACGACGGAACAAAGCACGAACTTAAGCGCATGGGGTATTCCGCATACGGGATCGGCAGTTACAAGAGAGTAAAGAACGAGTTCGATCCGGTGGCCGGACCCATGTACGATATTGTTTTGCGGAAGGTCTTCGAGCGCATCATAGACAGGATCGAAAGCGGTTCCACGGTAAGGATCTGCGGTCTTACGATCACCAAAGACAAGATCACTTTCGAAAAGAGAAAGCAGACCTTAACTGTAGATAAGGATAATTTCGGTGCTGCAAACGTCAGCAATTTCGCAATGGATCACCAGGCACAGATCTTCCTTAGGGGTGAGAAAAAGCCCTGCTTCAAAGTGTCTCTCAACGAGCCTAACGCAAGGCTTATAGTTCCTCTTTCCAATGCCCTTTTTGCAGCGGGCGCCTGATCACTTGGGAAGGAATTCCTCTTCTTTGGAAGCCATCATCTTCTTCCTCTTGGCGATACCGGCAAAAGCTACGGCATAGCCAAATATGGGGATCAGCAGGACGCCGCCGGCAAGAAGCCTGTAATGTGTTTTTGAGGAACTGCAGTCCATCAGTTCGTAGTAGATCGTTTTTGTTGTATTACCCTTGATATTCAGTCTGGTCAAAGCCTGGTCATAATAATTCCTGGCCTTTGTCTCCTGTGACTTGACCGTACCTATGAACGTTCTGGGCTGCACCGCGATGTCCTGTGACTTTTTGTCGATGTAATCGTATGTGGCATTCGTAAGGTTTTCCAGATACTCCCTGTCTTCCTTCTTGGAAACAGATATCGGCATGAAGGATCCGTCCTTCATCCAGACAATATAGTAGTATTCGTGACCCGTCGGAATGAA
>JAIKZM010000165.1 GCA_024682215.1 Saccharofermentans sp. | reverse complement strand
GGGGACAGCTACGACTATGAATCTTGCTTCCTTGAGCTTTGTCGCGTCAGACGTGAATTCGACTGTCGTGTTCTTGATGGCCTCGCCTACCTCGTTCGTGGCATCGATGCCGTTTGCATATTCCTGAACACGCTTTTCGTTTATATCGAATCCGATTACCTTGATGTGCTTTGCAAATTCAACGGCAATAGGCATTCCGACATAGCCGAGGCCGACAAGTGCAAGCTTATCGGTTCCGTTTATAAGTCCCTGATAGATATCGTCAAATCTCATAACGATCGCTCCTTTGTTATTGGTTCCAAGTTATTTTACAGATATGCCTTTAAGGCATCAACTACCGCTTTGACGTCAGCTTCGGTCTTATAAGGATCGAGCGGAAGGCTGAGCACCGTGTCGCAGATTCCGACAGTTACGGGGCAGTCGGCTTCAGCGCTGTATGTTCCTGCGAAAGCGCCCTGCTGATGCATCGGCTTCTTGTAGTAGATCATTGAAGGTATTCCCTTCTCCTTGAGCTTTGCCTGAAGATCAGCCCTGTCAACTCTCTCGGGGAGCCTGACAGTATACTGTGCCCATGAAGAAAGATAATCATCGGGTATTACGGGCAGGATGAGATCCATGCCTTCGAGCATTTCGGTATAGAGCTTTGCGACCTTGTTGATGTCGGAGAGCTCATAATCTGCGAAAGCTTTGAGCTTAACCTTCAAAACAGCAGCCTGAACGGTATCGAGACGGCTGTTCATTCCGATACGGATGTTATCGTATTTATCGGCACCCTTGCCGTGAACGGCGTAAGACCTGAGCAGGTCTGCCCATTCGTCATTGTCAGTGAAGATTGCGCCGCCGTCGCCATAGCAGCCTACAGGCTTTGCAGGGAAAAATGACGTTGTCGAGATGTCACCGAAAGAGCATGCCTTAGCTCCGTGAAGCTCGCCGCCGAAACCCTGCGCACCGTCTTCGAGAAGATAGAGGCCGTATTTCCTGCAAATGGGTCTGATGGCATCGAAATCAGCCGGAAGGCCGAAGAGATCAACCGCGATGACTGCCTTAGGCGTGTATTTGCCGTCAGATATGACCTTTTCAATGGCCTTTTCGAGCTTAACGGGATCCATGTTGTATGTTTCGGGATCGACATCAACAAAAACAGGCGTTGCGCCGACTGCGCCTACGACCTCTCCTGAGCTGAAGTAAGTAAAATCCGGTACGAAAACAACATCGCCCGCTCCGATCCCCCATACCATGAGAGGAAGCTGCAGCGCATCGGTTCCGTTTGCGCAGGAAATGCAGTGCTTTACACCGCAGTATTCAGCAAGCTGCTGCTCAAGTTCCTTTACTACGGGGCCTCCGATAAACTGCGCTTTTGTGCAGGCATCGATGATACCTGCATCGATATCGCTCTTAAGCACCTGATACTGCTTCTTTAAATCTCTGTATTCCATAAAACTCAGAATGTTCCTTTCATATCCGTGCTTGCAAAGTCCTTAAGAGGAAGCTTTACGGGCTCACCGGTCTTCATGGACTTGTAGATCGCAAGGATCATCTCGAGTGCGTTCCTGCCTGCAACGGCATCAACGTAAGGCTTGTGATGATTGGTGATGGAATCCATGACGTCTGCGAAAAGGCTTGTGTGGCCGTTGCCGTAAACGTTGCTGGTAGCTTCCTTGAGATCCTTGTTTGCAATGTCTTCCTCAGTCTCGTCAGCGAAATCCCAGACATCGATGTTGTTCGTGGAAGTTCCGCCGATCTTTACCGTTCCCTTCTCACCGAACAGATAAAGAGTCTCTTCAAGGTTCTTGGGGTAAACGTTAGTAGTGCCCTCGATGGTCGCGACGGCGCCGTTCTTGAATGTAACGACTGCCATTCCGACGTCCTCGGCTTCGAGATAGTCGTGGAACTGCTGACGTGTTACGCCGTAAACGGTATCAACCTCGCCGCCCATCATCCATCTCAAAAGATCGATCCCGTGGATGCACTGGTTCATGAGGCATCCGCCGTCATCCTGCCAGGTGCCTCTCCAGGGAGCCTGATCGTAATATGCCTTGTTACGGTTCCATCTTACATGGATGCTGCCGTGTGAGATGGTGCCGAATCTTCCTGCTTCCAGAGCTTTTCTCATCTTCTGGACAGCTACGTTGAATCTGTTCTGGTGGCACGCTGATATGACCACACCCTTTTCCTCTGAACGCCTGATGATCTCGTCAGCATCAGCAATGTTCATTGCCATGGGCTTTTCGATGATGACGTTGATGCCGTGATCGATGCAGTAGAGTGCGATCTCCGCATGGATACCTGAAGGAGTTGCAATGGAAGCGAGCTCTATCTCGGGATGTTCTTCGATCATCTGCTTATAATCCGTGTATCTGGCAATACCGTCTTTGTTGACCGGCTCCTGCTTGCCGAAAAGGATATCAATGTTTTCGGGAACGGTATCGCATGCCGCAACAAACTCAAGATTGTTGTTATTTACTGCCTTAACGTGATTTACTGCGATCCTTCCGCATCCGATCAGAGCGTATTTCATTGGTTTTTCTCCTTTATACTGATTCTTCGAGTATTTCTTTATAAAGCGCTGTGAGCTTATCAGCATCGTTTTCCCAGTTGTAGTCCCGTTCAACGGCCGCTTTGCCGTTCATTCCCATGGCTACAGCTTCATCCGGATGATTATATAAATAATCGAGTGCATTTACAATTTCATCGACATTATCGGCATTGACCGCGATGCCGCAGTGGTTATCTTCAAGGAAACTCTTGAGTGAAGGCGGTGTAACGGAACCGATTATCGGTATGCCGTAAGATCCGTATTCGTACACCTTGGTCGGCAGGTTCGTCAGATCCTTGTACTGTCCGACGTTATGAAGGACCGAAAAACCGATCGCTGACTCTTTAAAGATCTTCTTTACCTCATCATGTTTGACAACGCCCCTGTAATCGACACAAACAAATTCGGGCATGCTCTTGAGCGTTTCGAGATAGGAATCCGCGATGCGTCCTGCGAGTATTACCTTTGATCCTGTCCTGTAACCGGCAATGATCATCTCGGTAACGCCCCTGGCAGCGGTCAGGATGCCTGTCTGGCATATGGTCTTTTGGGAAAGATTTGATCTGACATCCACTTCCCTGTCACTTCCGAGGATCGGAAGATTTCCGATAAGGACGTCTCTTTTCGAGCGGCCGTGAAATATCGTGTTCCCGTCAGGGCTGGGTGCCGGGAATATAACGGCATCAACCTTTTGGGAGACCTTGGTCTCATAGTTCAGGAATATCTTTGCCACCGGCTTTCTTATGATACCGGGAATATATGTCTTGATGCTTATCTGCTTATAACAGTCCTCGTGACTGTCATAGATAACGTGTTTTCCCGCTTTTGCGAGTTTCAGCCCGTAAGGGAGCAGTTCGGGATCGTGGAAATGATAAACATCTGCGTTAAATTCCAATGCTTTTTTGTATACGGCTTTCGCGCCCTTTGTCATACGCGCCCTGCGTCCTGAAAAAGTCATCCCGGTGGATACGATGTTAACACCGTTAACCTGCTCGTTCTCTTTGCTGTCATTTACGATAAGAAAGACCTGAAAGCCTGCTTTTGCCAGGGAAGTGCATTCTTTTTCGAGAATACGGGGATCGTACCTCGGGTGCGCACTTGTCATATGACAGACCTTATACATTCAAGCCTCTCCCTTTGAGTATTTTTCTTGCCTGCATAATACTACCACAACACTCTTTATATTAAAAATAAAATTATAAAGAGATTTACGGCAGGATCTTTCCGTCCATGACCTTCCTGATCTTTGAAGCTCCCTCGGCAACCGACCTGTCGTCAGGCCACATGACATAAGCCTTATAGTTGGGTGATGAATATGTTGTCTCCGAGCCGTTCTTTCCGGTAACCGCATAAGTGGTGATCTTCCACTGTGCCATGTCAGTCAGTTGCATCTTGACCAGCTTTTCGATATCCGACGAAGGAAGGCTGGTCTTGAACATTCCCGAAAGCGCGTTCAATATGCCGCTGTAATTCATCAGGACCTTCGACTTGTTGGAAGTGGCTTTGTTGATTATCGCCGTAATGATTCGCATCTGGTTCTGGCCGCGCATGTTGTCGCCCGCCGTAAACGCGTGACGCTCCCTGGCATAAGCAAGAGCTTCCTTGCCGTTAAGAGTTATCTTGCCTTTTTTGTAGTGATATCCGTTGATGACAGAGAATTCCTGAGGATTATCCACAGTAATCCCTCCGAGCTCGTCAACCAGCGTTTCAAGGCCGGTGAAATTGATCTGCGCGGAATAATTGACAGTACAGCCGTAAAGATCTCCAAGGCCCTGCATCGAGCATCCGACGCCGTAAAGGCCAAGATGCGTAAGCTTGTCACGCTCTCCTTCAGCGCTTTTGGGATTCGGGATGTAATAGTCACGCGGCGTATTTAAAAGCAGGATCTGCCTTGTTTTCGGATTGACGACCATGAGTATGTTGACGTCGCTTCTGGAAGTCTTGAACTGCTTGTTCCTGGTGTCAGATCCGCTGATGTAAAGGATAAAGGGCGTTGTGGTAATGCCTCCCTCTACCGCCTGATCGCTCTGAATCGGATTTGTTTCTCTTGTATCAGAAGTTTCCTCCGGTTTTCCCGGTATGAACTCAAGATCCGATTCTGTGATGTCATATTCCTTTATGAGCCTTGCCTTTCCGATAAAGCCTTCAAATTCGGTCGTTTCGGTAAGAATCTCGGCTTTGGCGGAATTGATGATCACCGCCTGGAGTTTTCCTCTGTAAAGAGCGTAGATAAGATCCTCCTCGGATGCATACTCCTTGGACTTCACCGCTGTTCCGGTCTCTACGGCCATCTTGTTGAGCGCAGCCTTGGAGTTTCTCGCATTCTCCCCTACCGCGGTCCCGACAACATAGCTCTTGCAGTCTGAAGCCGTTCTTGCAGGGTCTTTTGCGTTCACGTACAGGTTCATGAAAGCAACCGGAGCTTCTCCGGAGGCGATATTGTCTGCCGTAACCTCGTCAACGGCAGTCTTGACGCTGCTGAGTGCTTTATAACCCGTAACTGCCGTAAAACAGATGGCCGCCGCAATCACTACCGCAAATGCCCGTTTAACTGCAAGCGATGCATTAACGGGCCTGTCTGTACCGACAAAGAGCAGGAGTGCACTGATCATAAGAACAAGCCAGAGAGCGATGACAAGACCGTACAGGTATTTGTCCGGGATCATTCCGAGCGAGAACGCCTTGATGCACAGGGCCGCAGAAGCAAGCGCCTGAATGATAAAGACTATGGCAGCGAAAGCCTTCCACAGTCCGCTTCCCGCAGTATCATGCGTTTGTCTGCTGCTCATTTGCCTGCTCTTTTCCGGCAACAGCCTTACTCTTTTTGAGCTTGCGCGCGATCATGATCGAGGCAAATACGATGCCGTAACCCAAAGCTGCGCCAAAGGTATTGCAAAGTATGTCATCAAGGGTGAAAACACCTACTCTCAGATTGAACTGAAGGAGCTCGATAACACATGTGAACACGCCGGCAAAAGCCATGCTGATAATGAATCTGATAAAGTGGTAAGACTTTCTTTCCTTGAAATAATGTACAGGCCTGGTATTGAAATCCAGTCCGCACATAAGCATTCCCAACGGGAAGAATAAAAGGATATTCTCGAGCATCTCATAAAAATCGCCCGTGAACAATTTAAAAGAATACCGCCGGTATGCATAAATGTAAGTTCTCGCAAGCACGTTTGAAGTGAGTATGAGATATATGAAACAGATTATCAGCAGTATCAGGACTTTTTCGGCGTTCTTTCTTCCCGGCGTGATAACCACCAGCAAAAGGAGCATAAGAACGAGTAATGTGGCTGCGGGATCTTTCATCGCGCATGTAATCGCACCGTTAATGTATTCGATTATGTCCCAAAACAAAAATTCCATGACGCGATTATATAATAAAAAAACAATAAATCAAAAATTCTGATAGGCAATACAGTGGCATCTTATGCTTAAATGCACATATTTTGCTGTATTATAGAAACAATAACGATTCCGGGGGATGCATTATGGCAGTTCTTACAGTTTACGAATTTGAATTTCTCAGAAAACTGATCTCGATCAACAGCACCGGTGGAGATCCCGTGCCCGGCAAGCCGTATGGAGAAGGCCCTTATGAGGCTCTCGAATTTTTCCTTAACAGTGCTTCAGAATGCGGAATGAGAACCGGCATCCTCGACGGACGTGTCGGCTGGTGCGAGATCGGTCCCGAATCATCTTCCAAGATGTTCGGCATCGTATGCCACCTTGACGTTGTCCCCGCAGGTGACGGATGGCAGACAGATGCTTTTGACCTTACATTCAACGGAAAGTTTTTCAAAGGACGCGGAATTGTCGATGACAAAGGTCCCGCCGCTGCAGTATTCTTTTCAATGAAAAGGTTGCTCGAAGCAGGCTTTGACCTCCCTTGCCGCGTTAGGCTGATACTTGGTACGGATGAGGAACGCACATGTTCCTGTGTTGAATACTATGCGGAACACGGCGAGATCCCCACGTTTGCCATAACACCCGATGCCGAATTCCCTGTCATCTATGCCGAAAAGGGTATCCTGCACCTTAAAGTGTCAGGTCCCGCTTCACAGGTTTCCGCAGCCGGCGGCAGCGCAGCTAACATGGTGCCGGCTTCTGCCTGGGTATCTTACGGTAACGGAAAGACAACTGCAGAAGGACGCACGGCTCACGCATCAAGACCCGAACTCGGAGTAAATGCCATTTTCGAGCTTTGCAAAAAGCTCTCGTCCGAAGGATTCGACTTCAAAAAATCTCCCATGCTGGACTTCATCAGCAAAGAGATCGTCCCATGCAAGAACTATGAATATACCGGTTGCACCATCAGGGACGAATCGGGAACAGTTACGGCTAACCCTTCGATCCTAAAGTGCACCCGTGATCTAGAATCGCTCATAATCGATGTCAGATGCCCTATCTCATATGAGATGGAAGACATTACAAAACACATTTCCACGCTTGCCGGAAAATACGGCTTGAGCGCAAGCACAACTAGTTCTATGGCGCCTGTATGTAAAGACAGGAATTCCCGTGAGATAAAGATCCTGACAGAAGTCTGGAGCGAAAACATGTCGAAGTATTCAGGCTTTGAGGAATCTTTCCGCGAAAAATACTCCGAGCCTCTGGCAATAGGCGGAGGAACTTATGCCCGCCACATCCCGAACACCATCGCATTCGGACTTCAGGCTCCCTGGCATGAAGACGTATGTCACCAGGCAAACGAGTCAAGACGCCTGTCCGATTTCGAAGCAGACATCGATGTCATTACCGATGCAATAAAGAGGATGTCTTCAGAGATCTGACTTAAATAATCGTCAGATATATCTCCTTGCCGCAATAATGTCCTTCTTGCCGGACAGGGATACTCTGATTACGCCTGTTCTCGGGTTGGACGCATGCACCATCTTGCCTCCTCCGACATAGATTCCGACATGGTCCGCTCTGCCGTTATGATCGTGATCGAAGAAGATGAGATCTCCGGCCTGAAGCGCACTGAGGCTTACTTTTCTTCCGCGGTGCATCTGCATGTTTGCGCCGTGAGGAAGCTTTATTCCGTAATACTTATAGTAGCAATACATGCTGAAACCGGAGCAGTCGAAACCTGAAGGCGTGGAACCGCCGTAAACGTATCTGCATCCGACATATCCGCCTACGTATCTTACGAACCCGGAAAGCCTCATGAATCTGAGCTGTGCTGCAGAAGGCTTGGGGGTAGGCGTGGGTGTTGCTTTCTTTTTATCCCATGTGATCGGATAGTTAACCGTAAGGCTCTTCTTAATGTAATATCCCTTATCGGTCTTTATCCATCCGTTGCCTGTCGTTGAAGCCACGACGATCTCGGTACCTCTTCTGTAAGAAGCCATCTTCGGATATGACACACCCGGGCCGGAACGTGCATAGACCAGGTCTCCCAAGATGTAAACGCAATTCTTCTTGGGCTGCGGAATATAATATTTAGAAGGCTTCGGCGAAGGTGTCGGCGTATTGACCTTCTTGGATGAAACGGTCCTGGTAAGGATGTAGCCCTTCTTGCTGCCGTTATATCTGATATAAGACCAGTCACTGTCATAAGAGATACGGACGACCTTTGCGCCCTTTTTGCAGTGTCCGACTACTTTTGATGCCGTATTGGCAGATGCATATATCTTGGTCAGTTCTTTGGTCCAGATATATTTACCGTCGTATTTCTCCTGGTCGTCTTCACCGGTCTCCTCACCGCGGACCCTGTCTGCGATCTCCTCATAGTTGGCAGGAGCCGTGATCGTATAGTCATCCAGGTTGAACACATCCGGATTGCTGAGCCTTACAAGATCACTCTCTTCCTCAGTGTCCGCTTCCTCCGCTCTGCGCTCTGCTTCTTCAAGATCCTCATCGCCGTTGAAAACACTTGCGTTGGAGAATCTGTTTGAAACAGTGGCATAAACAAGCGACGGGCTCTGGAGCTTTATTTCGTTCTGTGCTCCTTTACCTCCGCCGAGGTCCAAAAGTGTCAGCGTAGTAACCGCTGTCAGAATACCGGAAATGATTTTAAGTGTACGTATCTTCAATTATCGAATCCTTCTTACCATAAACACATCTTTGAGCTTGCTGACGCTGACGCATTTAACGCCCGTCTTGACTCCTGATGCATGCACCATTTCACCATTACCGACATACAATCCGACGTGATCTGCTTTCCCGTTGTGATCGTGGTCGAAGTAAATGATGTCCCCTACCTGCATGCTGTCAAAGCTTACCTTGGTACCATACTTGGTCTGCATGTTCGCTCCGTGAGGAAGCTTGATATTATAATAATTTTTATAGCAGTACATCGTGAAACCTGAACAGTCGAAACCTGACGGAGATGCACCGCCGGAAACATATCTGCATCCTACGAAACTTCTGATGTACTTTGCGAAACCGCCTGACTTGTCGCCTCTCTTTACGGTCGAAGACGTTGAAGGCTTAGGTGTAGGCGTAGCTTTCTTTACAGTCGTTTTCTTGGTCGTGGTAATCGTACTCAGGACATACCAGCCCTTGTCAGACTTATACCAGCCGTTGCTAGTCTTGGCAACGACCTTGATCGCCGTACCGGCTTTAAGTGTCGTAACTTTTGAATATGCGATGCCGGGGCCGCTGCGTGCGACTATGGCTGTACCTGCATAAACCGTAGCACTGTAAGACTTGGAAATGATCTTAGGTGTCGGCCTGGGAGTCGGTTTCTTTTTCTTCGGCTTGGGTGAAGGCGAAGGCGTCGGTGACGGAGTCGGCGTAGCCACTTTCTTTCCGGAAAGGACTGACGACGGAAGATAGCACTTAACGCCATTTGAAAGCCTTACGTATGACCAGTCTCCAGAATAGGATATCCTGATGAGCTTTGTTCCCTTGCCTACGTTGCCCAGCACTTTTGAAGAAGTGCTCGCCTGTGCGTAAGCCTTTGTAAGGTTCTTAACCCAAAGAGAATTACCGTCGTAGTTTTCCTTGTTGTCATCGTCTTCGGTGCCGCGGATCTTATCTGCGATCTCTTCATAGTTTACAGGCGCCGTGATCGTGTAGTTATCAAGACTGAAGAATTCGGAATTGTATATACGTGCCGCATTAGCCTCTTCCTCGGTATCAGCTTCTTCCGCAACACGGTCAGCCTCTTCCTGTTTGGCTATAACGTCGGCATTTGCATATCTTCCGGCCATGCTTACATAGACAAGAGACGGACTCTGGAGATTGATCTTCTCATCCTCAGGATTCCGTTCATCTATGCCAATGAAGCCAAGCGTGCATGTGGCACTGATGACTCCGCATAAGACTTTGGCCAAAGCTTTATACAAATCCAATCCTCCTTATAAAAGTCGAATGTTACTTTATTTTAACATCGGCTTTCTCCTTTTTTGCGCAAAAGTGCGGTAAATAAGGCTTTTGTAACCTTTTTGTCATTGAATTACCGCAATTTCGAGTGATTTTGCCCATATTCCGGATAAAAAGACGCTGTCTCAAAAGTATATTTTTTCAAAACGAGATACCCGTAATTATGACGGCTATTGAATGTACAGCAGAACGTCCCTATAGTAGGGACATACTTAGGGACAAATTGAAATAAAAACAAAAGGCGGAATGTACAGCAACACTGCAGTGGTACCAAATGAAAGCACAGACCATCTGCTTCCGGCCGAAAATTATCATAAAACAACGCAAATGGGGTGTCTCATTTTGAGACACCCCAT
>JAIKZM010000200.1 GCA_024682215.1 Saccharofermentans sp. | reverse complement strand
GTAAGCCCCGATCTTAGAAAAGAAGATTCGAAGCCCATAAAGGGTCTTAAAAAGATAGTGACCAAATGGAAGGGGTTGACTGCAGCCGTTGCGGTTCTTGCAGTCATTGTGGCCGGAATCCTGTTTGTCATGTACGCTACCAACAAAACGATCGATATCCCCTATGACGGCAAGAATTTTACCTTGGAACTTATAGATGATAAGTATAGTATTGTTTACCACGGAGAGGGTTCCTTCGGTTTTTCTTCTTCTGGTGATCTTGAAACCGGTGTTTATTCCGTGGAATTCTGTACGACTTTACTTGAAAAGATCTTAGACCCCGTAAAACCAGTATACAGGAAGATATTTAACGTACAAGAATACGATTACATTCCTTTATGTAACAGAGGTAAGATAACCAAGCTTGTTACCAAGGAAGGAAAAGTTATCTGGCAGGCGGGAGAAGAAGAGATGAAAGAATTTGAGCGCACAAAGCCTGCGACAACTCTAGGATAAACAGTGTGTCCGCAAAGATTAATATAGGCTGCCAAACACTCGACTAAAAACCGTCCGAATACTCGAATTGCGTTGAAAAACGCGAGGATGGCGTTTTTGTCGTTCCGATATCGTGTTTGAAAGACTAATCAGCAGTTTATCTAAACTTTTGAAATGGATGACACCAAACTTCGAAAAATATGCTAATTTCCTATATTTATAAATGCAGTAACTACATTTTTGCTCTTTGGCATGCCCAAATTCTATAAGAATGATTTTGGTTAACGTTTGGTTAACGCCGGGAAGTTGTATAATTGTTTCATTAGCTTTTGGGATTATTTGGAGGGTGATCATGAAAAAGAAGAATCTGTTATTTGTTCTTATCGCGCTGATGCTGGTCATGATCTGTTCAGGCTGCGCGAAAAAGGGGAAAGACGGCAACTGGGTCAAGACGCAGATAATCGAAGCTGACGGTACGGTTCTCAAAGGCGAAGATGCTGGACCATATGAAGCTTATACGATCGAAGGTGACCGCGCATGGTATTCGACTTCGGCAGAGATCAACGGCAAAGAAGTCGGCATGGAACTCGCGCTTGTTGAGAAAGAGAATGGCACATATGATTTCAGAATAGTTGTAAAAGGAAAAGTCAGTGAGAGACTGTCCCTTCTGAAGGATGTTAAATTTGACGGAAATAAGATGACCGCCAATATGCCGGGTGACTCAAAGTTTGTTTTTGAGAGACAGAAGTGATCATATGCAGAGTGCTAATCCCATAATTTTCGTAATAGTATTTTTCCCATAATTTCTTGTATTTATATCGGTTATCGTTATGGCCGTTATAGGCATATTGATAGCAGTGATGCGGGTCCTATTTCGCTGATATGGTTGCTACACCGTGCGCTACACTTTCCTGATAACGATCTCAGCCGTAAACCCGCCGCCTTCGCGGTTCTTTAATTCAAGTCCGCCGCCCATCTTTTCCATGAAGCGGGATGCGAGATAAAGTCCGAGGCCGCTGCCTTCTTTTCCTGAACCGGCTGCTTCTGATCCGCGATAGAACTTTGTCGTGAGCATTGCAAGTTCATCTTCCGGGACGCCCGGACCTCTGTCTGATAAGATCACGCGGATGTTATCCTGCGCTGCCTTGTAATCGACTTCCAGCGTGGTTCCCGCATACTTGAATGAATTGCCTGCAATGTTATCGATGACCTGTTCCAGTCTTAACTTGTCGGCCATGATGAGACACTCGGGGACAGAACCTTTTTGTTCGACAGTACCGTAGAAACGCAGGTCTTTGAGCATGTCATCTATTATGAGCGAGCTTTCCTCACGTGGTGTTACTTTCAGTTCATCGAGATCATCGAGGGTCGCACGGAACATATTGTCAACAAGATGCTCGACTGAGTCTGCCTTTGATTTGATGACTGATACTTTCTCCATAACATCCGGATCTTTGTATTTGATCTCCATGACCTCGCATGTCGCCTTGATCGTTGCGACAGGTGTCTTTATGTCATGGGAAAGTTCTGCGACCAGTTCCTGCTTGCTCCTGTAGGCGGCAGCTTCTCTCTCGGAAGAGAACTTCAATTCTTCTCTCATCCGGTCAAAAGATTCCGTGAATGCACCGAAATAATTATGTTTGTCCATGTTGAGCGGGACATCTAAGTTGCCTTTGGATACGCTGCTCGCAAAATCAGAGAGTTTGTTGAACGGTCTGATGTAAAAGTACCAGACAGCAGCAAGAAGGACCATTCCTGCTGTGTATATTATCGCCATCGTAACTAAAAGCTGCTGGCGGGATCTTTCAAGTATCTCGGCACGCTCACCGGACCTTGCATTAAATGCGATCTTTCCTTTTATCACGCCGTCTACTCTATAGTCGAAGACGGAAAGGCCTTCTCTGATAAAGTGGTTGTTTACCGAATCGTAGTTATCATCTGTAAGAAGAGTTATGTCGCAGCCGTAATCCTCTTCGAGCTGTTTGGGGGATGCTCCGGAAGAGAGCTTATCAGTGATTTCATCGCACTTGGTATTGAGATCGAGCATGTCGATCGAAAAAGATACTTCTTTATTCAATCTTGTCCATAGGAAAATGCCTGCCGCGAGGATCAGCAAAGTGTAGAAAGCCGCGATTATCCTGACCTTCATCAGTTTGTCTCCAGGATATAACCCGTACCCCAGATCGTCTTTATGAACCTGGGCTCGTTGGGATCAGTCTCTATCTTCTCGCGAAGGCGGCGTATATGAACGTTAAGCGTACTGTCGGAATAGAATGAATCGCCCCAGACCTCATTGAAAAGAGTTTCTTTTGTGACGATGGTATTCTTGTGAGAATAAAGGCACGAGAGAAGAGAGAACTCTTTTGATTTGAGAGATACAGACCTTCCTTCAACGGTGCAGCTCATTGTGGAAGGATCGATCGTAAAGGATTCACCGGCATCTTGAGACTGAGCGGTTTTAGGCTGTTTTACGGCTTCGAGCCTCTTGAGCTGGACCTTAACCTTTGCAAGAAGAACACTTAATGTATATGGCTTCTTTATGTAGTCGTCACCGCCGATGTTAAGAGCGACAAGTACATCGTCATCGCTCTGGCGTGCGGAGATGAAAAGGATCGGTGTGTCATACGTCTCGCGCAGCAGCTTGCAGAGGGCAAAGCCGCTCTCGTTGCCGAGATTGATATCCAGAAGGAATATATCGGCGGTATTGTCTTTTAAAAAGGTAAGACATTCTTCAGAAGAAGCAGCTACCGCGCAA
>JAIKZM010000196.1 GCA_024682215.1 Saccharofermentans sp. | reverse complement strand
TGTGAGACGAGCCGATGACTAGCATCGAATCAGACTTCGCAGAGAGCGACGCGGCTTCCTTTTGCCTACTTTCAGTCGTAATACATATTGTATCAAAAAGATATTTAAATGCAATTTGATTTTCTGCTTTTTTACAAATCTCTTTAAACACTTCTGAAGAAAATGTCGTCTGAGACACCAATATCGCAGAAGACAGCGGAAAATCAAGAGTTTCAAGTTCTTCAGGCGAACTTATGACCGCGCATTTTACTCCGGTTCCATATGTTTCACCGCAAATTCCGACTACTTCCGGATGGCCTTTACCGCCGGTGACGATGATGTTTTTACCTTCGAGGGCATGTTCCCTGACGATCTTATGGATCTTGGACACGAAAGGACAAGTGCAGTCCTTTATCTCGCAGCCTTTTTTTTCAAGGATCTCCTTCTCCTCAGGCGTGATGCCGTGAGCGCGTATCAGCACAAAAGAGCCTTCGGGCACCTCCGAAGCACTCTCTGCTACCGTAAACCCGCCCTTTTTGAGGCTGTCGACGACCATCGTGTTATGGACGATATCGCCCAGCATTACCAACGGCTTGCCTGAAGGAGGGTTCTTTACGGCCTCCTCGGCAGCCTTTACGGCATTTTTAACACCAAAGCAAAAACCGGATGACTCGGCAACAGTTACTTTCATTTATCCTCTTCGTCCAGATGGCTGAGCAGGAAAGCTTTGGTTCCTTCGATGTCGTACTTGCCGGTATCGATGACGATGGCTTCAGGAACCTGGATGAGCGGTGACGTTGCCCTCTTGGAATCCTGTTCGTCACGGTAAAGGATGTCTCTTAAGACTTCCTCTTTCGTCTGTGAATGTTCACCTGCAGCTTCAAGTTCTGCAAGTCTTCTCTCTGCTCTTACCTCAGGCGCGCATACGACGAAGAATTTGTACTTAGCGTCAGGAAGGACAACGGATGCAATGTCCCTTCCGTCAAGTACGAATGTCTGGTTCTTGGCAATCTCCCTCTGAAGTGAGACCATGGCAGTCCTTACAACGGGATGAGCTGAAACGTCTGAAGCGGCAATGGATGTCTGGGGCGTTCTGAGTTCACCAGTAACGTCCTCTCCGTCAAGGATCATGTGCTGAACGCCGTCAATGAACTTAACGTCGATCTTAACCTCGTCCATCATCTTCTTAACCGCTTCGGGATCTTTCGCATTGATTCCCCTCTTGATGGAAGCAACGGCACATGTACGGTACATGGCACCCGTATCCAGATACATGATGCCGAGTTCTTTTGCTACGCCCTTGGCAAGAGTGCTCTTGCCTGATCCGGAAGGTCCGTCGATCGCTATCTGATAAATGCTCATATATAAATATCTCCTTAGTATTAATAATCCTTATAGAATGTAATCGCTGTCATCCTTGCGGTCACGTCCGGTCTCATAGACGCGGTACTGCGACCACAGAGTCTCAAGAGAAGCCAGTGATTCCTTGATATGGTCCTTTCTGTGCATTCCGAGAGTAACCAGGAGCGCATTGATAAGAGAAAGTGACGCTGTCAGCGAATCGACGAAAGATGCCATAGAAGACTTGGAAAAGAGGCTTATGTCGGCATGCTCGGTCATCGGAGTGCCTCCCTTGTCGGTAATGGCGATCGTGGTAGCTCCCTTCTTCTTGGCGTATTCCATCGAATTGATCGTTCTTGCGGAATATCGCGGATAAGAGATACCTATCATGACATCGCCTTCACCTATCGGCATGATCTGCTCGAAAAGCTCATTCGTACATGTACTTCTTACGAGAACAACGTCATCGAAAAGAACCGTCATATAGAAATGCATGAACTCCGATAAGGCCTGTGATGCCCTGATGCCCATGATATATATCTTTCTGGCGTTGAGAATTGCATTGACCGCGCGGCCGAACTCCTCATCATCAATGTTCTCAAGCGTTTCCTTGAGATTTGTTATGTCCTGACTCATGACCGCTTTCACGGCTTCAGCGTCGCCTGCAAACTTCTCGGTATAATCAAGGCGCTGAACAGATGTAAGTTTGGTCTTGAGATCTTCCTGAAGCGCCTTCTGGAACTGGGGATAGCCTTCAAATCCGAGCTCGGTCGTAAATCTGACTACGGTGGATTCGGAAACTCCTACTTCTTCACCGAGTTTGGCGGCAGTCATGTATGCTGCCTTGTCATAACTTTTCAGAATAAAATCAGCTATCGCCTTATGGCCTTTTGAAAGCCCCTGATAACTGCGTTCAATGGTACCGATGGTCTCAGTCGTCTCCAATGTCTTTTTCCCCTTCTGTTTCCTCTTCAGGCTTTGCTCCGCCCATTATCGAATCGATCGTGATCTGCTTGTCTTCTCCACCAGCAGCCTCACGAAGCGAGTTTTCCATATCCCTGATCGTCTGATAGCTCATGAGTTCCATCGGCGGGAGATCGTCAACGGACTCGATGCCGAACTCGGTCAGGAACTGCCTGGAAGTAGCAAAGAGCGCAGGTCTTCCGGGTGCATCAAGGCATCCTGCCTCCTCGATCCATCCGCGGTCCAGGAGCCTTGAGATAATCGAATCCGAAGAAACGCCTCTGACGGTCTCAACCTGTGCCCTTGTACAGGGCTGGTTATACGCGATTACGGCCAGCGTCTCATAGGATGCCTGCGAAAGCGGCACCTGGACCTTGGGCGCATAAAGTCTTTCAATGAATTTCTTCTGTTCGGGCCTTGTCATCATGGCATAGGAATCTTCGATCTTCCTGATCTCAAGGCCGCCCCATGGATTGTTCTTATACTTGGACATGAGACTGTTAAGTGCCTCTTCCACGGCAGCCCTTTTTACGTTAAGGAGCTCCGAGAGCTTATCAACGGAGATCGGGTCTCCCGAAACGAAAAGCAGCGATTCTATAGCGCCGGGAAGTTCTTGTGCCGTTACTCTGAATTCTGTATCCATACTCACTTTCTCTTCTCTTCGATAAGAATATCTTCAAAGCTGCCCTTCTGCACAGCCGTAATGTCGTTGTTCCTGACAAGTTCCAGTATGGCGAGGAAACTTACGATCTTATCCATCTTTTCAGGCTTTTTGCCTGCAAACAGTTCGGAGAAGAAAAGCTTCCCCTTCTTAGTGATCGTAAGCCAGAGTGTCTTCATCCTCTGCCTTACCGAGATCTTGTCACGCCTTAAGATGTGCTTGATCTTCTGGGAGATATCCGTAAAGCGCATCTCGTTTCTGCTGTTGATTTCAGATATCGCATTCTCGAATTCTTCTTTTGAAAAATCCGTGGATATCTTCTTTGTATCTATACCGAGTTCCTTGGCCGTAGCCCTGGTCCTGAATCTCGCGCCCTCGTATTTTGCGCGGCGTTCACGCAGTTCGTTCGCGAAAACGCGGCATCTCTTGTATCTCATGAGTGAAATGACAAGTTCTTCCCTTGGGTCAGTTTCTCCGTCATCTGAGGCGCCGTTCTTTTTGCCGGGTAGCATCATGCGCGACTTGATGTGAACAAGTGTCGCACCCATGAGAAGAAATTCGGAAGCGATATCCATATCGAGTTTTTTCATCGCGGCAAGGTAATCCATATACTGCGAAG
This sequence comes from Saccharofermentans sp., assembly GCA_024682215.1. Classification (GTDB taxonomy): domain Bacteria; phylum Bacillota; class Clostridia; order Saccharofermentanales; family Saccharofermentanaceae; genus Saccharofermentans. Next base: position 82,532 of record JAIKZM010000196.1, on the reverse strand, counting down.
TGATCTCCGATATGGGAATGTCACAGATATCTATGTCATTCTTTTCGATAAGATGGCAAAGAAGGTCCAGAGGACCTTCGAAGTGCTGAAGTCTTAATTCGGGTTTCACCAAAGCCTCTGCCATCAGTCTTGTCCTTTATCCCAGCCCGAAACCCATGCTGATCAGATTGCATATCGCATTGATGGCATACATAAACGGAAGCTGAATATACATTATGAGCATTCCGATTATGTCTATGTTGCCAAAACGGCTCAGGATGAACAGTATCCATATAGCATAAGGACTGAACATCTCGAACTTACGGTATCCTTCCTTGCTCCTGATCCTGTACGGAAGGAGTTCTTCAAGCACATGGAATCCGTCGAGCGGCGGAACCGGGAGAAGGTTAAATGCCAGAAGCATCAGAGAAAACGTTTCGGTATAAGACAACGCCTGGACAACGGTGCTGACTGCGACCGCTGCCATGCTGCCTTGTGCGATCCTTCCGTGTGAGAGGCATACGATAACCGTCGCAACAACAGCGGAAAGGAGCGCGAGAATGAAGTTGCCCGTAACACCTGCGAGATGGACCATTATGTTCATGAGCCTCGGACTCCTGAACTTGTTAAGCCTGTTCGGATTATACATGACAGGCTTGCCCCATCCGAATCCCGCAATGAGAAGCAATACCGTACCGACAGGATCCATATGAGCCACAGGATTCAGCGTCAGTCGTCCCATGTTGCGGGGCGTGGGATCTCCGAGCCTGTCTGCCACGAACGCATGCATGAATTCATGGATGGAGAATGACAGGGTCAGCGCGAAGATCATTATGAGAGCAAGAAGGATCTTCTCCTGGATGCTCATATCCGATTGGATCAGCCTTATCAGCATCGATCTCTACCTCATGCCTTAGCGACCGAGAATGTGATCTTCTCGCCGTTAACATTCCACTCCTTGGCGTTCTCACCTTCACCGTAAACGATGTCCGTAGCAAGCACCTCGGAAGCAAGGAACTCCTTCTTCTTCTCAATGACAGCAGCGAGTTTGTCGTTGCCTGTGTACTTGAGAACGATGCGGTCTGTAACCTCGAGTCCCGTTTCCTTACGCTGTGTCTGGATCTTGGAGATCATCTCTCTTACGAGGCCGTCCTCGATGAGTTCTTCAGTAAGGACAGTTGAGATGGAAACCGTGAGATTGCCGGATGTCTGCGTTGAGAAACCTTCGGGCTGTGTAGTCTCGATGAGGAAGTCCTCTTCTGTCATCTCATACTCCTCACCCTCGACTGTGATCTTTACGGAACCGGCCTTGAGCGCATTGTATGTCTCCTTGCCCGGGAGATTTGCGATGACTTCGCGTGCGGCATTAAGGTTCTTGCCGAACTTCTTTCCGCATGTTCTAAGCTGAGGCTTGAATGTGTAATCAACAAGAGTTGAAGCATCGCTCAATACTTCCATTTTGCGGATGTTGAGCTCATCAAGAACGATCGGCTTATATTCATCGTCAAGTCCGATCTCGGAGACAACGTAGATCTCGGAGAGAGGCTGACGGTTCTTGATGGAAGCTGACTCACGGCAGCTGTGTCCAAGTGTTACGATCTGCTGGACAAGCTCCATCTCCTCTTCGAGTTTTGTATCGATGAGGCTCTCATCAGCAACAGGATACTTTGCAAGGTGTACAGACTCAGGTGCGTTTGCATCTACGGAACGAACGATGTTCTGATAGATCTCTTCCGTCATGAACGGAACAAACGGTGCACAAAGCCTTGTGAGGTTGTCGAGCACAGTGTAAAGGGTCATGTAAGCATTGACCTTGTCCTGTGTCTCTTCAGCGCCCCAGTATCTGTCACGGCAGCGTCTTACGTACCAGTTGGAGAGTTCCTCGGTGAAATCCTGGATAAGTCTTGCCGACTGTGAGATGTCATATGCGTCCATCTTCTCATCTACGGTCTTGATGAGCGTATTGAGACGTGAGAGCACCCATCTGTCCATGGCGCCGAGCGTATCCTTTGCAAGCGTATGCTTTGTGGGATCGAAATTGTCGATATCCGCATACATTACATAGAAAGCATATGTATTCCATAATGTTCCAATGAACTTCTTGATGCCGTCGTTTACTGCTTCCTTGGAGAATCTCGAAGGCAACCAGGGCTGGTTTGCGGTATAGAAATACCATCTTGCGGCATCTGCGCCCTGGGAATCCAATACGTCCCAAGGATCGACAACGTTGCCCAAGTGCTTACTCATCTTGATGCCGTCCTTATCCTGGACGATACCCATAACTATGCAGTTCTCGAAAGGTGCTCTTCCGAAAAGAACCGTAGAGATGGCGATGAGCGAATAGAACCATCCTCTCGTCTGGTCGATGCCCTCAGAGATGAAATTGCAGGGATAGTGAGACTCGAAGAATTCCTTGTTCTCGAAAGGATAGTGATACTGGGCGAAAGGCATTGAGCCTGAGTCGAACCAGCAGTCGATAACCTCAGTTACCCTCTTCATCCTGCCTCCGCACTCGGGGCACTTGATGTGCACATTATCAACATAAGGCTTATGAAGCTCGATGTTGTCCGGGCAGTCATCGCTCATGGACTTGAGTTCCTCGATGGAACCGATGCAGTGTCTGTGGCCGCACTCGCACTCCCATACCGGAAGCGGTGTGCCCCAGTAACGCTCACGGGAGATACCCCAGTCGATAACGTTTCTGAGGAAGTCGCCCATACGGCCGTCCCTGATGGTCTCAGGCATCCAATTGACCATTGCGTTGGATTTGAGGAGCTCGTCTCTCTTCTTGCTCATTGCGATGAACCATGTGCTTCTTGCGAAGTAGATCAGAGGTGTGTCGCATCTCCAGCAGAAAGGATATTCATGCTCGAACTTGGGAGCAGAGAAAAGAAGCTTTCTTGCATCGAGGTCCTTGAGGACTTCAGGATCTGCATCCTTTACGAACTTTCCTGCGAAAGGAGTCTCCTCTGTGAGATTACCCCTTGTATCAACGAACTGTACCATCGGAAGGTCATTGTCTCTTCCGACTCTTGCGTCGTCTTCACCGAATGCGGGAGCGATGTGAACGATACCGGTACCGTCTTCCATCGTTACATAGTCATCACATACTGTGTAGTGAGCCTTTTTCTTCTGGTTTGCAGCTTCCTTTGCGGCACCTTCGTAAAGAGCGACATAGGATCTGCCCTTGAGGTCGGTACCCTTGTAAGACTCGAGGATCTCGTATGCCTTCTCGCCGTCCTTTGCAAGACTGCCGAGAACCGTATCGAGAAGTGCCGTAGCCATGTAATATGTAAAGCCGTCACAAGCTTTGACTTTTGAGTATTCAGCGTCAGGATTAAGGCAGAGCGCTACGTTTGAAGGAAGTGTCCACGGTGTGGTCGTCCATGCGAGGAAGTATGCATCCTCATCAACGCACTTGAACCTTACGACAGCGGATCTCTCCTTGACCGTCTTATATCCCTGTGCAACTTCGTGTGAAGAAAGAGCAGTACCGCATCTCGGGCAGTAAGGAACGATCTTGTGGCCCTTGTAGATAAGGCCCTTGTCCCACATCTGCTTGAGAGCCCACCACTCGGACTCGATGTAGTTGTTGTCGTATGTGACATAAGGATTCTCCATGTCAGCCCAGAAGCCGACGCGGTCGCTCATGTGCTCCCACTGATCCTTGTATGTCCAGACGGATTCCTTGCACTTCTTGATGAAAGGCTCAACGCCGTAGCCTTCGATCTGGGGCTTGCCGTTGATGCCCAATGCCTTCTCGACCTCAAGCTCTACGGGAAGGCCGTGTGTATCCCAGCCTGCCTTGAAGACGATGCCCTCGCCCTTCATTGCGTGATATCTCGGAATTACGTCTTTAATGACTCTGGTCTTGATATGACCGATATGAGGCTTGCCGTTAGCTGTCGGCGGACCGTCATAAAGGGTAAAAGTCGGAGCGCCGTCCGCTTTGGGAGCGATGCTCTTCTTGTAGATGTCGTTCTTCTTCCAGAAATCAAGAACCTGCTTTTCTCTGTCAACGAAATTGAGGTCTTTTGAGACTTTTTTGTACATAAACCTGAGTCACCTTTATATATAATTTAGCAAGTTATAATTATATGGTTTCAGGTTCAGTAAATCAAGCAAACAAGTTCCAGGGGAATCCTTCGGGTATCGGAGCCTCAAATGTAACAAATTCGCGCTTTACGGGATGTTCAAACGACAGTTTGAAAGATTCGAGCGAAATATCTTTGCAGCGATTGTCCTTCTGACCGTATTTCTGATCGCCTACAAGAGGATGCCCGCTGTGAGCCATCTGTGCCCTGATCTGATGCGATCTGCCCGTTCCCAGCTTAACTTCGGCCAATGTCATGCCGTCTTTTGAAGCGATCGCCCTGTAATCAAGGTAAGATGCCTTAAATCCCGGCTTTTCGATGTCACTGACAGTTACGATATTCCTGTCCTCATCCTTGGAAATATAATTCTCAAGCCTTCCGGAACCCTCAAGAGTACCGTTTACAACGCATCTGTAGAGCTTTTCCACTTTTCTGCTGCGTATCTGCTCTGAAAGTCTCGATGCCGCCTTGGAAGTCCTTGCAAAGACCATGACTCCGGAAACCGGCCTGTCGAGCCTGTGAACAAGTCCCAGATACACTTCTCCGGGTTTTTCATACTTTTCCTTGATGTATCTTTTGAGGATCGTCAGCATATCAGGACTTTTCGACCCGTCACTCTGCGACAGCACACCGGCAGGCTTGATACAGACGATCAAATGATTGTCTTCGTAAAGTATCTTTATTCCATCGAAAACGGTTACTGCGGAGTCCATCTGGCTACCGAACCGCAGGGCAGATTGATGCCCATCTTGCTTACGGGAAGACCTATCTCACCCGCAGAGACCTTTCCGCCTTTTATTCCGAGAGAAAGGATCTGGCCTGACGCTTCGGCCGTGATCTCGGTCGCATAAGAGCTTGCTATAAAGAAAAGCGGATCATCCGACAAAAGACCTGATGTGAGATTCACGAGGTCATAGAAAGAATCCTCAAGTTTCCAGAGTTCTCCGGAAGGGCCTCTGCCGTATGAAGGAGGATCCATGATGATACCCTCATATTTCCTGCCGCGCCTGATCTCGCGTTCGACGAACTTCTGGCAGTCATCTGCTATGAAACGGATATAGCTGTCAGTAAGTCCGCTTGCCGAAACGTTCTCTTTTGCGCGGGCGATCATGCCCTTTGAAGCATCAACATGAACGACCTCCGTTGCGCCGTGAGCGGCACAGGCAAGCGTTGCGGCGCCCGTGTAGGCAAACAGGTTGAGTACCCTTATCTCCTTCTTCCCTTTTGCGGCAGCACCTTCGATAAGATTTCCGCAAAAATCCCAGTTAACAGCCTGTTCCGGGAAAAGTCCGGTGTGCTTGAAACTGGTAGGTTCAATTATGAAAGTCAGGTTTTTCCCGAGAGAATCATAAGAGATCTTCCAGGATGAGGGCATCTGCGAGAGTCTTGTCCACGAGCCGCCCCCTGAACTGCTCCTGCTGTAACGTGCGTCAGGAGAAGATACCTTATCCATATCCGTGACTTTGCCGCCTTCAACGACAGGCCATACAGCCTGCGGATCCGGACGCAGGAGCTTTACGTTGCCCCAGCGCTCATATTTCTCGCCTTTTCCGGCATAAAGGATCTCATAATCCTTCCACTTGTCTGCTACAAACATCAGTTTATCCTCATATCGCCTGAGACGGCTACGCTCATGCCTTCTGTTTCAAGAGCAACATTATATATCCCCGTCTCAAAAGTTCCTATTCCCTCAAGACCTGCCGAAAAGTCGCATTCGCAAACGACTTTTTCCTTTATCCTGATATCCTTTACCGCTACCTGCTTTCCGTCTTTTTTCAGTATGACGCGGAAACTCCCCGTTACCGGCTCACTGAAATAGAATACGCACTTCAAAGCATAAGCATCGTTTGAATCGATCGAAGTGTAATCAACCGGATTGTCCTTTTCGACATCATACCATGCGCTGTAAACATATGCCTTGCTGATACGATCAAATCCGGTATCATCCTCCGGAAGTGAAGATTCCGTACTGCTCTCTTCGGTAGCCGGAGGCGCAAAACCCGTAACAGACTCGCTCGGCTCACCCGTGATGTCCTCGTCGTCAAATATGCTGCATGCAGGCATCAGCATCATTGCCGCAACACACAGAACGGCTGCAGCATGCTTGAAAAAATGATTGTAATGCCTGTTAGAATTTTTCATCTCAACGATTATAATATAGCCATGAAAATTTTTCTTGTATTTTACGCGATTATGACCCTTATCACTTTCGTGCTTTACGGAGCCGACAAAGCCAAGGCCAAAAAGGGCAAATGGAGGATCCCCGAAAAGACTCTCCTGCTGTTTGCGGCATTTTTCGGCGGTCTTGGAGCTTTTCTCGGAATGAAGATCTTCAGGCACAAGACCAAGCACACTTCATTCAAGGTCTTAGTCCCGGTCTTCATGATCATCCAGTTCATCCTGATTGCGGCCGCCGCGTATTTCCTTTTCATCCGCAAATAAGAACAAACAAAAACGGCAGTTCCGCTTTGGGACTGCCGCTTTTTCATGAACGATGACTCCCTGTCAAAGATCAGTTCGTATAGCTTGAAGCAGGCTTGGTAAGGATCTGACACTCAGCAAGTCCGTAAAGTGTCTCTTTATCCTCAGAGAATATGGCAACGATATAGATACCGGTCTTGAAATTCTTTCCTGCCTTAGCCTTAAGCCCCATTGCGTAGAATGTTCCCTTGGAATTTACGATCGGCTTGGCAGTTCCGCTGATGGCCGGAGTGTCTGTCTTGGGCCTGATCTTCATTGCTTCTGAAACCGTAGAAGCATAGAAGTATGCAAAATAAAGGTTCTCGGTCATGGAAGGATCCACCTGCATCTGGAACGAAATAGTTCCTACGTCAGAACCGTAAGACGCTGTTGATACACGTTTGTTGTCAACGTTGACCCATGCGGCCGTGATTACTTTTCTTGCAAAATCGCTGTTGCTGAAAACATAGCCCCTGGAAGATGTTCCTGTACCGGAAGCTGTCTCTGTGACCGCTACGGTAACATTTACATCCTGAGCCGTGAGGACCGTTCCGTCTTCAGAAAGGAGTGTGATCGTATAAGAACCTGATGCGAGATAACCTGATCTGAGCTCAGCGTCCGGATTCTGTGAAGTGCTGTACTGAAGATTGATCTTTGTGCTGGATCCAATCGCGAAAGGCTTGCTCGAATAGACTTCCTTGTTATCCTTTGAAACGGTGTAATAAGCATTTACGCCCTTACCGGCAAGCTTGCTGATATCAGACTTGAAAGCAACCTGAAGCACAAGCCTTTTCGTGTTCTTATATGTGCCGTCACTTGCACCGGTCCAGGAAGTTTTATCAACTATATCCGCAAGGTCAACGGCAAGAGCTCCGATGTCGGAGTCCATAAAATCGAAGATACCGAGGAAGCTTGAGCCCATGAGGTTGTCTAAGAGCCACCTGCCGTCTTCTTTTACGAATCTTGCTCCATATGTAACCTTGATCGTGTCTTCGCAGTCACCGACGGCTTTAACGAGCTCATCGATATTCTTGTATTTTTCCCTGAGAAGAGCCTTGTAATCCGCAAGCCTGAATTCGATATCGATCGAAGCCTCTTTTCCCATCACGGTAAATGAATCTTCAATGATCTCATAGCGGATCGTCTTACGGACCGCATCGCAAAACTTCTTCGTCTTCTCGTCGAGATACTCTCCGTTAAGGCCTTTACGGAGATTTTCAGCCTTTTCGCCGTTTTTATTGAGCGTAGAAAGCTCAAGAAGCCTGTCAGCATCAAAATCCTCGATGTTCTCAGCTACTTCCTTCGCAGCTTCAAGAACTTCCTTTTTTCTGAACATGCTGCATCCGAAAAGGGATAAAGCCATTGAAAAGACAAGGAGAACAGCTCCGGTCTTTCTATATATGTTCATTGACATCATAATCATCCTCCTGAATAACAGAGTGATTGTAATATCCGCATCTGCAAAAAGCAATAAATCGAATATGAGTAAATTATACATGACATTTGTATTTTCGAATAAAAACAATATATAATGAATAAAACTTTTATAAGGGACTACTGATCTATGAATGGACAACCCAACATTTTGATTTGTGATGACGACCCCGTTGTCCACGAATCACTCGCTTTATATCTTGACAATGATAACTTCACCCACACTGATGCTTACGACGGCAGAGAGGGTCTTGAGATGGCACAGACCGGCAATGCCGATCTTATCCTTCTCGATGTCATGATGCCCGAAATGAGCGGTCTCGATGTATGCCGCGAGGTCAGAAAGACACTGTCCACTCCCATCATCATCCTCACTGCCAAGGGCGAGGAGATCGATAAGATCTTAGGTCTTGAGCTCGGCGCAGACGACTATATCGTCAAGCCGTTCTCACCCCGCGAGGTCATCGCAAGGATCAAAGCGGTCCTGCGAAGATTCGGCGATACCCAGCAGTCCTCTTCCGTCCTTAAGTTTCCCGGTCTTGAGATCAACCTCGGAAACTATTCCGTTAAGGTCAAGGGCGAGACGGTTCCCTGCACCCCCAAAGAAGTTGAGATCCTTTATCTTCTTGCCTCCCATCCCGGTCAGGTCTATGAAAGAGAGCAGATCCTCGAATCCGTCTGGGGTTTTGATTACAGCGGTGATTACCGTACAGTCGATACACACATCAAGCGCATCAGACAGAAGATCTCTTTCGAAGGCGCTTCATGGAGCATCCAGACGATCTACGGCGTAGGCTATAAATTCGAGGCAGACTGATGTTTCAGAGCACGTTGCTCAGAAGGACAATGTCACTTGTCATCATATCGCTGATCGCATCGGCGATCCTTGCGACCATTGCGTTTATCGTGGCCGGACGTACTGCCACCATCGAAAACGAGACCAAGAACGCCATCAGCCAGGATATCGTTTACCGTCAGCAGTTTCTGGCTGACCCTTCACTGCTCGATGACGAGAATTCCCGGAATTTCTTCTTTAAAACATCCTTTGCTACCGGCCATGACTATTTTCTGATCGGTCCTGACGGCAAGCTGCTTCAATGCACTCCGCTCGATAAGATGAACATTTCATCCAGTGATATCGATCATGTCAACAACACACTTAATTTCAACGAATTTAAAGCTGATAACAGCGGTCTGTCATCCAGAAGGTTCAGCACATCCGACCCCATGAGGGAGATCCTGGCAATAAGCCAGCCCATCATCTTTCAAAACGAACAGTGCACTCTGCTTTCACTGTCATACCTGAATGCTTCCAACAGCCTGATAATCCAGTACATCAACATTCTTATCCTGTCCACCATGATGGCCGCATGCGTTATGCTCATTCCGGCATACGCGCTTGTTGCAAGAATGGTCCTCCCTATCCAGGAAATGAACGAGATTGCAATGGAATACGCCAGCGGCAACTTCAAGGTCAGAGCCGACGAAAGCCACAAGGGTGAGATCGGTGAGCTCGGCGCTTCCTTCAACTACCTCGCCGACCAGCTCTCCAAATCCATCAATGACCTCACGATCGAAAAGAACCGTCTCCAGGAGATCTTCGATGTCATTTCCGACGGTATCGTGGTGGTCGACGAGAACTCAAATCCCGTTACGACAAACGAAGCCATAAAGACACTCTTCACCAGAGCCGAGAAGAACAACATGTTCACCGAGCATCTGCAGCTCATCCCGTTCGAAGAGGTCTGGAAGGATTTCGAAGACTGCATCATGACCGGCGAGACAAAGACCCGCATGATCGAAGACAGGAGCTACGCTTACCAGTCGACCATCATCCCCAAATACGACTCCGAAGACAAAGACCGCATCATCGGTGCAACCGGATTCTTCCGCGATATCTATGAAGCCCAGAAGAACGAGCATTTCAGACAGGATTACGTTGCCAATATCTCACACGAGCTGCGTACTCCACTTCAGACATTGCGCGGACTTATCGAACCTCTTTCGGACGGCATGGTTAAAAAAGAGGAAGACCGTCAGCGTTATTACGGCATCATCCTTAACGAGACCATGCGTCTTTCGAGACTCATCGACGACATGCTTGAACTTTCAAAGCTCCAGTCGCGCACACTTGCATTTAAGACATTCCCGTTTGACGTTAACAAGCTGATCAACAGCATCGAGATCAGGTTCGGCCCCATCATGGCTGAAGCCGGCATCAAGTTCTCAGTACAGAACACCTACGGCAATCTCCCTACCGTCAACGGCAACCCCGACCGTGTCGAGCAGATTCTCGTCATCCTTCTGGATAACGCTAAGAAATACACTCCCCGCGGCAAATCGATCACGATCATAACCGACTACATCGAGAACGAAAAGAAGGTTTATATCTCCGTCGCAGATACCGGACAAGGCATACACGAATACGATATAGACCACATCTTCGACAGATTCTTCAAGGCTGACCGTGCAAGAGGAAAGAAAGGTTCAGGCCTCGGTCTTTCCATTGCCAAAGAGCTCCTCAGCTACATGGGCGAGACCATAAAGGTCACCAGTAAGTATGAGGAAGGTTCAACTTTCACATTCACCCTGTCAAAGGCGGAAAATATCGATGTCTGGGAATGACCCGGAGAGATCCGCACCTGAAGGCATCAGGCTCAATAAATACATTGCTTCATCCGGAATATGCTCAAGACGTGAGGCTGACAAGCTGATCGAATCGGGCAAAGTCTCTGTCAACGGCGTTACTGCTGATCTCGGCACACGTGTTTTTGACGGCGATTCAGTCGAGGTTGACGGCAAAGCAGTCACTCCTGAAGATTCAATGATCTACATTGCCTTCAACAAGCCTCTTGGCATTACCTGCACCACTGACAGACGGGATCCTTCAAACATTATCGACTACATACATTTCAGTGAGCGCATCTTCCCTGTCGGACGTCTCGACAAGAATTCATCGGGACTTATCCTGCTTACCAACAACGGCGATATCGTCAATCTCCTGCTCAGGTCCGAGAACGGCCACGAGAAAGAGTACGTCGTTTCTCTGGACAGACCATACGACAGGGATTTCATAAAGAACATGTCATCCGGTGTGCCAGTCCTTGGCAGAATGACTCTTCCCGCCGAGCTTATCCCCGTAAATCCAAAGACGTTCAGGATAATCTTAAAACAGGGTATGAACCGCCAGATCAGACGCATGTGCGAGTATCTCGGATACAGGGTCACTCGCCTCAAGAGGATCAGGTTCATGAATGTTAAGCTCGGTGATCTTGAAACCGGAAAATGGCGTTATCTGACCGCCAAGGAAAAGCAGGAACTGCTTAAGGATGCAAAATAAAGGGGTGTCTCAAATGAGGCACCCCAAACTGTTTCATTTAAGGTTAAGAGATTACTCTTCGGTATCCTCTTTCTTGCCTTCCTTCTCTTCACTTCTTGCTTCCGCAATGATCTTGTCGATGTCAGCCTCTTCGGAATCAGCCTTGTCATCAAGGTTCTTCTCATAGTAGAACTTGACCTTATCCTTGCTGTTGCGTGCACCATAAGCGTCAGCGATCGCAAAACAATCAGCCTTGAGCTTCTCAAAATCGTCCTTGGACTCAAGATCTGCGATGGATGTCTGATAGCAAGCATCCTCGAAAACATCATCGAGAACGAGATAAGCATTTTCGCCCTTCTTGAAGTTCTTATCGATAAGAGCCTCAGCCTGATCGGGAGCTCCGTCTCTTGCGTCGAAGTTCTCGAAAGGTATAAGGATCTTGCTGTAACGGTATCTGAGAACTATGTTCTTTTCGTTATAGTCAACAGCAACTCTGAACTTTGATACGAGGAATGTCTGGCAGAACACAAGAATAAAGCATACTGCAAGAACTACGCCAACGCCGCCGAGTGCGATCATGACAACGCCGTTTTTAGCGTTAAGGAAACCGAATACCGCAAGAGCAGCACTGAGCAGAAGGAATATGATCGATACGACCCTGTTCCTCATGATCTTACCGGGATTTCCCGCATAGCAATGAACTCCATCTTTAGGCAGCTTCGCTATCAGTTCCTTGTTCTGAAATGCTTCTACATTGTCCATAGTTGTTCCTCCTTATTTGCTCAGAATAGCTATTCTGTCGACAATACTCTTATGCATTTCCTCGTACTTAACGAGTTTTGCCCTCTCCTGATCAACAACTGCAGCAGGCGCTCTTGATACGAATGACTCGTTAGCAAGCTTGCCGCTTACACGGTTGATCTCACCTTCAAGGCGCTCCTTCTCTTTTCCGAGACGCTCAAGCTCCTTGCTGATATCGATAAGGTCCTCAAGAGGAAGATAGATCTCGCCTCCCTTGAACATAGCCGCAACAGCAGTTGAAGGTATTCCCTCTTTATCTTTCCTTGTCTCAAGGCCGCTTACGGAAGCAAGTCTGGCAAGGAAAGCCTCTCCGTTGACGAACATCGATGCGGTCTTGTCAGAAGGTGTAACTACGATGATATGTGCCTTTCTTGAAGGTGCAACATCCATTTCCTTTCTTACCGCACGGATTCCGCGGATGGCATCCATGAGCGTTTCCATCATCTCAGCCTCATCAGGTGAAGCAGGGATCTTGTCTGCATCAGGCCAGTCAGAGATCATGATCGATTCAGACTTACCGTCCAGAACGAGGTTGGAATAAACCTCCTCAGTGATAAACGGCATGAACGGATGCAGGAGCTGCATGGATACACCGAGAACATAGTTGAGCAGATAACGCGCCTCAAGGCTTGTCGGGCAGTTCTCATCGAAAAGCCTGCTCTTGCAGATCTCGATATACCAGTCGCAGAAGTTATCCCAGATGAAATCAACGATCTTGGAAAGTGCTACGCCGAAATCGTAGTTATCGATATTGACCGTAGCTTCAGCAACAACGTTATGGAGCTTTGTAAGGATCCATTTGTCCTCGAGAGTATACTTCGAAGGATCAAGTTTGCTGTAATCGATCTCGTCAGGCATGTTCATGATGACGAATCTCATTGCGTTCCAGATCTTATTGGAAAGGTTTCTTCCCATAATGATCTTGTCTTCCTGGAATCTCTGGTCATTACCCGGAGCATTACCTGTAACAAGAGCGAATCTGAGAGCATCTGCACCGTGATTCTCGATGATCTCGAGAGGATCGATACCGTTGCCCAGGGACTTACTCATCTTGCGGCCCTGTGAATCCCTTACGAGACCATGGATAAGGACATCCTTGAAAGGAACCTGATCCATGTGAGCCATACCTGCAACCATCATTCTGGAAACCCAGAATGTTATGATGTCGTAACCTGTAACAAGCGTATCCGTAGGATAGAAACGCTCAAGATCCTCAGTTTTAGCAGGCCAGCCGAGTGTTGAGAACGGCCAGAGAGCTGATGAGAACCATGTATCGAGAGTATCGGGATCCTGACGCATGGGCTTGCCGCACTTAGGGCATACAGCCGTATCTTCCTTGGTAACTACGATCTCACCGCAGTCATCGCAGTAGAACGCAGGGATCCTGTGACCCCACCAGAGCTGTCTCGAGATACACCAGTCACGGATATCTTCCATCCAGTTGTAGTAGTTCTTGGAGAATCTCTCGGGAACGAATCTCGTACGTCCGTCTCTTACTGCCTCGATAGCAGGCTTTGCAAGTGTCTCCATCTTAACAAACCACTGCAGTGAAACCCTCGGCTCGATAGTCGTGCCGCAGCGGTAGCATGTACCGACGTTATGGGTATAGTCTTCAATCTCAATGAGGAATCCGCCTTCTTCGAGATCCTTAACGATGGCTTCTCTTGCCTCATATCTGTCCATGCCGGCATACTTCGGGTAATCCTCGGTGATCTTGGCATCTTCTGTGAGGACTGTGATGACCTCAAGGTTATGTCTCTGTCCGACTTCAAAGTCGTTAGGATCGTGACCGGGAGTGATCTTTACCGCACCGGTACCGAATTCGATATCAACATAGTCATCTGCAACGACAGGGATCTTGCGTCCTACGAGAGGCAGAACGAGCATCTTGCCGACAACGTCCTTGTAACGCTCATCTTTAGGGTTAACAGCAACTGCAGTATCGCCTAAGAGAGTCTCAGGTCTTGTTGTTGCGAGATTGATATATCCGGATCCGTCCTCGAAAGGATATCTGATATGCCAGAAATGACCGGGCTGCTCCTCATACTCAACCTCAGCGTTGGAGATCGAAGTAAGGCAGTGAGGGCACCAGTTGATGATGCGCTCGCCTCTGTAGATGAGGCCCTGGTTGTAGTACTTAACGAATACTTCCTTGACGGCATCTGAGCACCCTTCATCCATTGTGAAGCGCTCTCTTGACCAGTCACAGGAAGATCCCATCTTCTTGAGCTGCTCAACGATACGTCCGCCGTACTGCTCTTTCCATGCCCATGCTCTCTCAAGGAACTTATCTCTTCCGATGTCTTCCTTGAAGATGCCTTCCTTACGCATCTGCTCTACGATCTTTGCTTCGGTCGCAATGGATGCGTGATCTGTTCCGGGGAGCCAGAGAGCAGCATAACCTGCCATTCTCTTATATCTTGTAAGGATGTCCTGAAGAGTGTTATCAAGAGCATGTCCCATGTGAAGCTGGCCGGTGATGTTCGGCGGGGGCATTACGATGGAGAATTTCTTTTTACTCTTGTCATCTGAAGGCTTGAAATAGCCTTTTTCCATCCAGCTCTTATAAAGCTTGGGTTCCTCTTCATTAGGATTGAATGTCTTGCTGATGCTATCAATTCTAGCCATTGATATATTGTTCCTCTTTTCGATTTATTTACTTCTTGATCATTGAAAGTGCGCCGTAAAGGATCGAATCGTCACCTAATGCTGCTTTCTTGAAAACGACTGTCTCTCTGATCGAAGGCATACAGTATCTGTCAACTTCAGAAAGGATCTTCTGCAGGAAGACATCACCCACCGCCTCGATGACACCGCCGCCGTAAACGACGATCTCAGGACTGAATGTGTTTACGAGGTTGCCTGAAGCTATTGCCAGATAATGGCATGCACGGTTGACGGCTTCAGTTGCAACCGGATCATTGCTGTTAAGCGCAGCCTTAAGGAGCTTGGACTTGAAAACGCCGTCCTGTACGGCTTCAGCCATGGCGGACTTCCTGCCTCTTGCTACCTGCTGTCTGATATATGAGCTCATACCCTGCTTGCTCGAAAATGCCTCAAGGCATCCTCTCTGTCCACAGTTGCACAGAGGTCCCTCGGGATCGAGGATCATGTGACCGTACTCAGCAGCCTTGAACTTGTTGCCTGTGTAAAGCTCACCGTTAAGGATGAGGCCGCCGCCCATACCTGTACCGACAAAGAGACCTACCACATTGTTATAGCCCTTGGCGGCGCCGAATTTATATTCACCTAAAACACCTACGTTAACGTCATTTCCGATATAGAACGGAACACCGAATTCTTCCTCGATGGGCTTCCTGATGTTATAGTTCTTCCAGGGAAGATTGGGTGAGAAAAGCACAATGCCGCTCTCCTGGTTGATGACGCCGGGAGCGCCTGCGGCAATCGCGTGGATCTGGCTCTTCTTTATGCCTGAACCGTCAAGCAGATCCTTAACGACGCTGATGATGAGATCTTCGATATTCTGTGAAGACTCACCACCGGACTTAGTCTTTTTCTTCATGCGGTAAACGATCTCACGCTTTGAATTGAATATAGCGCCAAGAACCTTTGTGCCGCCGATATCGAGACAAATGTTATAAGATTCTGCCATATGTGTTCTCCCCTCTGAAAAATTGTTCCTTAAGTTATCAGCTTACGCCGAGTGCGGTACTTCCGTTCCCCTCACCGTTTCCCGCAGGCTTTTCTTCGGAGCCGTTCTTATAGATAAGTATCGGCTGCTTGCCTTCGGTTATGCACTCTTTCTTGATGATGCACTCTCTGATGTCATGTTCTGAAGGCACATCGAACATTACCTGTCTCATCGTCTCTTCGATGATGGCTCTGAGGCCTCTTGCACCGGTATTCTGTTCTACAGCCTTATCAGCGATCGCCCTGATGGCATCTTCCTCGAACTTGAGGTCAACGTCATCCATCTTGAGTATCTTCTGATACTGCTTGACGATGGCATTCTTGGGTTCCGTAAGAACTCTTACGAGAGCATCGGAATCAAGTCTGTCGAGAGCGACAGTGACAGGGATACGTCCGATAAATTCAGGGATAAGACCGAACTTCATAAGGTCATCCGGCTTAACTTCGTGATAGTAGATACCGCTGTTCATGTCACGGCGTGACTGGACATCAGCACCGAAACCGAACTGCTTCTGCTCGACACGGTTTGCGATGATGTCATCAAGTCCGTCAAAGGCACCGCCGCAAATGAAAAGGATATTAGTTGTATCGATCTTGATGCACTCCTCGTTCGGGTGCTTTCTTCCGCCCTTGGGAGGAACGTTGGCAATGGTGCTCTCAAGTATCTTAAGGAGAGCCTGCTGTACGCCCTCACCGCTGACGTCACGTGTGATCGAAACGTTCTCTGACTTCTTTGTGATCTTATCGACCTCATCGATATAAACGATACCGATCTGGGCACGCTCAATATCGTAATCAGCCGCAATGATGAGCTTGAGAAGGATGTTCTCGACGTCCTCACCGACGTAACCTGCCTGAGTAAGGCTGGTAGCATCTGCTACGGCAAAAGGGACGTTAAGGATCCTTGCCAGAGTCTGTGCAAGGAGCGTCTTACCGGAACCTGTAGGTCCGAGAAGCAGGATATTGCTCTTCTGGAGTTCAGTCTCATCGGAAGGAAGATCCGTATAAACTCTCTTGTAGTGGTTGTATACCGCAACAGAGAGCGCAACCTTGGCATCATCCTGACCTACGACATACTGGTCGAGCATGTCCTTGATCTGATGGGGAGTTACAAGCTTCTTAGGCTTGATGGAACGCATCTTGCGCTTCTTGTTGACCTTCTCCTCCTCGGCAATGATACCGTATGCCGTTCTGATACAGTCAATGCAGATATAGCAGTTAACGCCCGAAAAGAGTCTCGGAACTTCGTATTCGGATTTTCCGCAGAATGAGCAGCTCAAGATCTCCCTTGAATCTCCGCCGCCGTATGTGTTTTTAGAATTCGCCATTTTGAACTCCCTTTTTGTGTTTCGGAAAGACTGATAAAGACAATCCGACCGATATATTTTATTACAATATAAGTAATTTTACCAAAAGATACGCATTACTTATATTTCAAGTGCGTGAAAATGCTGTCACAGACGGTCTGAATCAAGGATTATCGTGAACGGTCCGTCATTGGTCAGCGTAACCTGCATGTCGGCACCGAATTCGCCGCATCCTACTTCTTTTACAGACTCAGAGCACTTTCTGACTATGTAGCCGTATAGCTCTTCCGCCCTTTTAGGGTCGCAGGCATCGGTAAATCCCGGCCTGTGGCCTTTTTTGCAGTCCGCATACAAAGTGAACTGCGACACGAGAAGGAGTCCGCCTCCGACCTGCGAGAGGTCCAGATTCGTCTTGCCTTCGCTGTCAGCAAAGATCCTGAGGCCGATCATCTTGGAGATCAGCTTGTCTGCGATCGCCTCATCATCGCCCTTTCCTATGCCTATCAGCACCATGAGACCGTTGCTTATGCTGCCTTTGGTAATGCCGTCGATATCGACTTTAGCCGATGTAACGCGCTGGATAACGAATCTCACTGATCAGACTCCCCTTCCGTCATTTTCTTAACATAGTCAAGGTATTGCCTTACCTTTGCCTCGTAACCGATATCCGTAGGTTCATAATAGGTCCTTCCGACGGTCTTGTCGGTCATGTACTGCTGTTTTGTGACATGTCCCGGGAAATCGTGCGGATACTTGTAACCGACAGAATATCCAAGGTCTTCCATTCCCTTGGCGGGAGCATTCCTGAGGTGCATCGGGACAACGCCGGTATCGGTATTCCCGACTTCGGCCAGTGCTTTATCAATGGCGAGATACGAAGCATTGGACTTGGGCGAGGTTGCCACGGTTATGCACGCCTGTGCGAGCGGGATCCTTGCCTCAGGCATGCCTACGGCCCTTGCGCAGTCATATGCAGCCATTGCAACAAGAAGCGCATTCGGATTGGCCATTCCGACATCTTCTGACGCGCATATCATGATCCTCCTTGCGAGGAATTCGATATCCTCACCGGCCTTTAGGGCTCTCGCGAGATAAAGGATCGCGGCATCAGGATCAGAACCTCTCATAGACTTGATCATGGCGCTTATATTGTCGTAATGGTACTCTCCGTCCTTATCGAAGATAACTGTCCTGTTCTGCATGCATTCCTTCATGACTTCGTCCGTAATCACGACACTTCCGTCAGATGAAGGAGGAGTCGTAACTACTGCAAGTTCAAATGCGTTGAGCGCAGAACGCGCATCTCCGTTTGAAGTCCCGGCTATCTTAAGAAGAACGCTCTCCTCACACTTTATGTCGATGTTACCGTAACCGCGTTCCTTATCCTGCATAGCATTTCTAAGGACTTTCGCAATATCGGCAGGCTCAAGCGGCTTAAGCTGAAGCACGGTCGAACGCGATACGAGAGCCTTGTTGACCTCGAAATAGGGATTCTCTGTCGTGGCTCCGATCAGTATGACAGTACCGTCCTCCACGAAAGGAAGGAGCGCATCCTGCTGGAGTTTATTGAACCTGTGTATCTCATCGATGAACAGGACGGTCTTCCTGCCTTCGGAGATGATCGGATTACGCGCATCTTCCGTGACCTTCTTGATATCGGCCACTCCTGCAGTAACGGCATTCATTCTTTCAAAACGGGATTCCGTTGTATTTGCAATGACTCTCGCAAGTGCGGTCTTGCCGACTCCGGGAGGCCCAAAAAGGATAATCGAGGACAGACGGTCTGCCTCGATCATTCTTCTGAGCATCTTGCCCTTGCCTACTATGTGTTCCTGCCCTGCATACTCATCGAGCGTGCGGGGAGACATCCTAAAAGCGAGGGGCTCTTTTTTCCCTTTGCTTAAGTCAGCCAAATCGCAATTCCTTACTTAATGTCAGGATAGATGGGATACTTATCGGTAAGAGTCTTGACTCTGGCGATAACATCAGCCTTCTTGTTCTCGTAGTCGAAGATGCAATCAGCGATGCAGTCAGCAACGACCTTGCAGTCTTCTTCCTTGAAGCCTCTTGCGGTAACGGCAGGTGTGCCGATACGTACGCCGGATGTAACCATAGGCTTCTCGGGATCGAAAGGAATCGTGTTCTTATTTGCGGTGATGTTGCAGTCGTCAAGTCTCTCCTGGAGATCCTTACCTGTAACGCCTGTGCCTCTGAGGTCGATCAGCATGAGGTGGTTGTCTGTACCGCCGGATACGAGGTTGACGCCTCTGGCGAGGAGAACTTCGCTCATAGCCTTTGCATTGCTGATGATCTGAGCAGCATACTGTCTGAACTCAGGTGAAAGAGCTTCCTTGAAAGCAACAGCCTTAGCAGCGATTATGTGCATGAGAGGGCCGCCCTGCTGGCCGGGGAATACTGCGGAATTGATCTTCTTAGCGTATTCTTCCTTGCACATGATGATACCGCCACGGGGTCCGCGGAGTGTCTTATGTGTGGTTGTAGTAACGAAATCAGCGTAAGGAACCGGATTCGGGTGAAGACCTGCGGCAACAAGGCCTGCGATGTGAGCCATGTCTACGAAGAGATATGCGCCGACTTCATCAGCGATCTCTCTGAACTTCTTGAAATCGATGATCCTGGGGTATGCTGAAGCGCCTGCAACGATGATCTTAGGCTTAACTTCAAGAGCTCTCTGACGGATGGTCTCATAGTTGAGCATCTGTGTCTCGGGATCGACCTGATAGAACTCGGATTCATATGTTCTTCCTGAAACATTGAGCTTCATGCCGTGTGTGAGATGACCGCCGTGTGAAAGGTCGAGACCCAGGATCTTATCGCCGGGTTCAAGAACGGCAAAGTAAACTGCTGTATTAGCCTGAGCTCCGGAATGAGGCTGGACGTTAACATGCTCTGCACCAAAAAGCTGCTTTGCCCTGTCGATAGCGAGCTGCTCTACGATGTCGACATACTCGCATCCGCCGTAATAACGCTTTCCCGGATAACCTTCGGCATACTTGTTGGTGAGCGGAGAACCTGCTGCCTCAAGAACTGCCTCAGATACTGTGTTCTCAGAAGCGATCAGCTCGATCTTGTCGCGCTGACGGCCGATCTCCTGCATGATAGCGGAGTAAACTTCGGGATCCTCGAACTTGATGTGGTCGTACATATATAACATCCTCCTTGGGATAATGAAATCAACGAAGGTATTTTATATTAAAAATATAGATTAGTAAACTTGTATAAGAGGACAAAATGCCCAAAAGAAAAAGGCTGCACGGTCCTGACAGTAACCACGCAGCCATCTTTAAATTTCTGGCTTTAAGAAATTGTCTTAGTTAAATGCCAAACCGGTCCGGGACGATGTATCCCATACCGTCTTTAGCAATTTGTCAAATTATATTATTAAAGTTTGAAAAATAGAACCGCGTTTCGCAATTTTTGACAAAATATCAAATACTATATATCTCATCAGCCCCGGGAGGCGACAATTTGACATAAGAACCGTCGTTTTCAATATAAAAAACGCCTTCGGACTTGTCCGTAAACGAACCGACAACGGTTGCCGGAACGCCTTGAGCCTTAAGTTCTTCAATGACTCTTTCAGGTTCAGGCGTTGCGATCATAAGAGATCCGGATGAGATGAGCCTGAACGGATCGAGTCCGAGTGCATCACATATTGCTGTCGTTGCCTCTGTAAAAGGGACCAGTCTCTTATCGATAACGACACCTGTCCCGGAGAAATCAGCCATCTCAAAGGCCGCTCCAAACACGCCTCCTTCGGTAACGTCATGCATGAGATTTACGGCGCTCAACGCAAAACCGTCTTCTCTGTATTTTACATTTCTTGCTATCAGGCTTCCGCAAGTTGCCCCTTCTTTTACGACAGAGACCAGACTCTTATAGGAAAGCGCTTCACGGATGCATTCCTCGCTGACTTTTCCGGCAAGTTTTTCCCTGTGTTCATTGGCGGCAATGAAGCTTCCCTCTATCCCCGCTGTCTTGGTAATTATAAGGCTGTCTCCGGGCATTGCTTTTCCGCTGGGAACACATCCACCCTTTTTAATAAGCCCGAATGCGGTGGATACAACGATCATCTTGTTGACGGCATCAGAAACCTCAGTATGGCCTCCGACGATATCAACGCCAAGTGCCTGTGCCTCATGGCTGGCCTGATCTACCGTCATCCTTATATCATCTTCAGTGACAGAAGGCGGCGCGATTATAACTATCAGTATTCCAGAGGGTCTTACGCCGCATGCGGCGATGTCATTGCACGAAACATGAATGGCAAGCGTTCCCGACTCGGTCCCACCTGCAGTGATCGGATCAGAAGACGTGACCATAAGGTCTTCTCCTGCCCTGATCCAAGCGCAGTCGGCGCCTATTCCCGCTCCCGAAAGGGTCGTGGCGGAAAGTGCCGGCAGTCTGCTTATTACCAGTGACTGGAGCTGTTCGTCTGTAAGTTTGCCTATCTTCATATCAGAACGGGGTTATCTCAATATCTTCTGTTCCGGCAACACCGGCTTCAACCATAGCTTCAATATCGAGGTTCTTTTCCGCCTCGACGATGTCTTCCGGATGAGGATGTGTCTTGGGGTGTTTTGCAACAAACACAGTGCAGCAGTCCTCATAAGGAAGGATCGATGTCTCAAAAGCACCGATGTCACGTGAAATATCACATGTGGCCTGCTTGTCCATGCCGATGAGAGGTCTCATGATAGGCATCTTAACGACTTCGTTGGTTGCAGCGATGGCTTCCATGGTCTGTGATGCAACCTGTCCAAGGCTCTCACCGGTGATAAGGCACTTGCAGTCGTTCTTCTGTGCAAGGCGCTCTGCGATCTGGAGCATTATCCTTCTCATTGTGACGGTGAGCATGTCCTGAGGTGAATTCTTGTAAAGATCGAGCTGGATCTGCGTGAAGTTAACGACATGAAGCGTCATGCGTCCGGAGTAACCGGAAACTATCTTTGCAAGGTCGATTACCTTCTGCTTTGCGAGATCGCTCGTGTAAGGATATGAATGGAAATACACGGCATCAAGAGGCATTCCGCGGGATGCCATCATGAAACCAGCCACAGGGCTGTCGATACCGCCTGACAAAAGGAGCATGCCCTTTGCGCATGAGCCGACCGGAAGACCTCTGTGAGCCATCATCTTGCCTGAATAGATATAGTTATGTTCACGGATCTCAACATTGAGGATGAAGTCCGGATTCTTGACCTTTACCGTGAGCTGGGGGAAATTATCGAGGATATAGCCTCCGAGCTCCTCGCAAATCTCGGGTGAAGTCATCGGGAACGTCTTGTTTCCGCGCTTGCTCTCGACTTTGAAAGTGACAAAATCGGGATTCTGGGCAAGGAGCTCCTTGATGCACTCGACCGAGTTTTCCTTGATCGATTCGAAATCGCCCTCGAATTTTCTTGCGAGGCTTACGGAAACGATGCCGAAAACCTGGCAGACGGCCTTCATGATATCCTGTGCCGCCTCCATGCTTTCGAAGTTGGGATTATCCTCTTCCTTGGGTTCGATCCAGATCCTGCTCTGGCTTTGATATATCTTCAGATGACCGAATCTCTTAAGCCTGTACTTAAGATTGCTCTTGAGCTGTATTTCAAAAGAACCTCTGTTAAGCCCTTTGAGAGTTATCTCACCCATTCTTGCCAGAAGGACGTTTGCCATTATATGATCCTCACTTCAAAAGAAATTGTTCGTATATTTCGTCAACGCGTCTGATGAATTCTTCCGCCTCTTCCATCGTATTATAACGCGAGAAGGAGAGCCTTACGGCATTTGCTGCCACTTTTCTGTCAACGCCTGACTCGAGCAGCACATAGGATACCTTTTTAGCCTTGGAAGAACAAGCAGATACCGTAGAGACATATATATCGTATATTTCAAGACAATGAAGCATCGTCTCGGATTCGAAGCCTTTGAAAGAGACATTGAGCACGTATGGAAGTGCATCTTCCGGTGAAAGGATGATCGCGTCTCTTTCAGCAAGTTCCTTACGAAGATAAGCATTGATCTCCGCTGTCTTTGCCGCTGCCTCTTCAATGCCTGAAGACACCTCTTGGAGCGCGGCGAGAAAAGCACCGGCGAGCACAGGGCTCTGAGTACCTGAACGCATGCCTTCCTGCTGGCCGCCGCCAAGGATCAAAGGATCGATCCTTACGCCTTTTTTGACATACAGGACACCGTTGCCTTTGACAGAATGGATCTTATGGCCTGAGAACGAACACATGTCAGCGCCAAACGAATAAAGATTGATCGGCATCTTGCCCAGCGCCTGAACGCAGTCGAGATATATTGCCGTTGATGGCGACAGCGCCTTAACAGTATTGGATATCTGATCAAAAGGAAGCACCGAGCCCGTTTCGTTATTTACGAGCGTGAAGCATGTGAGAGCAACACTGCCCTTCTTGAGTTCTTCCTCAAGGCTCTCCATAACGGGCTTGCCGTCTGAACCCACCTTAACGTATCTTATCTCATATCCGAGCTTTGCCAGATACTCGAGGCACTCGAGAGTCGCTTTATGCTCGGTCCTTGTAGATATGACCGCATTTCCCGCCCTCTTATTACGGCTCATGTAGCCTTTGATGGCGGTATTTGCACTTTCTGTAGCACATGACGTAAAAAATATCTCTTCACTTTTGGCACCAAGAAGCGATGCCGTATCTCTCCTGATGCCCTCATAGAGCTCAGCTGCTTTAGTACCGAGCTTATGAAGCGAGCCCGGATTTGCAGAGACCGGATCGGCTGTAAGCTCAAGGATCTTCGCCCTTACAGCTTCAGAAACAAAGGTTGTAGCGCTGTTATCGAAATAAATCATGACATGCCTCTTTCAAAATGACGCATGTATTATAGTCAATTGTTCTATTTTTTGCTATTAAATACGCAGATTAAATATGGACACAATGTCAGTTACTGTTTCAACGCCGAATCAGGGCCCTTGTAACGGGGCTTGCCCGCAGTGCCCTTTCCGTATTCGATGGCGTCAACAGGGCACTGGTTTATGCAAGCCATACAGTGCGTGCATTTCTTACCCCATGAGGGCTTTTTATCCTTCAGCGTGATATTGGACAGCGGGCAAACGCTGACGCATTTTCCGCATGCGATGCACTTGTCGGTTGCCTTGAACTTAGTCGTTTTCATAAAGTCTTTATAGTAAACATCCCTCACCCACTTGGTAACCGAATATTCGACCGCTCCGATCTTCTTTGTCCCGATCGTTTTACCGTCTTTGATTAAACCTGATATCCTTTCGATCTCGGTCGCGGCTTTTTCAATGATGTCGATGTTTTCCTCTACCTGCTTAGTAGTAAACAGGGCAATGTAATTCTGGGGCATTTCGATCTGTGCGGCTCCCATGTATTCCATGCCTTTCTTCTCACACAGTTCACTTGCGACCCTGGGCGTAATACCCATTGAAGCGGCACATGTGACGATAAAGTATGCTCTTATGCCCGAAGGAAATCCCGCCCATTCGATGAAATCCGTCATTGCCCTTGCGGGAGCGGACATGTAAGAAGGACAGACAAAAACATATATGCCGGTTTCGGTAAAAGACGGCCGTTCCATGTTTTTGGTATATGACGTGATATCAGCAGTCTCCTGCCCTATCGCTCTTGCTATGTTCCTGGCGACGAACCTGCTGTTGCCGGTTCCCGAAAAGTAAAATACCACGTCAGTCCTCCTTAAGAGGCATTATCACGCTTTCCATGAAAGCCCTTGCCCCATCCTCTTTAAGGAGCATGTTGAGCGTCTTGCTAGACGGGTTGCCCTCAGTTATCATCCGTTCCCTGAAAGATCTGAGTTTTTCCCCGTACCCGGGAATAAATCTGGCACTTGCGGCCGATCCCAGGTATGCACGGACGGAATCTGCCGCCATGCAGACCAAATCATCAGTATCGCCGGTCTTTATGAGTGAATACGGCATCCGCTCTTTGACATACCAGTTTTCTTTCTCCTCGTAATCAGGCAGACCGCAGTAATCGTCATATACGTCTTTCAACGCATCATCCGACAGTTCCTCCATTCCGCATCCGTAGTACTCAACGAATACACAGCGTTTCTTCTTCATGCTCATCGCATCGAGGAGCAGATAAGGAAGGTCAACGCATTCTGAAGGCATGAAAGACGTCGTGATCAGTTCCATGCCCATCTTTGTAACCGTGTGCATTATCATCACATACCCCAAGCCGGGAACGCTGTAACGGTCTACATGGAACCGCATCAAAGGCAGCAATTTCGGATATTTCATATCCGTATAGCAGTCCTCCGGAAGAAGTACCGCATTACTGTTCTTTAAGAAGCTGACCGCCTTCTGCTCAATACTGCCGATCATTTTGAAAAGCTCTTTTTGATGTACTCTGCAAAGCTCATGCCGCCTGCTATGGTGTCACCGACCATGTCATGCGTCAGAGTCCATTTAGAGAACTTGATTATGGCTTCCTTGCCGTTCTTCTTCAGTTTGTTGATCCAGGCCAGCATATCGAATATTCCGGGTGACGCCCTCTTTATCACAGGCTCTTTGCCTGCTGCCTCAAAGCACATCCTGGCGATCTCTTCATATGAATACTTTTCTTTCCCTCCGACAGAATACGTTTTGTTCTCATCGGTCATGTGTTCAACTATGAACTTTGCAAAATCCTCAGTCGAAACGATGTTTGCATAGACGGGTTCCTTGCCAAGCAGAGTTACCTTGCCCTTTTCGATCATGGGCCTGAAGACTTTTATGATGTCGTAGAAATAGCCGGTCGGACGGTGAATGACATAAGTCAGGCCGCTCTTTTTGAGTTCCTCCTCGAAAAGATACTTCGCATGTACCATCGGAACATCCGGAGCCGTGTCCGCCTTGATCACGGAGATATATACAAAGTTCTTTACCCCGGCCTTTTTCGCCTCGCTGAGCAGATTGAGATTGCCCTGATAATCAATGTCGTAATTGCTTACAGTTGCGGAGCCTTTTGTAAGTCCTACCGTTGTGATCACGATATCCGCGCCGTCGCAGACGCCTTCCAGGGTCTTCGGATCGGTAACATCGACCTTGATGAACTTAAAACCCGAATCAATACCGATATCTCTTTGCATCATGTCGAGCGCGGTCACTTCATGTCCCTGTTCTGTCAGTGTCCTGAAGATATCGGCTCCGAGATTGCCGTAAGCTCCGGCTAACACGGCTTTCATAATTCTGCCCCCTGCCGCTTTTGGTTTTTTATTTCATTGAGACCAGTTCATATTCACGGGTTCCGATACCGATCTTCTCGGCGTGTTCAAGAGTCTCAGCCCATGAAACATTCGGATTGCTGTTGTGCCAGTGATCGCCGTGATCGTGGAAATCAGGATGCGACATATTATCACCGAGCTGGCTGTTTCTGACAGGTTCCGCATGGGAACACAGGTCAACGCATGCCTGATCGAGCGCAACGGGATCAAATGATGCGAGCATACCGATGTCAGGAAGGATCGGAGCGTCGTTTTCGCCGTGACAGTCACAGTTCGGCGAAACATCCGTGATAAGCGATATATGGAAATTCGGCCTGCCGCTTATTACAGCCGCGGTATATTCGGCCATCTTGCATCCCAGGAGAGAAGCGGCATTCCAGTTGTCATTCTCGATGGCGTCAAAAGCGCATGCACCGATACAACGTCCGCATCCCTTACACTTGTCCGGATCGATCCAGGCCTTGCCTGCTTCATAGTAGATCGCATCGGAGCCGCACTCTTTCGCACATCTTCTGCAGCCTCTGCAGCTGTCATAGATAACATGCGGATGACCGCTCTGATGCTGCTGCATCTTTCCGGCGCGCGAACCGCACCCCATTCCGATGTTCTTAATGGCTCCGCCGAAACCCGCCTGTTCATGGCCTTTGAAATGCGTAAGCGAAATGAACACATCGGCATCCATGACGGCGCGGCCGATGTAAGCCTCTTTGCAGTATTCGCCGTTAGGTACCGGAACGATTATGTCATCGGTGCCGCGCAGACCGTCAGCGATGATTATCTGGCAGCCTGTCGTAACCGTGTTGAATCCGTTGATGTTAGCGCAGTCCATGTGTTCGAGCGCGTGTTTTCTGCTTCCGGGATATAAAGTGTTGCAGTCCGTAAGGAAAGGCATTCCGCCGTTCTCTTTGACCACATCCGCTACCGCCTTGGCATAGTTAGGCCTTAAATATGCAAGGTTTCCGAGTTCACCGAAATGCATCTTTATGGCAACGAATTTGTTCTCGAAATCGATATTTCCGATACCCGCCAGCTTAATGAGCTTTTGCAGTTTTAATGTGAGCGGCACTCCCAGACCGGTTCTGAAATCAGTGAAATACACTTTAGACTTTTCCATGTTTCATTCCCTCCTGCAAAAAGACGCGGGTAACCGGAGCGACCCTTTTTTAATTATATCATTTGCCTCTGTTCATTTTTGCGATCGAAGCCAGCGTAGGTATATTCACGGGACATACCTTTTCGCATGCCAGGGATTTGGAACAGCCCTTGGCAAAATGCTCGCCGTAATCCTTCTTTATCTGCTTCGAGTCTCCCTTGCTGCGCGACATGACGAAGAAACTGTCATTTGCAAACAGCGGACCGTAGAAGTTATCGCCCTTCACATAGTTCGGGCAGGCTTCAAGACAAAGTCCGCACTTGAGGCATCTGCCTATCTGGTATTCAAGTTCATGGTCCTTCTCGTTCTCTTTATGATATTCACCTATGAACGCATTTATCTTCCTGAGGTTTTCCTGTATGATCCCGCGGTCAACCACAAGATCGCTGATGACAGGAAATTTCCTGAGCGGTTCTATCGTGATGAAGCTGCCTTTGAGATCTTTAACGAAAGTGTCGCAGGCCAGCGCAGGAACACCGTTGATAACCATCGCGCAAGCACCGCACATGCCCTGAACGCACGAACATTCCCAGGATATCCTGTCAGTCGGATTTCCGTCCGAATCTACGATATCATCCCTGTAATTAATGCTGTCCAGAACAGCAGCTATTGAGGCGCCAGTGTCACCTTCGTACTCAAACGTCTGCCAGTAGGGTTTCGCGCCCGGATGCTGCTGCCTCAATATCTTAACCTTCATAATCGTCCTCTTTGACCAATCTGGTCTTATAAGCACCGCCCTCATAACTGATGACCGTTGCCGCCATGCATCCGTCAGACTTTTCAGGGTAATCGCTCCTCAGATGCGATCCCCTGCTCTCGCATCTGCTTTCAGCAGAAATGAGAACCGCCTTTGCAAGCGAAAGTATGCCTTCAAGACTGTAGTTGAAATATTCTAGTTCCGACCTGTCGTAATTGATCTTATCTGCAATACTCATATAGTATTCGACGGATGAAATGCCGTTAAGAAGCCCGTTCTTCTCCCTGACGATGCCCAAAGAACCATTTACGGTGTCGGCAAGAAGCCCCCTTACATACATGACCGGGAATCTGCTTTCGGATCTCCTTTTAAGTTCAAGCTTCTCATTTTCTGTTTTGACTTCTTCAGACCAGTCCGGTGAATCGGTCTTTGTTCCGCAAAGTGTCTGAGCCGCTATCTTTCCGCTGTATATCGCCGCAAGGAGCGAATTGCCTCCGAGCCTGTTCGCGCCGTGATACATCGAGGCGCATTCGCCAACCGCATAAAGGTTCTTAATGTTAGTCCTGTGCTTAAGATCCACGGCGAGTCCGCCCATGAAAAAATGAACTGACGGGACGACCGGGATTGGAACGCGGGTTATGTCGAGATTCTTATATTTCAAGCACAGTTCATATATTTCAGGAATGCGTTTAAGTATCTTGTCTTTTCCGAGGAATGTGACATCGAGGTACACCTGCCTTCCGGTCTCGTGAATACACCTGGAAACAATGTCTCGCGGCATGAGATTGCCTTTGGGACCGTACATGTCTTCCATGAAGTAGACCCTCTTCCCGTCTTCATCATAGAATAGCCTGCCGCCTTCGCCTCTTGCAGCCTCCGAAACGAGCATCTTCTTCTGGTCGGTAACGATCGTCGTAGGATGATACTGTATGAACTCAAGGTTCTTGAGTTCCGCCCCCTGCATAAACAGTTTTCCTATAGCATATCCGTCGCACTGCGTTGAGCCCGTTGTCTTCCCGAAAAGCGCGTTCTGGCCGCCTGATGCTATTACGACGGCATCCGCGGCAACGGCTTCCACAGTCCTTTTTGCCTCATTGTAGAGCATTGCGCCATAGCATATCCCGTCTCTTATAAGACCTGAATGGAAGTCAGTCCAATAACGTCTTTCGATCAAGCCCATGCCTTCGAGCCTTCTCGCCTCCATGACAAGCGCAGTTACTATCTGTTTGCCGGTTGATGTTCCCGCATAATGAGTCCTCGGGAAGCTCTGCCCGCCGAACGCGCGGGTTGCGATCTTTCCGTTCTTATCCCTGCTGAAGACCGTACCCAGGCTCTCCAGCCATCCGACGATGTCGGGAGCCGCACTGCAAAGGCCTCTGACAGCTTTTTCACCAGCGATGAAGCATCCTCCTTTGAGGGTATCTTCGATATGCCGTTCAATGCTGTCACCGCTTTCCGTATCCATGACCGCATTGATCCCGCCGGCCGCAAGTACAGACTGCGACCTTTCCGAGGGGAACGGTGAAACAAGGATCACCTTTGATCCTTTGGAAGCGGCCTCTATCGCACAGGCAATTCCGGATATTCCGCTGCCGATGATAAGCACCCTGCTCATGATGCACCTCCCTGGCCAAGGAACATAGCTATCTGAGTCTTAACGACGATGACCGAGGCAGCCAGGAACAAAACGGTGCAGACTGTCCAGACTGCTATGTCTATTTTCTTTCTGGTCTTACCGGAAGTGACAAGTCCTAGAGTTATCAGCGCATTTCCGGCGGACACTGCCACATGCAGGAGCACTGATGCATAAAAGAAGATCTGAACGATCAGTATAAGAACAAACAAAGACCTGTTGGTCTTTGCGTTCGCGGACAGAAGGCTAAATGTATTCATGTGAACGATCATGAGGAGAGTCATGATGACGGCACTTACGCGCTGGATCACAGTCCTGGCGTTTAATGCCGGATATTTCATGCCGTTTCCCCTGTCATGAACGAAGAAAACGATATAAACACTCATGAGAACGTGAAGTGCAACTGCTCCAAGAGTAGAATAAGCGATCAGCTTGGTTACGACGGGATTGTAATAAAAAGTCAGATAAGCAAAGATCTCATAGATGATATGGACCAGAAACAGTGCGATTATTGCAAGCCCTAACACAGCATTCGTCTTTTTCGCCATCCTGACTCCTAATAAAATGTTTCTTAAGCCGTCTGAATCCTGTTTCCATTATACAGGTTAAGAGCATGAGTTGTCAGTCGCTTTCTTCAAGGCGGCTCCTGAGAAACTGCGCTACCGCATCCTCCTCATTACTGCCTATAACTTCTGTTGCGGCCTTTTTCACCTCTTCGATAGCGTTGGATACGGCATAGGCCTCGTCGGCCGCGTTAAACATCGGTATGTCATTGACTGAGTCACCGAAAACGACAACCTTATCAAAGCCGTACTCCTCCTTGAGCTTCAAGACCGCTTTGGCCTTAGTGCAGTTCTGAGGGCATATCTCAAGCCAGTATTCATCTCTATAGATATCTTTCTGGAATATGCATTCCCAGCCGGGATAAGATCTGACTCTTTCATGGATCGGGTCAAGGTCTTCTTTGGAACTGATGAGCGTAACATACCCCGGGATGCCGCAAAACATCGATTCGAGATCAGGAACCTCAGTCTTTGCGCGGTCGTTCTTATAGTAATCGAGATAGCCCTGAAAACACACGGTATGCTCAACCGGAACATATGCCTTGATCATTTCGTCTCCGAAAAAGCATGAGACAAAGCCGCACCTGGGCAATTCAGGTATCAGTTGTTTCAAAAGCTTAACCTCGTCCTTTGTAAAAACGGATTTTTCCAGACAGGCTCCCGTGGTATTGTCTGCAAGGACTGCCCCGTTCCTGGTAATCACGGGAAGTTTCAGATTCAATCTGCCCGTGATCGTTCTGGCGCTGTTGATCGAACGCGCAGTCGCATAGGTAAATGCCATGCCTTTTTCGACAAGTTCATTGATCGTGCTGACGGAATAATCAGAAACGGACAGATCGTTATGCATGAGCGTTCCGTCAAGGTCTGTTACATATAAGGTCTTACTGTTCATAGTTTCCCTTTTGCGGTTTATACCGGGTATTATAACAATAAATGCCACGGACAAAAAAAGAGGCTGTCTTGCAAGACAGCCTCTTTGAGTTCTTTGTCAGATCAAGGATTACTTCTTAACCTTAACGCCTCTCTTAGCGCAGTTTCTGTAAGTAAAGTACTTCTTGTACTTCTTAACCTTGGACTTCTTAACCTTAACCTTCTTTACGGAAGAGAGGTAGAGAGAGTTCTTAACGCCCTTCTTTGTGAGCTTTGTTGTCTGCTTGATGTAGAGAGTCTTGAGCTTGGAGTCGCAAAGGAAGCAAGCCTTACCGATCTTCTTGAGCTTCTTGGATGTGATTACGAAGTTGCTCAGTTTCCAGCAGTGCTCGAAAGCCTGGATACCGATTGTAACAACGCCTGCACCACCAGTGAACTTAACCATCTGCTTGTTGCCGCGGAAAGCAAAGTCACCGATCGTTACAACGCTTGCAGGAATATAAACCTTTGTAAGGTAGCAGTTAGCGAAAGCACCATAAGCGATGGTCTTAACCGTGTTAGGGATGATAACGGATGTAAGTCCGCTGTAAACGAAAGCATTTCTGCCTACAGAGATAAGACCTGCAGGAAGAGTGATGCTCTTAAGATTATAGCACTCATAGAAAGTCTGTGTGCCGATGGAAGTAAGATTCCTCTGGCTGCTGAACTGAACTTCTGCGATCTGTGTGCACCATGAGAAAGCGTTGCTTCCGAGACGTGTGATACCGTCACCGATTACGACTCTCTTGATGTAGGATCTCTTTGAATACCAAGGTGCTGATGTCTGACCATTAGTATATGTTACGTACTCGTCAATAGCACCTGAACCATTGATCTTCAAAGTACCGTCATCAGACAGGACATAAGATGCGTTTGCTCCGCACTTACCTGAAATGATTGTGGCAGCATTTGAATTGAGTGCCGGTAACGCTGCTACAGCCATAACCAATGACATGAACATCGTTAAGACCTTAACTTTAATGCTCTGCATAAAAAACTTTCCCCCTAATTTTTATTTGAGATGCGTTGAGTATACACATAAGCAAAAAAAAAGAAACCCCCAAATTTCGGCAAAATAGTGTGAAGGTTTCTAGAATTTGGTGCAGATGGCGGGACTTGAACCCGCACGAACTTGCGTTCACTAGCACCTGAAGCTAGCGCGTCTGCCAATTCCACCACATCTGCGTGCCCGTAAATTCTATAACAACGTCTTTCTTTTTTCAATATCGGCTTTTGACTCAGCGGACAACCTTCAGTCTTCTCCTTTCATGAAAACACAAAAAATATATAATTAACCTATGAAAGAAATCTCGGTATCAGTTACATCCCTCTCCCAGTATGTTTCGCGTGCGGGCGATCTTGCCGGCGGTTCATACCAGTCTGTCAGCGGGATCGAGGGCACAAGGCTCCACCAGAAGGTCTTTTCGGAGCTGAAGAAGGAATACGGCGATGTCGTCACCACCGAAGAATCACTTTCATGGGTCTATGACGGACAGCCCGGTCTTAACCTGCGTGTCCAGGGCCGGTTTGATGCCATACTCGAAGAGAAGAACAAAGCTCCGAGGATCTTCGAGATCAAGTCGTTCAACTCGGCAAGAGACAGTTTCAAGAGCCTGGTAAGGCCGGAGCATCTGACACAGCTCAAGCTTTACGGCGCAATGTATATCTTTTCCAACAGCAATGTCATGGATGTCACTCTGACACTCAGATACGTATCCGTAACCACTTTTAAGGCTTATGAAGAGAGTTACGCGATGTCTTATGAGGAAGCCGAGACGTTCTTTGAATCCGTCTGCATGGAATATGCAGTTTTTGCCAAGCGGCTTTTGGATTACGGCAGCGAGATGACCGCTTCCGTAAAACAGGCCACGTTCCCGTACGATGTTATCCGCTCCGGTCAGAAGGAGTTCATGAAGAAAGCCCTGCTGTCGCTTACTTCCGGCAACACGCTCTTTGTGGAGGCGCCGACAGGCATCGGCAAGACTATCTCAACTCTCTACCCTGCAATTAAAGGCCTGCAGCGCGGAAGATATGAAAAGATATATTACCTGACTGCAAAGACCGCAACGCGTGAAGTTGCTTCCAAAGCACTGAACGACATGCGTTCCAAGGGGCTCCTCATACGCTCGATACTCCTTCAGTCCAAGGAAAAGATGTGCCCTTTCGGGACCGAATGCGATGCCAAGTTCTGCCCGCTAGCAAAAAACTACTACGGAAAGCTCAAACCGGCACTCGAAGAGATCCTTACGAAGGATGAGATCACTCCGGATATCGTCACTGAGATAGCCGGCCGTTTCGGCATATGCCCGCATGAGTTCATGATAGACACCATGGCATTCTGCACCGTTGTCATCGGAGACTATAACCACATCTTCCACCCCAGGGTCAAGCTGATGTCTGATGACCCCGGCGAACCGAGATGCGCGATCCTCGTTGATGAGGCGCACAACATGATCGACCGCGGCAGGGACATGTTCTCCGCCTCTTTCTCATTGAGCCTTATCGACGAGATGATCAAGGATTTTCAGGACAGGGATGCAAGGATCTCTGCTCTCATCCACCAGCTCAGGCAGTATTTCGTAACCGCATCCCAGATGTTCATGAACAACAGTTCATGCTTTGCCGTGCTCGAGGAAGCCGAAGAACGCAAGATCATAAGGACTGAGGGATGGGAAGCGATGAGACAGCCTCCGAGGAAACTCTACGCCAAGATGTGGTACACGGTAAAATGCCTCGGTGACATATTAGACGGCATCGAACAGGGCCAGACCAGAAGGACTGCCATGAAATTCTTCTTTGAAGCCAGGTATTTTCTGACGGTCCTGGAACATTATTTCGATAATTCATACATAACGACGATCGGCAAAGACAGATCTGATATCGTGCTCACGCTAAACTGTCTCGACTGCTCATCCAAGCTCGACAATATAATCAGGGACAAGCTCCCGGTAATATTCTTCTCTGCTACCCTTTCGCCTTTCGAATATTACAAGAACTGCCTTGTCGGCAGGGACGCTGACTACACCTCAACGCTGCAGCTCCCCTCACCGTTCCCGCCAGAGAATCTCGAGATCATGATCGATGCCGGGATCAGCACGGCTTACAAAAACCGCGATGCGACCAGGAACGAGCTTGCCGGAAAGATAGTATCGGCATTGGAAGGCATGACCGGAAACTACATGGTCTTCTTCCCTTCTTTCGAATACATGAACCAGATAATGCCGCTTGTCTCCCAAAGGCTCGGAGCTGACGGCAAAGGAAATGGAGAAGACTCCTGCAGGATAGTCAACCAGTTCCCTGAGATGACAGAGCGTGACAAAGCCGAATACCTTTCATCCTTCGCTGAAGCCTCCAAAGGCCTGCTTATCGGCACGGCGGTATTGGGAGGCCATTTCGGAGAAGGGATCGATCTTGTCGGAGACAGGCTTTCAGGCGTAATAATCGTAGGTGTGGGACTACCGAAGGTAACGCCCGAGAGACAGATACTTTTAAACTACTACACGGAAAAGTTCGGAGACGGATTCGCTTTCGCATACAGATTCCCCGGCTGGCAGAAAGTACTTCAGGCCGTAGGACGAGTTATCAGGACCGAGGAAGACACAGGTTTTGCGCTGCTCATAGATTCAAGGCTCGAGAACCCGGAATATGTTATGCTGTTCCCCGACCACTGGAGGATCTGAGTTCTTACTTCATGCCAGACGCAATGTCATCAAGCAGTTTCAGACCGTCGTATTCCTTGTCAAACTGGACCGAAAGATATGCCGTGGTGAAATCCTTGAGAGCAGATAAAACTTCCACTGAAGCTTTTGCGGTAAACAAACGGTTTACCGGACATTCGGCGAAATAATTAAGGGCTTCGATGCAGTCAAACGACAGGATCCTGTAGTCGTTTCCGGTAAGGCGTCCCGCCTTTGTATTTTTCGCGACCTCGATCGTTCCGCCGGTAAGGCTGACTAGATAGGATCTTCCAGGTACTACAGCCTCCCCGCCGTTATTAGTGACATCGTATCTTACGGTAAATCCAGCAACGGTAAGCAGCCGCCAGTTGAATGCGGAATAGATGACGAGGTAATCCCCCGGGTGCTTTGCGAGCATATAGAATGCGTATGCGGCAAGTTCATATGCTTCGTGTGCCATGTCTCCCTGAAACGTTGAATCGAGGAGACAAGAAGAAATATGAGAAGCGCATGTCATCGTCTCGAGACTGTTCATTATGTCGGAGTTGTTTTCGACTATCGTGCCTTCCTTGAGATAGTAATATCCGTGAGAAACACTGATGACAAGATCGCAGACCATGAACGGAATGGTGGCAAATGCGGACTTGCTCCCGGGGCGTCCCGCGCCCTTTGCGCAAACCGTGACCAGTCCCCTGTCCGCAGTCAGGACTGAGACCAGGCGGTCTTTTTCCTTGAATTCACGAGAAGCTAATATGATCCCCCTGCAGGAGAAAGGTTCCATCAGTCTTCCTCCGTATCGGAAAGACCTGTCTCCTTTAAGATGGCGTCATTGTTCTGCCAGTCTTCCCTGACCTTTACATACAGATCAAGGTAGACCTTGCATCCGAGCATCCTCTCGATATTCTTTCTGGCAGCGGTGCCGATGCGCTTGATCATCTTCCCGTCTTCACCTATAAGAATGCCCTTGTGAGACTTTCTCATGCAAAGGATATCGGCTTTGATGACTACGATAGAACGGTCATACTCATCCTTGCCGTCTTCATCGGCTGTTTCCTTAAACTCAGTAACGATGACAGCGGTTCCGTGAGGTATCTCCTGATCCGTGTAATGAAGGATCTGTTCGCGGATCATTTCACCTGCGATCTCGCGCTCGGTCTGATCTGTCAGGTATTCACCATCATAAAGCCGGGGGCCTTCGGGCAGAAGATCCGAAAGTACCTTAAGCAGCGTATCAACGCCTTTTCCGGTCTTTGCGCTTATCGGAACGACATCCTCAAAATCATAGAGCTGTGAATAGTTCGCGGTTATCGGAAGCAGTGCATTCCTGCCTACCTCATCCTCCCTGTTGATCGCAAGGACAACTTTCTTCTTATTCTCACGGCAGAGAGTTATAAGACGCTTTTCAACACTGCCGGGTTCTTTGAACCTGCCGTCGGCAATGAGAAGAACAACGTCAGCCGCAATAGCGGACCTGAATGATCTCTCCACCATAAAGCCGCCCATCTTGGTTCCGGGCTTATGTACGCCCGGAGTATCGGTAAAGATGATCTGCGTGTCTTCAGTATTGTAGATCGATCTGATATTTGTTCTCGTTGTCTGCGGCTTATGTGAGACTATAGCGATCTTCATTCCCGCGATGCAGTTTAAGAGCGTTGACTTTCCGACATTAGGGCGTCCGAGAAGAGCAACCGTTCCGCAGTGTGCGCAAGGTGTTCCCGCAGGTATGAATTCGTCTTCGCCTTCAGCATCAGAGTCCTTCTCGTCCGAATGATCATCAAGTTCGTAAACATCTTCAAGCTCATCGTCAAAAGCAAGGCCCAATGCCGCCATTAAGCGTTTCTGTTTGGAGATCATTAGTTTCTCGTCATCTTTTTCGATGTGGTCATATCCGAAGAGATGCAGGAGTGAATGAGCTGCAAGGAAGACAACTTCCCTCTCGAATGAATGTCCGAACTGTTCGCTCTGTGTTTTCGCGGCAGAAAGACTGATAAGGATATCACCGTAACAAAGAGCCTCGTTACCGTCTTCATCTGTCTCGTAATCGCCTGCCGAAGGGATCTCCAAAAAACTGCCGTCCTTCATGCCGAACATCGGAAAAGAAAGACAGTCAGTCTCCTTGTCAAATCCGCGCTGTTCGGAATTAACTTCCCTGATCTCGTCAGCAGAGACAAATGTAAGCGTTACGTACGCTTCCTTCATTGTCCTGATAGCCTGAGGAGAAAGGAATTTTTCAGAGCAGACAGCTTCTGCAAGTCTGGGGATGTAAGCGCTGACTGATCCGAGCGCTTCTTCCGGATAGTTCTCGTCTGAATATACGGTCTTGATTATCATGAGGGGTACTTGATCCTTTCATGGAACATACCTTCGTAGATCTGTCTGAAAGAACGGATGATATTCTCGATATCATCAAAAGACAGACCGGAATTGCTGAGCTGGTCATGATCGATCTTATCCTTGACCAACACCCTGATAAGTTCTTCTGCTCCGTCTGCAGTGGTGATCTTCTTTGACCTGACTGCTGCTTCAGTCGTATCCGCAAGCATGACGACCGCAGATTCCCTTGAGGAAGGTATATGTCCTTTGTATCTGAAATTGTTGATGTCCGGGGGTTCCAATCCCTTTGCCTTAGCTTCTTCACATGCCTTGTAATAGAAATATGCGGGAACGGAGTTTCCGTGGTGTTCATCGATGATCTTGATGATCGCGGAAGGCAGATGCTCCTTTTTGGCCAGCTTTACACCGTCCTCGGTATGTGCGGTGATTATCTTTACGCTGTCCATGACAGGAAGCGCATCGTGGGGATTGATGCCATCCGTCTGGTTTTCGGTAAAGTACATCGGAGCTTCGAGCTTGCCGATGTCATGGTAGTATGACGCAACCTTGCAAAGGAGAGCATCCGCACCGATAGCTTCAGCTGCTGCGTCTGCGAGGTTTGCTACCATCATAACGTGGGAATATGTTCCCGACGCTTCCATGAAAAGTCTCTTAAGCAGGTGCTGTCCGGGCTGGCTCAGCGAAATGAGCTTGACCGGAGATGCCGCGTTGCTGAGGAGATCGTAGATCGGCGAAAGGCCTACCGCAGCAACGAGAGAAGCGATACAGCTTATGAGCGCGAAAACTCCCGAGCTGATAAATTCATCACGCGTTGCACCGTTCAGGAATCCGTAACAGAGCGAAGCCGTAATGGCAGCGAGCGTCGGATAAAGAATGAGCGAAGCGTTGGAGGATATCCTGGCAGATTTGCCTGCAAATATAGCACAGAATACGATAACGATAATGTTTACGAACAGGAGCTGTGTATCAAAATTGTGTACCGGCCAGATGAGCATGAAATTCAAGAGCGAAAGAATTATCCCGTTGTGTGTTCCCAAATATGTCGATGACACGGCCGTAAAGAACACGACTATACAGAACAAGGAAGAAAGCCTGGTCAGATATATCGAAGCTGCGATCGGCACGAGGAACGTAATGATAAGCATGTAGAAAACAGGATTATCGACCGACAGTCTCTTGACCTCCGAATTCAGATAGAACAGACCGCATATGACAAGGACCGCCACATAGAGAAGCACTTTCAGCAGGATCACGAGATCGAACTTGTTGTCACGGATAAGCTCAAGATCAACGAGGTTACGGTAAATGTGCTCATCGATCTTGCTTCCGCTCTCAACGAGTCTGGAACCCTTATCGATGGTAACGGGATCGTTCATTACAGAGTTGTATGCGTTCTGGGCAGCGTCAGCGGAGGCCGTTTCATCGTAGATGATATTAGGCTCGATCACCGCGTGAAGTACAGCAGACATCGAATCGGCATAGCTGGAATATGAAGGTGAAGTCTGCTTGAAGCTGCTGATCTGGACCTGGATCTTCGAAGAAAGGTCATCCTGTCCTATCTCTTCCGTCATGAGAAGCTGCGCCATGGAAACGGACTTGTCGCGGATGAACGGGAAAGCCGTGGAGCTCATGTCTATGAACGAGAGGAGCTTAGCTGCGGGAATCTCCTTTTTCAGAGTCTGTGAAACTTTCTTTGCGAGCCTGTTAGCGCCCTCGGAAGATGAAAGCTGCGGATTGGTTACCCTCTCCCTCATGAGGTCTGTCCTGACCTGGTCAGCGAGTTCGAAGAACTGCTTGGTACGGCTGATGTTTTCGTCAGACACAGTCTGGCTCTTTACGAAGATGTCTTCTGCATTCTCTCTAGCTATGATCGCTTTTCTTTCAGTCTCAAAAGTGTCCGTGAAAGTTCTGGGCGCGTATATGTCGGAAACAGCGATAGAACCGATCTTGTAATCGTAACTTACCGGAAGCGAACCGTAATAAACGATCGCCACAACGGAAAGTGCCGCAAGAGCGAGTGAGAGTATGTGATGAAGTAACGGCTTACCAACCTTTTTCTTATCAGTGTTCATTTGTTCTGACCTGCCTTCTCATAAGCCCTTACGATCCTCTGGACAAGGCTGTTGCGGATGATGTCGCTGTCATTCATGCTGACGATGCTGATTCCCTCAACTCCGCGCAGCACGTTGATCGAATCCTTGAGTCCGCTTTCAACTCCCCTCGGCAGATCTATCTGGGTGAAGTCACCGCAAGCGACAGCTCTGCAGTTAAGGCCTATCCTCGTAAGGAACATCTTCATCTGTTCACAAGTGGTATTCTGTGCCTCATCGAGCACAACGAAACAGTCATCCAGGTTTCTTCCCCTCATGAACGCAAGGGGTGATACCTCTATAAGTCCTTTATCGTAGTATTTTTCGAAAGATTCTGTACCCAACAGTACTGAAAGGGCATCGTAGAGCGGCCTCATGTAAGGATCGACCTTCTCCTCGATGTCACCGGGCAGAAAGCCCAGCCTCTCGCCTGCTTCGATCGCAGGTCTTGTCAGGATTATCCTGGAAACTTCACGCGACTTCAAAGCCTTAACTGCCATTGCCACGCCGAGGAACGTTTTTCCCGTTCCCGCAGGTCCCGAACAGATAACGAGTTCGCTTCTCTCAAGCGCATCAATATAGACACGCTGGCCCAAAGTCTTTGCCTTGATCGGCCGTCCTGAGGGCGTTGCGTAGAAGACCCTGTCACCCTGCTCCAAAAACTCTTCGAGCTTGCCTTCACGGGCAAGGAATATCAGATAGTCAGGGAGTGTCTCATCAATCTCGCCGTCCTTGGCGAAATCCGACAGAGCTGAAAGCACGCTTTTTGCGCGGTGAACAGACAGGCTGTCATCACCTGCGATGGCGACACCGCCGCCGTCCAGGGATATGCCAACACCGAATGCCAATGCGATCTTCTTCCAATAGACGCCGACAGCGCTGTCAGAAGCGGCTTGAATGTCCAATTTCTCCGTCATAACTGAATTATCTTTCAAATTAAGCTTATCGTCAATCTTAAAGCGGATTCAGCTGCCTGAGCGCTTCCTCGTAATACGCGGGTACCGGAGCTTCGAAATGCATGGTCTCGCCTGTCCTCGGATGGACGAAAGTTACGGAACAGCTGTGAAGAGCCTGGCCCTCAAGGCCATACTTAGCGCGCCTTGCCGCATATACGGGATCGCCTACGACCGGATGACCGATATAGCCCATGTGTACCCTGATCTGGTGTGTTCTTCCCGTTTCAAGCCTGAGAAGAAGATCAGTCGCTTCAGCGTATCTTTTAACTACTGTGAAATGCGTAACGGCAGATTTGCCATCCTTCACGACGGCCATCTTCTTCCTGTCGGATGATGATCTGCCGATAGGTGCATCAATGTTGCCACGATCTTCAGAGATAACACCGTAAACGAGAGCGCGGTACTCCCTGACGATCTCATGCTTTGAAAGCATTTCGGCGAGAGCGAGGTGTGTCTCGTTGTTCTTGCATGCGAGCATCAGTCCCGATGTATCCTTGTCGATACGGTGAACGATGCCGGGTCTTATAACGCCGTTGATGTCCGAAAGCTCGCCTCCGCAATGAGCAAGCAGTGCGTTTACCAGAGTGCCTTCGTGATGGCCAGCTGCCGGATGGACTACCATGCCCTGCGGCTTGTTGATAACCAGAAGATCGGAATCCTCATATACGATATCGAGAGGAATGTCCTGCGGAATGTTGTCACTGTTTTCGGGTTCAGGGAAAGTAACCTCTATGTGGTCACCTTTTTCAAGGATCATGCCGGCCTTTGACGGAACAATGCCGTTTACCGTTACCATGCCTGTCGTGATAAGCCTCTTGTAAAAAGACCTCGAATAGTCTTTTCCGCAGTTTTCCGAAATGAAAACGTCGAGTCTGATACCTGACTCGCTGCTGTTAAGATCTATCTTCGCCATCGTGATCAATCAGATTGCCGGGCCTTAATGATAAGGGAGCCGAACGTACGGGGGCCTTTACTGGATAATCTTCCGTATCTTCTTCAAGTTCCTCATCCTGTTCATCAGAAGTATCCTGATCAGGCTCGTTTGCCTCTTCACCGGCTTCTGTCTGTTCAGGCTGCACAGCCTCTTCAGCCGCTTGCTTCTTTGCCTTCTTTTTCTTGTCGGATGAACCCCAGAATCTGTCAAAATACTTGGAGCCGAATATGATGATGCCCATCAGGATTATGGTTCCCACGACCGCACAGATGTCTGCAAGGTTAAAGATCGGGAAAGTATAGTCACCGAAATCAAATCTCAGATAGTCGATCACGTATTTCCAGTAAACCCTGTCGATGAGATTTCCAAATGCGCCCGAAGCAATAAGGCAGAAAGCAAATCCAAGGAGCTTGAGCTGTTTCTTGCATGCTATGCCCATCAGTATCACGACAAATGCGCCCATGACTGATGATATGACCGTAAGCGCCGTGATGCCCCATTCCTTGTCGGCAAGGAGGCTGAAAGCGCTTCCGGTATTGCGCACATAATATAAAGAGAAGAAATTCTCGATAACAGGAATGTTAGACTGGTATTCGATCGTGAAATCAACGGCTCTCTTGACGATCTGATCCGCAACGACGAGGAACAGCATCAGAAAGACATACAGGACCATAAGTTCCAAACCTCTTATGGAACTGTGATTCTTCTTTTTACTCATATTCGCAAAACCTTCTTATTTCCAGACACCTTCCCGAGGCATCAGTATTAAAGACTATACCACAAACAGAGGCAGGACCCGTTGCGGGTTCATAACGCGCAGACATCTTGTGAACAAGCCTTGTAATCGATGTTTCAGTCTTCATGCCGAGAACAGAATCCTCAGCTCCCGTCATGCCGGCATCGGTGATATATCCCGTTCCGCCCGGAAAGATCTTCTCATCGGCAGTGGGAACATGTGTATGTGTGCCCGCAACAACAGATACCCTTCCGTCAAGATAGCGGCCCATGACTATCTTCTCTGAAGTCAGTTCGGCATGGAAATCAAGGAAGATCGATGTGCAGCGTTCCTCTTTCCTGAGCTTTTCGATGATCGCATCCGCCTTTGAGTACGGATCATCTGCATTTACGCCGGAAAACACCTGTCCGAGGAGATTGAACACGCCGAGGCGCTCATTCCCTTTCTCGAAGACGAAATAATCGTAACCAGGCCAGGCAGGCGTAACATTCGCAGGTCTCGCGCAGTTTTTGACCTTCGGAGCCTGTGTAATGAAATCCCTGTTTGAAAAAGCGTGATTGCCTAAAGTAAAACCGTCAGCGCCGGCCGCCATAAGATCGTTAATGACATTAAGGGATACACCCATTCCGTGAGTGGAGTTCTCGGCATTTACGATAAGACAGTCTATTCCGTTGTCAGCCTTAAAGCGCGGCATTATGGAGCAAAATGCCCTCTTTCCTGCCGCACCTACTATGTCTCCAGTAAAACAGACTTTCACCGATTCTCTCCTTTAGTGCAATTACAGTCAGAAATTATACTAAAAAAAAATAAAAAACACAAAAAGACTTATCCTCTCCAACCGGTCTGCTATTATAATGTAGACACGATAACGGAGGGTACGTTATGAAAGTAGAATTCGGTTACGGAAAATCGACACAGGTCGTGGACATCCCCGACAAGAATCTTGATGACATACTTTTGGCAACTGACATCGAACACGAGAGACGCGGTCCCGATGCCGTTAAATATGCGCTGTTGAATCCTATCGGATCTCCCAGGCTCAAAGACCTCGCAAAACCTGGTCAGAAGATCGCGATCATCACGAGCGACATCTCAAGGCCGCTTCCGAGTTTTGACGTCATCCCTTCAATCCTTGATGAGCTTTATGAGGGCGGATGCAGCCCCAAGGACATAAAAGTTGTCTTTGCGCTCGGTTCACACCGCTGCCATACGGAGGAAGAAAAGAAAAAGCTCGTAGGCGAGCGCGTTTACAGCGAAGTCGAATGCGTAGACAGCGACCCCGGCGACTGCATCCACATGGGAACGACTTCCAGAGGAACTCCCGTTGACATCACAAGGAGCGTTGCAGAGGCTGATTTCAGGATCGGTGTCGGAAACATCGAGTTCCACTACTTCGCAGGTTATTCCGGCGGCGCAAAGGCTCTCATGCCCGGCGTCTCCACCCCTTCCGCGATCCAGGCCAACCACAGCATGATGGTCGATGAAAAAGCCTGCGCAGGCAACCTCAACGGCAACCCGATCAGAGCTGACATTGAGGAATCAGAGACTTTCTGCCACTTAAGCTTCATAGTAAACCCCGTCCTTGACGAGCATAAGCACATCGTTTACTGCGTCGCAGGCGATGTTACCGAAGCTCACAGGGCAGGCTGCAGATATCTCGATAAGATGTACAGAAAGCCCCTCAAAAGAAGGGCTGACATAGTTATTGTCTCTCAGGGAGGCGCGCCCAAGGACGCTAATCTTTACCAGACGCAAAAAGCCCTCGACAACTCAAAGTATGCCGTAAGGGACGGCGGTACGATCATCGTGGTCGGTGCCTGCAACGAAGGCCTCGGCAGTGCCAAATTTGAAGAGTGGCTCACCACCGCAAACACTCCGGACGAGCTTATCGAAAGAGTCGGAAAGGATTTCCAGCTCGGCGGACACAAGGCGGCTGCGATCGCAATGGTATTAAAGCATGCAAAGATCGTTCTTATATCGGAAATGGATGACGATTTCGTCAGGAGCATATTCCTTGAACCGATGCATTCTGCACAGCAGGCATTTGACGAGGCTTATGCAAAGTACGGCGAAGACTGCTCGGTAATCTGCATGCCTTTCGGAGGCGCTACCCTTCCGATACCTCCTGAGGATTGACCTCAGTCTCATCTTCATCAGAAACTTCATTATTACCTGAGGCGGCTTTAACAATGCCGCCTTTGGTTTCTTTGGCGACGGCAACGGTACTAAGGCTTATGAGGAGTCCGAAGTAGAACGTGAATACTCTCCAGATAAGCATCGCAGTTGAAACGATAGTCTTTCCGAGGAACCCGAAAAGCATGACGAAACTTGCCTCACTTCCTCCGGAAGCGCCGGGGAGCGGCATGAACGTATTGAAAAGGCTTATTGCTGCGGCAAGAGACACATATTTCGGCAGTTCTGCTGCATAGACCGGAACTCCGAGTGACATAGCCGCAAAAAACGGAAGCGTATAGAACAAAGTAAGCTTA
The DNA here is from genome assembly GCA_024682215.1 of Saccharofermentans sp. GTDB lineage: Bacteria > Bacillota > Clostridia > Saccharofermentanales > Saccharofermentanaceae > Saccharofermentans. The sequence continues at coordinate 38,088 of JAIKZM010000196.1, read as the reverse complement.
ACGATATGGCAAAGGCAGACCTCGCAGAAAAGCGTTTTCTGCGAAAAGAGCTGTGCCGACTCGTCTCTGAACTCCTTGAACGACTCGCTTACTTCGGCAGATGTCTTCTCGTAATCCTTTACGATCCTGATCTTTGCAAGGAAACCTATGAACTTCACGATAAAGAAATCATGCGCCTTGGCAGATCTCGTAACGAGAAAGATGCCGCCGGTAATGACTACGTTGACGACAAAACCGATAACAGCAATAAGAATGCTCTGACGGTTCTGGAAGATCGAAGTCGCATTTATCAGCATTGCAAGAGTTGCATATGAAATGATGACGATCTGATAAGTAATGAATACAACCGCCAGGATTCCCGATGCCTGACCCGCGTGTATTCCCTGGTTGTGGAAAACATATACCTGAGCAAACTGTCCTCCGGTAGCCGAAGGCGTAAGATCGCTGAACAGCACGCCGGTCATGTTGGTGACGAATGTCTGTCTGAGTTTGAGCTTATAACCTCTCGCCTTGCAGATCAGATAGAGTATGAACGCATCGATCAGGTAGTAAAGAAGCATTACGCAGCCCATGACCGCGAGGATCGGCAGCTTTGCCGTCTTGACCGCTTCGAAAACAGAGCCTATCTCCTTACCTACCGTCAGATAAAGCGCTAAACATCCTATCGCAAGGATGATCACAAAATTCAATATGTATTTTCCTATCGTCTTAAATTTATCCATATAACCCGTCAGTTAAAAGCAAATATCTTCTGCGAGAGCTTGTATCCCGCAACGGAGATCTTCCTTCCGAGCGCAGTGGGAATATTCATCCATCCACCCATGAAGCTTCTCCTTACCTTTTTATATGCAACAGGATCAGCCTGCTTAAGGTAATCCCAAAGCGCATCCTTTTTTGCAAGGTGCTCCGGAGTGGCACCGACGAGCAATATAGCGCTCGTGGCACAGTACATCAGTTTCACAAAGGCGATCAGGTACTTTTCGAGTCTGGCGGAAAGATCCTTGGGCCTGTTAACGTAGATATTCGTAATGAGCTTATCGACCATTATCTGCTGGTCGATGTTCTTCAGCTGAACCTGTACGTTTACAGACTGGTCCGCACGTCCTATGCGGTAGTGATAAAGTGCCTCGTCGAGGTAATAGATCGTCTTTGTATAAGCAAGCGGCTGGAAAGCATAGATATTGTCTACATAGTAAGCGTGCTTGGGCAGCTCGGTCTTGCTGGCTATCAGGACTTCCCTGCGGTAGATGATGGTGTGCATCATGATGAACTGGGACTGCCCCATGTGACCGACCTCATCCCAGGTGAACGGGCGGCCCTTCGGGAAAGCTCCCTTAAACCGCATTACCGTCTTCTTATCGGAGTCTTCCCTGTCGAAAACATAATTTGCAAGGAAAAGATCGATCCTTGTACCCTTGGCTTCAAGGTCTTTGAGCAGGCCGATGATCTTCAGGAGAACATCCGTATCTGCCCAGTCATCAGAGTCTATGTTCTTGAAAAAGACTCCCGTAGCTTCTTTGATGCCGGTATTTACCGCACCTCCGTGGCCCGCATTCTCCTGATGGATGGCGCGGACTATCCCGGGATATTCCCTTTCGTATCTCTGAGCGATCTCAAAAGTATTGTCCTTTGTGGATCCGTCATCAACTATGAGGATCTCGATATCGTCTCCGCCCGGAAGCAAAGACTTAATACACGTCTCCATGTAAGACGCGGAATTATAGCAAGGAATTGAAACCGATAAAATCTTCATAGCCATACCATTATAGTGATTTTACAAATAATCGCAAATAAATAAAAGCAATGCCGGATTTTTTATCCGGCATTCTATGAATCGTCATGTTCCGGGAGTTACCCGCCTGATAAGATCAATCATCGTAAGCTGCGTGATTGTAAACGAAGAAGATCGCGGATACGATCATTCCGACCGCAGCGATGATCAGCAAATATGCTCCTGCGCCCTTATCGATGTTAAAAGTAATTCCTGTTTTCTCCATAGCCTTGTAAAGCCTGGCGAAAAGAGCTGACTTTGTAATTACGTCGATCGACGAAAAGTTAATAAAGTAATTGAAAAGCCCAAGCAATGCTCCGCCTATTCCGCATATAAGATAAACGGCCGGCTTGCCCTTGATGGCGAACACGATACCGGCAACGCAGGCACCGATCATAAGGATAACATATCTGTTAACCATACTGATCAGGCTTACATTTCTCGAGATCGTGATCTGCTTTCCGTCGTCTTTGTATTTGAAGTCCTTCTCGGCTGCCGATCTAACGAGAGTAGATGCATCAGCGCCTGCCGGGATCGAAGACTTCGGGATAACGATGCGCATCGAGACAAACGGCAGCAGCATTGATACGATTACCAAAGCTGCGAAAAAGATGGCAAGAATCCTGCACATACCGATACCGAACATCAGTTCAGAACCTCCCCGGCTGCTTGAAAGCGGCATCGTATTCACGCTGCTTCCGTCAAACCTGAGTACCGGTGCACCTCCTGATGTTTCTTCAAACTGTTCCGCTCCCTGATTCTGGTTATAGGCCGATGCAAACGGAGACTTCGTCTGGCCGTCATCGAACGTGTAACCGCAGTAAACGCAAAAACCCTCTGAAGGATCCACTTCCTTGCCGCAATCCGGGCATACTACCTTTGCCATAATAATCCCCTCCTTATTCCATATGGGACATAAACTTCAAAATATATTATCAAATATTATGAACTTTTACAAAGGTATTCTTTAATGCACTAGATTGTACTCAGGATCCACGACAGGATTGAAACGGCAATGTAAGATACAGCGGTAAAGAAAACACCGAGGCGGAAGTGCGATTTACCGCGGTTTACGGTAAGTATCGACATCAGAGCGGCAAAGCCCAGCGCAAGGGTTCCCCACATGGCTAGCATCCTTTTAGGCGTATAGCCGTAAATGCTGAAGTAAAGCCAGAGCTTGCTCATCGCGATGACCGCGAAGATGATGCTCTCACTCATAAGTAGAGTAACAAGTATCCTTCCTCCGAGTGTTGTGCGGCCTGCATTATTTCTTTTCTCGAAAAGATATATCGTAAGGTATACGCACATATTCACGGCCATGATGCCGACAAGCTCAAAGAAGCCTTCTCTTGCGTAATAAGCTACAAGCTTGTCATCAGGGACTATACCCGTGAAGCCGCCTGTAAAATATGCGGTTCTTTTAATGAAGAAAAAGATATAGAGGGCAACGAAGAAGCCGGCGCTTATACAGGTAATCACGCAAGGGACTTTCCTTCCCTTCTCGAGGCCTGCGGCCATATTCGAACCGATCCTCTTCTCTCTTGTTCCGTCTGACTTCGCACTCCTTGCCATGAGACCGTAAAGATAAAAACAGATGGGAACAGCCATTACAAAGCTGGCGATCATACTGTCAAGCTGCATGTTTTCGAAATAATGCGAGATTGTTCTCAAATATGAGATAACCGCAGCAGCTATATCATCATCGATACGCGAAATGAAAACGAGCGAGATTATGAAAAAGATGATCATAAGGAGGATGAATCCTGTTATCAGCATAACCACTGCAGGATTATGCTTTTTCCTCTCACCTTCCTTTTTGAATGCTGACCAATCGGTCACGAAATTCGGAAAACCCGCAAAAGACTTAACATAGAATCCGTGGATCAGATCCGCAAGGATAAATCCTCCGGTCCTGTCGCCTAAAAGGATATCATTTGAAACCAGTACCGAATAAACAGCGCAAAGATGCACCGCAAAGGTCGAAAGCGCCTCACTCGGTCCGAAAGATGAGGTGACCGCTGCAAGGATCATCATCACATACCAGAAGACCGTCTCACCGGTATTCTTGTTTACGAATGCCTTTCTGCCGCATCTGACCAGTTCAGACACAAGGATGAAAGCCAGTGATATTGCCGTTAATGCAGCCGAGAACTCCCATCCGGACAGATTGTTGGCCAGTAACAGCCTTGCATAAAGGTATGCCAAAGGGAAGGCGAGCAAAATGCCCGCCCTGCGGAAGTAAATCTTATTGTCCATTTTGAATTAATCCTCTTTGTATTCGAGTATGTCACCGGGCTGACAATCCAGCGCCTTGCATATGTCGTTAAGTGTAGAGAAACGTACTGCCTTGGCCTTCTGATTCTTAAGGATCGACAGGTTGGCCGGAGTTATCCCTATCTTCTGGGCAAGCTCACCGGAGGAGATCTTGCGCTTTGCCATCATGACATCAATGTTCACTATGATCATATCAATCTGCCTCCTTTACATTATATTGTAAGATCAAGCTCTTCCTTCATGGTGATCGCCTTATCAAAGACGACTCTGACGCTCTGTACAACGAGAGCCAGGAAAAGAGCCAGTACCGCGAGAATAAATGAACCGCTCCAGATGAACCCGCCAACGAGACAGTCAAGAGCAACTGCCACAAATGTATATGCGATGATGTTCATCAGTTTGATGTTTGTTCTTTCGAAAACAATATCCTTCCCCATGTTCGAAAGCAGTTTGAGCAAACTGAAAAGGATAACGTAAGTACCGACGGTACCGAGATAATAAACGACTGAGAGACCTGCGAGACTTACGGCATCAAACTTAGCTGCCCAGATATAGCAAATATACTGAGTGATTATGAATCCGAAGATGTCTCCTACCAGGACCATGGCGATAAATAAGAGTGTTGCGATCTTAGACCATCTGATGATAATGCTTTGATATTTCATACCGATGTACCTCCCTTGTAGATTCAAAATGCATTTCTTGAGCATATAGTAGCACTCATATTATTGAATTGCAAGAGAAAATTATCGTATTTCGATATATTTTTCGTGAATATCAATTCAGTTATCAAACAAAGGCGTTGTAAAATAACGTTCTGCAGTATCAGGAAGCACTGTAACAACAGTGTGTCCCTCACCAAGACGCTCTGCCAGCCTCAATGCGCCGGCAACGTTTGTTCCGCTTGAGATACCGCAGAGGATGCCCTCTTTAAGAGCCAGATCCTTTGATGTATTAAGCGCCTGTTCGTCAGTGATTATCTCAATGCCGTCATAGATCTTCGTATCAAGTATTGCAGGGATAAGGCCGTCGCCTATTCCCATCTGAACATGTGTGCCGATGCTGCCGCCAGAAAGGATAGCCGCGTGTTCAGGCTCGACCGCAAGGATGGTAACATCGGGATTGACTTCTCTTAAAGCCCTGCCGATACCGGTAATGGTGCCGCCCGTTCCGATGCCGGAAACAAAACCGTCTATCTTCTTCCCTGCTTCTTCGATGATCTCCTTGGCAGTCCAGTAATACTGGGCGTCAAGATTTGCGGGATTTTCGAACTGCTGTGGGATAAACACCTTGGGGTCCTTGGCTTTCATGTCATTTGCGATGTCGATGCAGTCACGGATGGACTTGCCGATATCGCCGTCGTCATGAGTCAAGATAACTTCAGCACCGTAATGCTGAACAAGCTTACGTCTCTCCTCGCTTACGGAGTCAGGCATTATGATGACTGTCTTATAACCTTTTACTGCACCGATAAGCGCAAGACCGATTCCCTGATTGCCGCTGGTCGGCTCTACGATGATGCTGTCCTTATTGATCTTTCCGTCTTTTTCGGCCTGCTCGATCATGCGCAGAGCCGTACGCGTCTTGATCGAACCTCCGACTTCAAGTCCCTCAAACTTAACGAGTACTTCGGCAAAGCCCGGCTTTACCATGCGGTGAAGCCTTATAAGAGGGGTATTTCCGACAGCATCCAATATCGTATCGCAGATCATCAGCGTAACTCCTAAGGTAAAAATCGTTATCCATTGTACCCTTAAAGCAAAAGAAATGCACCTGCAATTTACTGCAGGTGCATTGTTTACTTCTTAACTTTTACTTTTCTGCCGCAGTTCTTCTTCGTGAAATACTTCTTGTATTTCCTTACCTTGGATTTCTTGACCTTTACTGTCTTGACCCTAGAACCCTTAAGGGACTTCTTGACACCCTTCTTGGAAAGTTTGCTCGTGTTCTTGACGTAAATGGTCTTAAGGCTCTTGTCCGCATAGAATGTGTATGGACTGATCTTTGCAAGTACGGCTGACGTAATTACGAATGTCACAAGTCTCGGGCATCCTCCGAAAGCTATGTTGCCTATCGTTTTAAGTCTTAATCCGCCTGATACCTTGACCAGAGCTTTACATCCGTAGCAAGCCTTGCTGCCGATTACGGTTACATAAGCGCCGATATAAAGCGATGTCATCGACTGGTTACCAGCGAGTGCGTTGTTTCCGATGCTGATGACCCTGTACGTTACGCCCTTGATATCGACTGTATTAGGAACAACTACTGCTTTCGTTCCGTCATCCTCGATCTTATCAAGCCTTACAGTACCGGTTCCGTTTTCGGGAGCAGCGGCAGTTACAGTATATGTGAAACTGCCGACCTTGGCGCTCTCACCGACATCCAGAGGTTTAACCTTATCGAAGGTAACATTGATCGTTACATTCGTAGCAGGCATCAGGAATGTGTTGCCTCCGATATCCTCTCCGTTGACCTTGATGATCGCATAGTAATTATCGTTAGGCTTTGCATCTACCGTGATCACGTCACCCACAACGGCAGTCTTTTTATCTACTGTTGCGGTGCCGTTAGGACCTACCGTCAGTTTGACTGTATAAGTGATCTTTACAAAAGCTACGGTTACTTCAGCAGCTTCGGAACCCATCTTGAATGTCAATGAAGTCTGTGATCTGCCGTTTACCATAATGTAATCAAGCTTATACCCTGCTTCAGGTGTTGCCGTGATCGTAACCGTATCACCCATCTTCGCAGTTGTCACATCAGCTTTTGCAGTTCCTCCGGTCAACGCTTTTACTGTTACCTTGAGATCCTTAAGCTTGAAATAGACCTCAACAGTTGTCCATCTGGCTTCCATCTTGAATGAGGTACCGGTAATGGGATTGCCGTTGACCCTGATGGAATCAAGTTCATAACCCGGATTAGGGGTAGCCGTTACAGTGATCGTATCACCGAGGTTTGCCGGATTCTTTGATACGCTTGCCGTTCCGTTGCCGTCAGGAGCAACAACGATATCATAATCGGTCTTTTTGAAATAAACGTTTACGACCGTATTCTTTGCAGGCATCAGGAAAGATTCCTCTGATGAAACTCCGTTAACCTGTATCTTGTCAACCTCATATCCGCTTGCAGGTGTGCAGATAACGGATACCATGTCATCAATACCGGCTGTCTTAGGATCGACATATGCCGTACCGCCTGCTGAATACTTAACAGTTATCGAGTACTGGATCTTCTTGAAGCTGACTTCAACCGTAGCATCAGCGGTACCCATTGTGAAAGTAGTTACACCTGAACTCAGAACATTGCCGTTAACCTTGATGGATTCAAGAGTATATCCTTCGGCAGGTGTTGCCGTTACAGTGATCTTGTCACCGTAATTTGCCGGGTTCTTAGATACACCAGCTGTTCCGTTGACAGGCTGTTTGACCGTTATCTTATATTCGGTCTTTTTAAATGTAACTACAACAGAAGCATTTTCGTTCGGCATGCTGAATGCATTTACTTCAATTGCCCTGCCGTTAACGGTTATGGAGTCAAGCTCATAGCCGGTCGAAGGTGTCGCAGTGACAGTGATCTGTTCACCATAACCTGCTGACGTTTTCGAAAGCTTTGCAGTACCGCCTGTCGGAGTATTAACGGATACCGTATAAACGGCCTTCTTGAAATATATCTGAACAGCCGTGTTCTGCGCCGGCATCTTAAATGACGTACCGGTTATAGCGGAACCGTTAACCATGATCTTTTCGAGTGTGTAACCGGTGTTCGGGGTGCACTTAATTGCGACCATATCACCTTCATTTGCCATCTTTACCACAGAAGCAGATCCGCCGCCCTGAGGATAAGAAACGCTGATAGTGTACTGTGCTTTCTTGAACGATACTTCAACAGTAGCAGCAGCATTACCCATAGTGAACTCCATCGTTCCGGACAATACCGTGCCGTTAACCTTGATCGTATCTACGGTATAGCCTGTGGAAGGTGTAGCCGTGATAACGATCTTGTCACCGTAATTTGCAGGATTCTTCGATACTTTTGCAGTACCGTTTGAACCATATGTTACCGTGATCGCATAGTCGATCTTCTTGAAAGTAACTTCAACTTCCGCATCCTGTGCAGGCATCGTAAATACTGCACCGGAAGACAGAGCTGTGCCGTTTACATAGATCTTATCGAGAGCATAACCGGTAGCTGCTTTTGTTGTGACAGTGATCTGATCACCGTAATACGCAGATGTCTTCGATAATGAAGCTGTACCGCCTACAGGCTTGTTAATGCTTACACTGTAAACAGCCTTCTTAAAAGATACGACGACAGTTGTATTCTTGGCAGGCATCGTAAATGTTGTGCCCGTTATGGCTGCATTGTTGACCAGGATCTTGTCAAGAACATAACCGGTATCAGGCTTGCAGTTCAACTCGATCAGTTCGCCTGCTGTGGAAGTTGTCTTTGCAGAAACGGTTCCGCCGCCTCCGGGAACAGATACGCTGATCGTGTACTGTGCTTTCTTAAAGCTTACTACAACATTAGCTGCAGAAGCTCCCATCTTGAATGATGTTACCCCTGCTTTCAGCGCAGTACCGTTAACCTTGATGGTATCGAGAACATATCCTGCTGAAGGAGTTGCCGTGACCGTGATCTCATCACCGTAATTTGCCGGATTCTTTGAAACCTTGGCAGCACCGTTCTCGCCTACAGTTAAATTGACGGCATAATCGATCTTCTTGAAGAATACAACTACAGCCGCATCTTCAGCAGGCATTGTAAATTTAGTACCACTTATGGTTTCACCGTTAAGAGTTATCTTATCCAGTTCATAACCTGTAGCAGGTGAAGGAACTACCGTAACGGAATCGCCTGCATTCGCACTTGTCGGAGTCGTCTTCGCACTGCCGCCCTGCGGTACGGAAACCGTGATGCTGTACTGTGCCTTTTTGAAAGATACAACAACATTAGCTGCAAATGTACCCATCGTAAATTCCATCGTTCCGGCTGCCAAAGCGGTACCGTTAACCTTAATGGTATCAAGAGTATATCCTGCATCAGGCGTTACAGATACGGTAACGGTTTCACCGTATTCTGCAGATGTCTTCGATACAGATGCCTTACCGTTTTCTCCTACACTCAGGTTAACCGCATAACTCGCCTTTTTGAAATATACGACTACAGCCGCATCTTCAGCAGGCATATAGAATGTCGTACCGGTAATTGCTTCGCCGTTTACAGTAATCTTATCGAATTCATATCCGGAAAGTGCCGTGTAAGTTATCCAGATAGTATCGCTGTATGCTGCCGTTGTCGCGCTTGCCCTGGCAGTTCCGCCCGAAGGTACGGAAACGTTGACGGTGTAAGCGGCCTTCTTAAAGCTTACAACAACCGATGCCGTGCCGGCTCCCATCGTAAATTCAGTTACATCAGAAGCCAGAGCCCTGCCGTTTACTTTGATGGCATCCAAGACATAACCGATTGCAGGTTTAGCAGTAACGGTGATCTTATCACCCATGTTTGCCGTAGTCTGTGAAACAGTGGCAGTACCATTTGCTCCAACCGTCAGATTAACGTTGTAAACGGTCTTGGTAAATGTAACATATACGGTAGTATTCTGTGCAGGCATCTCAAATGTGTTGCCTTCGATGATCGCACTATTGACCTTTATTGATCCAACCGAATAACCGGTTTCGGGAGTTGTATTGATCGTGATCTTATCACCTACACTTGCTGTGGTGAGTGTGCAGGAAGCAGTACCGCCTGTCGAACCAGTCACAGTGATCGTGTAAGCGAGTTTCTTAAAGTAAACGACTACTGCAGCATTCTCTGCCGGCATGGTAAATGAGGTACCGGTAATAGCAGTACCGTTAAGCGTGATCTTATCAAACGCATAACCCGAAGCTGCACTATATGTGATCTTGACAGTATCACCGTATCCTGCCGTCGTAACGTTAGCACTGGCCGTTCCGCCCTGAGGTACGGATACACTAACAGTATAAGTTGCTTTTTTGAACGTTACCGCAACATTAGCTGCAGCAGCCCCCATTGTAAATTCTGTAACGCCGGAAGCCAAAGCTGTACCGTTAACCGTAATTTTATCCAAAACATAACCGGTTGAAGGATTTGCAGTAACGGTGATCGTATCGCCATAACCTGCCACATTCTTGGAAACAGTAGCAGTACCGTTAGACCCGACCGACAGATTTACGGGATATCCGCCCTTAACAAAAGTAACAGATACGGTAGTATCTCTCGCAGGCATCAGGAAAGAGCTGCCTTCAATAACATCACCGTTGACTTTTATCGACTCAACAGAATAACCGGTTTCAGGAGTTGTGGTGATAGAGACCTGATCTCCCACGCCGGCAGTCTTTAAGGCACAGGAAGCTGTACCGCCTGTTGAATAAGTTACCTTGATGTCGAACTGGATCTTCTTAAAGTAAACGACTACTTTCGCGTTTCCAGACGGCATGGTAAATGTCGTCCGGGCAATCTCACTGCCGTTAAGCGTGATCTTGTCAAACTCATAGCCATCAGCTTCAGAATACGTTATCTTGACCTGATCGCCGGGGGCAGCCGCCGTAACGTTTGCACTGGCCGTTCCGCCCTGAGGTACGGAAACCGTGACAGGATAAGTGAGTTTCTTGAAAGATACCTCAACGGTAGTTTCCTGGGCTCCCATGGTAAATACCATTACTCCGGATGCCAAAGCCACGCCGTTAACTTTAATTGTATCCAAAACATAACCGCTTGAAGGTGAAACCGTAACGGTGATCTTATCTCCTGCGCTTGCAAGAGTCTTGGAAACAGTAGCAGTACCGTTAGACCCGACCGACAGATTTACGGGATATCCGCCCTTAACAAAAGTAACGTATACGGTAGTATTCTGCGATGGCATCGTAAAAGTGTTGCCCTGAATGATTTCACCGTTAACTTTGATCGATCCTACAGAGTAACCGCTAGCAGGAGTCGTTAAGATCTCTACCAGATCTCCTACACCCGCAGTCTTATAGCGGCATGTAGCCGTACCGCCTTCTGACGAAGTAACGGTGATCGTATAAGGCGTCTTTTTAAAGTAAACATCTACTTCAACATTAGCAGCCGGCATAGTAAACGTGTTGCCCTGCTTGCGTGTGCCGTCGAGATCAAAATAATCAAAAGCATATCCTTCTTCAGGAGTAGCAACAATGGTAACAGTCTGACCTGCTGCAGCTGCGGAAGGTGAAAAAGTCACACTGCCGCCGCCATTGTTATAGCCTAATTTAACAAGATATTTAGTTACGCCGGAACTGCCATAATGAATGTTTGCATCCCAGAGCTGGCCATGTCCGCTGCCGTCGAAACAGATATTGTCCCAGTTATTTGCGTTTCCTCCATAGTAAACATCTGTAAGCTTATCACAACCGCCAAACGCAGCATTGCCGATTAACTGTACAGAAAAAGGAATAGTAACGCTTGTAAGATTCTCGCAGCCAAAGAAGGCATCTGATCCGATCTCGTACACACCGCTTGAAATGGTTACGCTGGCGAGATTAGGACAATTGTAAAATGAATTACCGCTTAAAGAATATACATTTCCGGGGATGGTTATCTCCGTAATTCCCGTCGAACTGAATGCACTGATGCCGATAGAAGTCAGGGTATCCGGAAGAGTTGCGCCTGTAAGCTTAGTACAATTCTTAAAAGCACCGCTGCCGATCGATGTCAGGCCGCTGCCGAAAGATACTTCCTTCAGATCGGCACAATCCAGGAAGGCATAATCGCCGATCGTCTTGAGAGAAGAAGAAAAAACAACTTTCTGTATGCCTGATTCGAGGAAGGCATTTTGTCCGACCGACTTAACACCGGAAAGCGTAAGTGTCTTAATATTTGAACAATATGCAAAAGCATTGTCGGGAATCTTGGTAACTCCCGAAGGAATTGTAAGTGAAGTAATTCCGGAATCTGTAAACGCATTAATGCCGACGGAAGTAATGCTGCTGGGCAATGAAATGCTCGTAAGAGCCGTACATCCGTTAAAAGAGCCGTTGCCGATTGAAGTTATGCTGCCTGAAAATACTACTTTCTTTATCTTATTTTTATAATCATTCCAGGGAGCTTTGTAGAAACTGTAATTGCCAAGCTGTGTGCTTTCGAAATTATCCATTGCACCGGAACCTGATATGGTCAGTGTCCCGTCTGTGGTCAGTTTCCAGGTAAGGTTATCTCCGCAGCTTCCGCTGCCTCCGTTAAATGAAGAAGCACCTTCAGAATGAAGCGTGGCATTGATCAAAGGTGCATTGTCCGAATAGATCAGGATGTTATTCCACTGAGTCTCAGTACCTGTGTAGTAAACATCTGCAAGAGCAGAACAGCCTGAAAAAGCACTGAGCCAGATTTTTTCAATAGAAACAGGAAGATAGATGCTGGTTAATCCAGTACAACCCTTAAATGTTCTTTCTCCGATCCTGTCAGCAGCAGACGGAATGTTTATGCTCTGAAGTTTCACACAGCCCTCAAAGCAGCTGTCATCGATATTGGTAACACCTGAAGGAATAGTGATCGACGTAAGACTCGTACAACCTCTGAACGCACCGGTCTGAATCGCAGTAACTTTGTCAGGGATCGTAATCTGTGAAAGACTTGTGCATCCTTCGAATGCAAAGTATTCGATCAGCTCACAGCACTTAGGAATGGTAACGCTTGTAAGCGATGTGCAGTTCTTAAATACACCGGAACCGAACTTGCCGTTCACTAGGACAGTACAGTTCATAGTAGCTTTTGTCAGTTTGGAGCACTCACTGAATGCACAGGCTCCGATCTCATTTACGTTTTGAGGAATGGTTATTGATGTGAGGTTTTTGCATTCGGAAAAAGCATAGTCACAGATCTGCGTAACGGTACTCGGGATGGTTATGCTGGAAATCTTTGTTCCGGAGAAAACATAGTCATAGATGATCTTTACTCCCTCAGGAATGTTAACGCTGGTAAGACCGCTGCCACAAAAAGCTCTGGATTCTATGGTAGTAACCTTGCTGGGGATTGAAATGCTCGTAAGACTTGTACAATAGTTAAAAGCACTTCCTTCGATAGTTATCAAAGTGCTCGGGAGAGTAACCTTGGTAAGATTTTTGCAATTTGAAAAAGCTGCATATGAAATCCTTGTAACTCCTTCTCCGATAACAACGGTCTTAACGCTGTCTCTGTAATTCTGCCAGGGATTGGAGTTATTCATGTTGCCTGTTCCTGATATGGTCAGAACACCATTGTTATCCAAATTAAAGGTCAGGTTGTTTCCGCAGGTTCCGGACTGGGCATATTTCGCGTCTTTCTTATCTTCAGATTCCTGAACAGGCTTATCCGTAGCATCCGGAGCCTCTTCTTCAGTTTCCTCAGGAACCTGTGTTTCTGTCTCTTCGGGTTCTGTTTTTTCAGTTTCTTCGGGTTCCTGCTTTTCAGTCTCTGCAGGCATCTGTGTTTCTGTTGACTCAGGCTCCTGCTTCTCTGTTTCCGCCGGAGTCGTATCTTCAGTTTCGGAAGGAGCCGGCTTCTGTGTCTCGGCAGATTCCTTTACGGTTTCTTCAGGAACAGTTTTTTCTGTTGCTTCGGTTTCCTTCTTTTCAGAAGGTTCGGTTTCCTTTTTCTCCGTATTCTTCGGAGCAGCAGGCTTTTCCGTTTCTTTAGCCTTTTCCGTCTCTTTCGGCGTCTGCTTTTCAGTTTCTTCAGTTTGTGTCTCTGAAGGAGCAGCTGCTTCGTCCGCAAGAACGGATACAGTCGGCATAAACATGGACATGCAAATGGCGATCGACAAAACGACCGACGTTACTTTGAGATGCTTCATTAATTAACCTCCGAATAGAAACCCGATTTTAGAACACCCAATTTTGTATTTTACAACTTCTTTGGCAAATATGCACTATTATTAATTTATTTTTATGAAAGATTGTTGACACTTTGCACATTTATTTGACAAAGTAATCAGTATCTTAAAACAACAAAAATCTCCGGATGTTACTCCGGAGATCTTCTGAACTATATTATAAGGTCATTTCTTAACTTTTACTTTTCTTCCGCAATTCTTCTTGGTGAAGTATTTCTTATACTTCTTCACTTTTGATTTCTTGACCTTTACGGTCTTTACGGAAGAACCCTTAAGTGACTTCTTAACCCCCTTCTTGGTAAGTTTTGTAGTCTTGTTGATATAGACCGTCTTAAGGCTCTTATCGCCATAGAAAGCATACGTTCCGATCTTCGAAAGCGTAGCAGAAGTTATCACGAACGCACTGAGCTTTGCGCAGTTTACGACTGCCTTCGCACTTATGGTCTTAAGTCTTAAGCCTCCGTTGATCTTTACAAGCTTCGGACATGCAACAAAGGCGCTGCTCTCGATCACCAGGATATTGCTTCCGACATATACGGAAACAACATCAGGATTCCTGTTAAATGCCAGAGAAGCGATCTTTGTAATCTTATAACTGATCCCGCGCAACGTTACAACAGCAGGAATTGAAACTGCCGCAGCATGATTTGCCGAACCTGCAAAAGCTACCGTACCGGTTCCGTTCATTGCGTTATTGGTTACCTTATAGTTGTTGATACCGTCAGTCAGGATATCGCCGACAGCTGCTTGAGAAACAAGGTCAAATCCGATCTCAACCGTAACCTTTTCGGGAAGCATTTTAAAGGTATTTCCAACAACAGGCTCACCGTTAACCTTAATGCTGTTTGCATAATATCCTTCTTCAGGAACTATGTTCAACATAACGGTATCATCTATTCCGGCATTATCGGGATCAGCTGTCGCAGTACCGTGATCACCGCATTTTACCGTAATCGGATACAGAATCTTCTTGAAGTTAACAACTACGTTAACATCATCCATATCCAGTTTGAAAGCTAATCCGCCCAACGGAGTTCCGTTACAGGTTATGTTATCAAGCTCGTAACCCTTGTCCGGGGTAACATTCAATGAAACAGCATCGCCACAATAGCCGGTTTCAGGAGTTGCTTTTGCACTTCCGCCTTCAGAAGTTGTGACAGTAACTTTGAGAAGTTTTTGCCTGTAGGTTACATTAACAACTGCGGGAACACCGGTCATGAGGAATGTTGTTCCGGGGATCAGTTCACCGTTAACGTAAATAGATGCCACCTCATAACCTTTATCAGGATTGGGAATAACAGTAACCAGATCGTCCGGTTTTGCCGAAGTCTTATCAACTGAAGGATTGCCGTTCCCATTTCCGCTTACAGATACCGAACGTCCGATCAAGTATCTCGTATTGCTTATCTCGAGCTGATCACTTGAGTAAGTATTGAGGCTTTCTTCATCGTAGGTATATTTAATACTGGAGAAACTATATGCGTTTGTCGATTTTGAAGAATAACCTGAAAGGAACAGCATATTAAAAAAAGTTGTTGTATTATTGCCACGGCCGTCTATGTTCGTAATATCAACGAGATAATTCTTTCCGTCATCCATATTGACGATGTTCCACATATGTCCGCCGCCGCAGTCACCGGTAGCCGTAATACACGAAATATCACCTTTGAATGTGGTAAGCATACATAAGTACATGAATGCTTTCGCATAACCTTCACAGACAACATTTGTTTTCGTATTGCCGTCGAAAACGCTTATCAGCTGCCAGGGATCCCCGTAATTCACATTACCGGTACCTGCAGCATTATTGTCGTAATACACAAGGCTCATGATCTGATTGCAGTAATATACAAGCTTCTGATAATCTGTCTTGCCGGAAGCCGCAGTTACAATGGAAGCTGCCTTACTGACAGCAGTATTTACACGGCCGATCTTTGCAACATCAGTAGCATACGGAGCTGCAGCATAATCATTCGAAACATAAAATAATGCAGTCGGTCCATATGCAATATAAAGACAGTTTTGTCCGCCTACGCTTTTTGCACCGATTGCATAAGAATACAGACGCACACCCTGGGTCTTATCGAACCAATAGAGTTCAAACGGACAATCGGCAAGTAAAGCATCGTCAACAGGACCGATCTTGATCGGGATCTCGACAAGTGCCCTGAGTGCCTTGGCAGCCTGCTCATCAATATGTTTTTGGTTATCCGTGCCCGTATATGTGACTCTCGATACGCCAAGATCCGCAGCAGTCCATGTCTTATTCTCAAGGCCAAGCCCGAATGATGAGATGGGGATCTCAAATTCCGTTGAAGTTAAAACTCCTTTTGCGACAAGTGCAGCCTTTGCTTTAAAGCAGTCATATGCGATCTTGTTATTGCCTGTCAGCCTGCTGCCGGCTGAAGGAGCTGCTTTACGGAGAACCGGACGGGTCTTTCCGAGCTGTTCCTCAGTCTTCTTCCTGAAATAAGATTCAAGCTGTTCGTTATTATCAGGCTTTTTCGAAGGGATATCGGTCTCAAAGGGACGCTCTCCGGTTTCGTAAATAACCTCACCGTCTTTCAGGACAGCTTCTTCCTCTTCATTAGAACCGGCAGCATTCTTGCTGTCTTTTCCGGTTTCCTCATCCCTGTCAGTTACGGCAGGGCCCTTATCGGCAGCATCCGTTTCCTTGACCCCGGTTTCAGACGTCACCTGTTCATCTTCTTTATTTTCCGGCTCCTGAGAAGGTTCTGTTTCAGAAGGCTTTTCAGCTTCAGTCTGAATAGGCTCTTCAGTCTCTGTCTGTTCAGGCTCTTTATCTTCCTTCTGAGTGTTTTTATCCTCTTCGGTAACGGACGGAGCCTTATCTTTGGTTTCAGAAGTCTCCTTTTCCTTTTTCGCCGTGGTTTCACTTACGGCAACGTCAGTTTCTTCGGTTTCGCCCGCTTCCTCTTCTTCAGCGACGATCCTTTCCTTGGAGGAAAACTCGATCTCCTTTGCAAAAACTGCAGCAGGAACCGCCTCAACGGTCATTACCGCACCAAGCAAAAATGCCATCAAACGCTTATAGGTCATACTTTCGGCCTCCTTTTGTTTATCCCTAATTCCCCATAATAAAAATATAATATAAAGAGTTCTGCAAATCTTCAATAGTCTAATTTAGGCAATTTGTTTTCCTTATCCGGGGAAAACCGGCGTTTCCCCTTAAAAGGCAGACATTTGAAACGTCTGCGGCATTAGTGTATCCTTTCAAAAAACATTACAGGAGATCCTATGCCGTCAAGAAAATCCAAACTGTTTCCGGATCTCAAGCCTTCCAACACCGTCGAGCGCTTTATGCTCGAAGCCGTAAAAGAAGCCGAGAAAGCGATCGAACTCGGAGAATGCCCTATCGGGTGTGTAATCGTAAAAGACGGCAAGGTTTTTGTCAGAGCACATAACCTCAGACTTACAAGAGGCAATTCACTCGCCCACGCCGAGGTTATTGCCATCGACAAAGCATGCAGAAAGCTTGGCGACTGGCGTCTGGAAAACTGCGACATGTATGTGACGCTCGAACCCTGCACCATGTGTTCGGGAGCTCTGATCCAGTCCAGGATACGCAAAGTCTATTTCGGTGCTTACGAACCCAAGAGCGGCGCCGTTGTTTCCTGCAATGATATCTTCAATGTGGCACACGGCCACAATCACAAAGTCGAATTCGAAGGCGGAATCCTTGAACCCGAATGTTCAAAGATGATGCTGGACTTTTTCCGCAACATCAGGAAACGTGATGCGGGCAAGAAGAAAAAATACAAAGGGGAACTGCTGTGAGATTTTTAGTTGCATCGGACCTTCACGGGGATTCATACTGGACAGAACGGGTATTACAGGCTTTTACCGACGAAAAAGCCGACAGACTCGTGCTTTTGGGAGACATTCTCTATCACGGACCGAGAAATGATCTCCCGCAGCACTACGAACCTAAAAAAGTCATTTCACTGCTTAATGATATGGCATCGAAGATCCTTGCCGTACGTGGAAACTGCGACACCGAAGTCGACCAGATGGTCCTTAAGTTCCCCATTCTGGCGGACTACATATATCTTGTATCCGGCGAAACGACCTTTTTCACAACACACGGCCACAATTTCGGGCCGCAGAAACTTCCTGCCGTTCTTCCGGAAGGTGCAGTTCTTCTTGCCGGCCACACCCATGTGGTCTGCGACAAAGAGATCACTGATCCTGAGACAGGTGTCACCGTACGCTACATGAACCCGGGGTCACCCTCCATTCCGAAAGAAGACAGCACTCCGTCTTACATTCTTATCGAAAACGGAAATGCTGAAATAAAGAAGCTTTAAACCTCTACAAACTCACCATATCTGACCAGATAGAGATATCTGCCGGTTACCTTACGCCCTGCAGCTTCAAATGCCGCTGCGTAGGAGTTAAGCTGGAATGCATGTTTCTCTTTAGCCAAAGCGGCACGTTCGTCTTTTCCGGGAGCCTCATTCTCACTAAACCGGTCAGTCTTGTAATCCACGATCACCCAACCGGAACCACCTTCATATACAAGGTCGATAATACCCTGAACGAGAGCGACGTCAGTACCGGCTTCTTCATCTGCCGGCACGGCAAAGACAAGATGTTTTTCCCTGTCGGTCTTCCCTTCGGCATCCGCTTTATCTGCAGCTTTACATACATCACTTGATGCAAACGCAAGAATACCTTTCCTGAATTCCAAAGCGCATTCCCTTATATTCTCCGCACTGTATTCGGCAAACAGCCTGTCGGTTATCAGCGTCTCCACCTCATCATCGAACGAATCCGGTTCCTCCCTGAGCCTGGAAGTATCCATAAATCGCATCAGTTTATGCAGGACAGTACCTTTAGATGCTGCCGTAAGCTTGCTCTTTCCGTAGTTCTCAAAATCAGAAGCCGAAGGAACCTCCAGATCAACATGACGGGTTTCCTCAAGATTGCCATGCCTGATACCGGTAACGGAAACCTTGAAAGGAATACGCGTCTCAGCCTCATATTTGTACTGATCGAAAATGATATTGCCCTCACTGTCAAAAAGGTCATCGGATGTCTCTTTCTGATCTTCGCTTGCGACGGTTTCTTTCAAGTTCGCTCTTGATTCGAGATCAAGCTGTCTGGCAGCTTCCTCATCCACGATCTCCACAATATAACCCCTGTTGCCCGGAACGCAGCCCGGTTCCTGGTTATTCTTTTGGGTACATGCCTTAAACCCGATATTAACCGCCGGATCCGTTTCACAGAGTCTGCGCAGTTTCAGCGCTTCATCCGAGTCAGTCCTCAGAAGGCACATGAACATATCAGAGCACATGCTCCTTCCGCCTGAAAGCCAGTCAATACGCCTGAACGTTTCACCTCCGGCCTGTGCCGTGACAGCGGCTGCTTTTTCAAGAGCCTTGTTCCTCTTATTCGCACAATCCCATGTAACGATGGAAAGCCTGGTCTTAGCTCTTGTAAGAGTAACATACAGATCCCTTAAGACTTCGGCATTTTCGGCCAGAACACTGTCAAACCTGTATATAAGCTGATCCAAAGACCTGTTCCTTGTAACATTTTCAGCATTGTAATCTTCGAAGATGAATCCGAAGAGCGGATCAAAACCGGCACCCGAACCGGATCCTTTTCCTTTGCAGTCCTTAAGCGCAAAGATGACAAACGGATACTCCAAGCCTTTGCTCTTATGGAAGTTCATGCAGGTTATCTTATTATTCTCGTTCTTACCGGATTCGATCGATGCCGTGTCGATCTGGATCTTCATATTTTCGAGTTCTCCTGCAACTCCCGATATGTCGCAACCGAATCGCTTGAAATTCGCACTCATCCAGTCTTTGAAAATGATCAGCTTGTTGAAGTTACCTTCCTTATGGGCAACTGTAGCCTTGATATCGGTACGCTTATAGATAAGTTCGATTATCTCGTCAATATCACAAGTCATGGCCTTCATTCTCAGATTTTCAAACCATTCAACAAAGGAACCCAGTCTCCCGGACAGTTCGTTGTCACAGCACTCACAGTACCTTTTTATCTTTCTTAAAAGATATTCCTTCCTGAGCGCGGGTTCATTCTTAACGATAAACGCCTGAACCGTTGCGATATCATTGACCGTAAAATTGGTATTCCTGTAAGGGGCCAGGAGCATGCCGCAAAGATACTCATCCCTCAGTGAATTACCGAGACAGACGATGCAGTTTATGATGCCCCTGATATCAAGATCCCCGAAGATACTTGTGGTAAATCTTCCGGCGGAAGGAAGCCCGTGACTGTTGAGAAAATCGGATATTGTTTCCGATTCGCTCTTGATCGAAGTAAGAACACAGATATCACCGTAATGTGACTCGTATTCCGGGTCCGCAGGATCAAACTGCGACATATAGTTTCTGATCTCTTTTTCCACACCGAGGCAAAGAGCTTTTATCTCACCGTTAAGCGGCTGTTCCTCATTATCTCCGGGATCTCCGGCACCTGATGGATTGCCGTAAGCGTCACCATAGTCAGACTGATCAAAACCGTCATCCTCATCAGCATCACCGGAAAGATCTTTTCCCATATTCATGCCGTCAAAACTTCCGGCGCCATCGGAATCAATGACGATCACCTTGGGAAGTCCTGCCTCGCCTTGATCTTCACAGCCTCCGTTCTCCGGATGATTAAGACGCTGATCAGGGCCGTAATCGATCTCGGAACCGTCTCTCGTCATGGCCTGTTCGAATATGTGGTTAACGAAAGCAAGTATCTGCGGACTGCTTCTGAAGTTCTCTGTCAGAGGCAGAACTTTGCCGAGTGAAGAGTCAGCCTTATATCTGTCGATCTTCTCATTGAATATTCCCGGTTCGGCATGTCTGAAACGGTAAATGCTCTGCTTAACGTCTCCTACCCTGAAAACGTTGCCTCCCTTACGTGAGATCTTGCTGATTATGTCATCCTGCAGTCTTGTATTATCCTGATACTCATCAATATAGATCTCCACGAATTTATCCTGATAGAAATGCGCGGCATCCTCGGTATCAAGGATATCGTAAGCTGCATATTCCTGATCCGAAAAATCCATTCCGTGAACGCCTGCTTTCAGTTCAGAAAAGCACTTGTCGATCTTAAGAAGAAGCCCGACCATGGCACCGGTAACTTCGGTACGTTCCTTCTGCAGCTGAAGCAGTTTGTTCTTATCGTTATTCTTAAGCAGTGAAAACAGATCGGCGAGCTCTTTCGGAGCGGATCTTTTTACCGCCGAACCGTCCTTCGGGTCTTCGAGAATGAGATTAAAGATTGCTCTTACGGAATCAGCCTCAAGATCGTACTCACGGTAAAGACCCGGATCATCTTTCAGAACACTGGATCTGGTCGTCATGCGTGCAAAACCGTAAGCATCTTTAAGCTCCTGCCATTCAGAGATCATCATGAATGCAAGATCATAGATGTCATCATAATCAGACTCTCTGAAAAGCTTCTCATGTCTTTCAATAAGTTCCGTGACTTTGCCGACAAACTCAAGAGATCTTTCATTGACCTCATGGTCCTTAAGTTTACCCTTCTTTATCACGTACAGCTCGGGATTGGTATTGAGCAGATCTGTCAGTCCTCCCTGTGATTCGATCTCCGATTTTTTCCTGACGAGAAAATCAATGACATCACCCATTACCGCTGTCATCTTATCGGCATAGGCGAGTTTGCCTGAATCATCACAGAGCTTTCTTTTTTCAACTTCCGCAATAATGACATCCTTATATCTCGGAAGACTTCTAAGTTTGTCATAGATATCAAGTGCCGCCGTTATCAGCGAAGAGTCGGTACGGCCGTCTCCGAAGCGCTGGGTAAGCTTAATGAAAGGATCGCTCTCATCTTTTACAGACTCATACATCTGTTTGACCGCCTGCTTTGCAGCCGCGTTCTTGAGAATGGTCTTCTCGTGTTCATCCAGTACTATATTGGCAGGATCGAAAACGTCAGCCTCTTCCGAATCGGCAGCACAATATCCTTTCTCCCTGATAACCCTTGCGCAAAACGAATCGAACGTCTGAATATACGAATTGGGCAGCAGGTCTTTTTGCCTTGTAAGCTTTGCAACGAGCGCGGGATCATCCCTGTTGTCAGAAATAGCTTTATTGATCGCATCTTCCGCCTTTTCGCGCATGTGTTCTGCTGCGGCTATGGTAAAAGTTACGACCAGTATGCTGTCGAGCGAATGCTTCTCATTTTCGGGAATGGAATCGTCCTTGATATCCTCGATGATCTTGGTAATGATCCTCTCGATCATTACCGTGGTCTTACCTGAACCCGCTGCAGCGGGAACCAGTATATTCTCAGTCTTATTATCGATGATGGCCTGCTGATCGACCGAAGGTTTCTGTCCCATTATGCTTCACCTCCGTCGCTGTCTTTTTTTATTCCGAGTTTTTCACGCATCATCATCTTATATGCTTCTTCCATACTCTTTCTGTTAGGCTTTCCGTCAGAATCGTGACTGTTGCCGCCAGTCTTTTCCGCCGCTTTCTCAAGATAACCGGAGTAAACATCACCGGGCTTTTTATTCTCCAAACGGTCAGCGGGTCTGGACGGAACATTGCCGCAAGCGCCTCCGTACGGACAGAAGCCGCAATAATGATATCCGGGACATACCAGCGCATCTGCTTTGCCCGCTTTGATCTCATTTACGGAGTTCTTTACGATATAATTCGAATATTCAAGGGCAAGCTTTATGTCTTCATCCTTATAGTCAGAACCTGCCTTGGCGGTTTTCGGTTCAAAAGCCAGAGGTTTCTTTCCTGAAGCAGCTTTCAAACCAACGTTGAAATAACCGTAATCACATCCTGCAGGATCGATTCCATATCCTGCGCATAACGCTCTGGTATAAAGCGGAAGCTGGATCTGTATACCGTTAAAGAGTTCGGCTGTCTTTATCTTTTTATCACCGCTCTTGTAATCGATTACTCTGAGGCCTTCTTCACCCTGCCCGGGCTCCCTCATGTCGAAACGGTCGATAAATCCGTTAAATCTGAGCTTGAGACCTGTCTCTTTCTCAAGTTCTTCATCCTCAAGCGAAAGACTTATCTCTCTTCCGCTAAAATCCTTTGATACCACACCTATCCGTGCTTCATATCCGGCAGGTAAGAATCCAGTATTCAAAATATCGTTCAGTATTCCCCTGAAAGTAAGCTTGAACATCCTGCGAAGCTTCACACCCGTATCAGCATCAAAGCCGTGATTGATCTTCTCTGTCTCACCGTCATCATCGACCGTACCGGGAATGCTCTCGGCCAGCACGGCATGCTCAAAGACATCGTTGACTTTACTGTTGTAAAGTTCCTCATTTTCAAGCAATTCTCCTGCTTTAGAACCGAAATCATCACGTCCGATTTCGGAAAGTCCGATCTCATACATCTTGTGGATAAGCGTTCCGTAAGATCTCGAATCTATATCCGTATTGTCTTCACGGTCCCTGATACCGAGCACACGGTTAAGCATGTACTTCAGATGGCACGCATTGAACTCCTCAAGAGCACTTACACTCAGATGCATTCCCTTCTCCCCTGACTCAGGAAGAACAAGGATATCCTCCATGATCCCACTGTCAATGCAGGAATCGGCAAATATATGATTCCGTTTCCTGAAGACACCCGTAACGGGAGCCTGATATCCGTTTACAAATCTTCCGGGATCGGCAACAGTATTGAGATAATCGTACACGCTGCTCGTGAAGTTCTTATCGGAATTATGGATCATGTAAAGTCTGTCAGTCACGGTGCCCAGTGTAAGACAGCACGTGACGAATTCTTCCTTTGTCCTCGTCTCATTCTTATCAGGAAGCTCACAATCTGTGACCGACTGTGAAAGGTTCCTTAATTCGCCTGTACTAAGGAGACCTTCAGAACCCTTTTTGTGCGGGAAATTCTCGCGCGATGCTCCAAGGATGAACATCACCTTGCAGGGCGTGACAAAAGCCCTGTCCGGTGTCGTTATCTCAATGGAATCGACCTTAAGAGGGATAGTGCCTTCGATCCTGTTTTTCATATCGGTCCTGATAAGGGAAATGAATGCTCTCTGAGTGATCGGCACATCGTTCATCTCATGTGTAAACAGCGTAAGCAGGTTCATAACCTCATCGAATCCGCGGACGAGTGCCGCAGCAGCTTCACTTTCCTTGGCATTCTGCTGTTCATCCGACAACAGTACGACATCATCACGGTGCTCGATCAGAAGCTCTCTGAGAAGCATGGCCTTACGGCTCAAAAGCTTCTCGTCAGCGATCGTATCGGCAGATCTTTTAAGAGGAATAAGTTTTGACTGAACTATGTATTTCCAGTAAAACTCACCTTCCTCGATCATCTGACCAGCCTTGATGTCTTCATATGCATCCGGCAAAGTAATCCTGTCTTTCTTAGCAGGATTGCCGTCCTCATCTTTACGTGCTTTAAGATATACGGAACTCTTGAAAAGCCTTGTGCCGTCAGTGATATTCATCCGCCTGCAGTAGTTATCAAACATATCAACGATGACAGGCGGCACTTTGACCAGACCGCATCTCATTGCTCTCAAAACATCACTGATCCTGTAATTATGTACAGGGAGCTCCAGTACGGTTACGGCAAATACGGGGACAAGCGTGCTCCATAGTTCGATGCGTCTGTCGATAAAGAGATCTAGTCCGAAAAGCTCCGCATTGCTCCTCATCCTTCCGGAAAGATCGTCATCACAGCAGACGATCCTTATATCGCGGTATCTGTAACCTTCATCACGGGTAAGTCTTATCACCTCGGAGAAAACATATCCGAGCTGGTTGTCTGCACCCGCAACAGCTGCGAGCCTGACCCTGTCCGTGGTCTCACCTTCGTAAGGGGCATCTAATGCAAACGGCCCGATGAATTCCGCAAACTTCGCATCTCCCACGTCATCTCTTTCGAATTCATGAACAGAAGCACCGCGTGCCTTCATCCGGTCAGTGAACACATTGCCGACCTTATAAATATTCTTTCCGGAAAAAGGTGCCTTATCAGTTGAAAGGACATAGAAAGAAATATCCGCCCCTTTTTCAGAAAGAAGATTTACGAGAAGATATTCCTGCGGGGTAAGATTTCTGCCTGATCCAAATCCGATAAAAACAAAGCGCGAAGCTAAGAGTTTTCTCAGTCCGGAAAACCTCCTGCTCTTAAGCTTGTCTGATGTAACCTGCATAAGCAGCTGGCTCGCAGCTTCAATACGGTTCTTAAGGAAAGACATTCCATACTGGTCATTGATCTTACCGATCGATTCCATCATCAGTTTAATGTCTTCAAGTTTGCATCTGTACTCTGCGGAAAATGCGGATGAATTAGCTATGGCTTCTTCAAGCTGTGATACGCCTATACCGTATCTTGTAAAGTCACCCAAAAGATCGATGAGCATATTTATATACTCGAATCTGCTGGTGAGCTTTCCGAACGTCTTGAAGTCTTTGTTGTAATTGGCAAGGACCGAATAGATCGCACACCTTAATGCAACATCGCTTCCCGCTCCGCCATACTCATATCCGGCCGAATCAAGAATGGCTGTGGAAAGAGTGATGAAGCTCAATACATCTCCGCCGACAAATGACGAATCGACCGGTATCTCGCGGTCTTCAGAACGGATCGAAGCTCCGCGCTGTCTGCAGGCGCCCCCGAGTTCAAACAATATCTCACGTTCTACCTGTGCCTTGGCAAATTCAGGCACGATAAAGATGACCTCGCGCGGATCTTCCCTGCTCAATTCTTTCCTGATAACTGCGGGAGTAATGCAATCGATCCCGCCGTATCTGTAGATATTAATCATCAGCTGACACCCCGATAGAAATCTTTGAGTATATTCTAACTCACCGGGGTCAAATTAAGGGTACGATTATCAGGACAGATACACCGCCTCTGACACAGTATTAATCTTTAACTCTCATACACCTTACTGCATTGAGTATCGCAAGTATAAGCACACCTACGTCTCCGAAGACCGCAAGCCACATGTTTGCTATTCCGAGTGCACTGAGTATGAGTATCACGATCTTTACGCCGAGCGCGAAAATGATATTCTCCCAAACAATGCGCATGGTCTTTCTTGATATCCTTACGGCAGTCGCGATCTTCGACGGTTTATCATCCATGAGAACAACGTCTGCCGATTCGATAGCGGCATCAGAACCCATTGCGCCCATTGCAATACCTATGTCCGCACGCATAAGCACCGGAGCGTCATTTATGCCGTCGCCGACAAACGCAAGCTTTTCACCGCTTTTCTGAAGCAGCTCTTCGACCTTGGCGACCTTGTCGGCAGGAAGAAGTTCAGCGTGATGACCTGTAAGACCGATCTTTTCGGCAACGCTTTGAGCAACCTTAGCCTTGTCGCCGGTAAGCATTACAAGTTCCTTTACGCCGAGCGATTTAAGCTCCTTTATTGCGGCTGCAGAATCTTCCTTTATCTCGTCATTGATAACGATGTGGCCAAGGTATTCCGTACCGTTATCATTTTCACGCGCTATGTGTATTATCGTTCCCGTAAGATGACATTCATGCCACTTGGCCCCGCAAAGGTCCATTAACTGACCGTTACCCACATAATACGTGTGGTTGTCCACAACTGCTTTAACACCCTTTCCTGCCATCTCTTCAACATTTGAGATGCGGTCCTTATCGATATGGCCTTCATGTGCCCTTACTATGGACTGTGCGACAGGATGGCTTGAAAAGCTCTCACATGCCGCTGCGATATCGAGCAGTTCAGGTTTGCTGATGATGTTCGGATGAATGTCATCAACGGCAAATACACCTTTGGTAAGCGTACCGGTCTTATCGAAAACAACCGTTCCGGTCTTGGAAAGGACTTCCATATAACCTGCACCCTTGATGAGGATGCCTTTTTTGGATGCCGCACCTATGCCGCTGAAAAATGAAAGCGGAACGGAGACAACCAAAGCGCATGGACAAGAAACAACAAGGAAGACAAGAGCTCTGGTAAACCAATCCTTCCATACCGCAAGGTCCGTGATACCTGAAAAGCATGGCGGTACGACTGCAAGAAGAACAGCTGCGATAACAACGGCAGGCGTATACCATCTCGCGAACTTCGTTATGAAGTTTTCAACTTTGGCTTTCTTATCGGAAGCATTTTCAACAAGTTCGAGGATCTTAGAAACAGTACTCTGTCCGAAAGTGGATGTAGTCTTAACTTTGATCACTCCGGTGAGGTTCAAAGTACCTGAAATAACAGTATCACTGATACTCAGATCGACGGGCGCAGATTCACCTGTTAGAGCAGCCGTATTAACCGAACTTGATCCTTCTGTTATCACACCGTCCAAAGGGATCTTTTCACCGGGACGAATAACTATGGTCTCACCTACGGATACATCATCAGGAGAAACCGTTTCTTCATTTCCGTCTCTTAATACGACCGCATAATCAGGCCTGATATCCATGAGTTTCGCGATCGATTTTCTAGA
This sequence comes from Saccharofermentans sp., assembly GCA_024682215.1. Classification (GTDB taxonomy): domain Bacteria; phylum Bacillota; class Clostridia; order Saccharofermentanales; family Saccharofermentanaceae; genus Saccharofermentans. The sequence goes on along the minus strand of JAIKZM010000196.1, from coordinate 10,755 downwards.
TCTTCCGACTGCAATGCTCTGGAACAGTTCTCCTACCTGATAGAAAAGCATAACGAACGATGCTTCAGGATATTCTCCCGTTCCGAATGCGCCGAGTGTAGCAACCATCATCAGGAACTTCTCGTCAAAGACGCGACCATGTATGAGGTTTACCGCAGCCGAGCGCAGCACGTCATAGCCTGCGATCAAATAAGGAATTACAAATAAAATCAGTTCAGCCCACCACGGAAGTGCGGCAAAATGAGTAACCGCTGCACACACAGCCAGGAGTGCTGACGCTATGATTATGCGTATCAGCATCTTCCTCTGTTTTTTGGTGAGCTTGTATTTCATATCAGAGGACCACTGTGCAGTCAGGTTCTACCTTTGCAATTGCCTTTACTGCCTGTTTGAGTATCTTGTCATATTCAGCATCGTCAGCTTCAAGGATCATCTTCTGTGTCATGAAATTTACGGAGCAAGAAGTCACTCCGGGGATCTTCTCGATAGCTTCCTGCATCTTCATGGCGCAATTAGCGCAGTCAAGATCTTCAAGTTCAAATGTCTTTTTCATATATATTCTCCTTTTATTTATTCCGTTAGATGTTCATATCCGGCAGCGATTATCGATTTAACATGCTCATCGGAAAGATAGTAAAATATCGTCTTTCCCTGTCTTCTGCCGGCAACGAGGTTTGCAGCCTTCAGTGTCTTGAGCTGATGCGAAATGGCTGGCTGTGTCATTCCGAGCAGTTCGGATATAGCGCTCACACTCATCTCACCTTCATAAAGTGCATACATGATCCTGATCCTTGTGGTATCACCGAAAACCTTGAAAAGGTCACCAAGATCCTGAAGCAGTTCTTCAGGCGGCATCTCACGTCTGGTGTTTTCAGTTTCTGCTTTACTTGCACGCGGCATACTGACCTCCTTTATCACATGAACAGTTATTCATATGTTCAACTGTTTGAATTTTATACTATCACATTATTATTGTCAACCTATTAATTAATCACCCTCAAACGTAACTATTTGTGCGTTTGAACCAAATCGGAAATGAGAAATATCATATCCGGTTTGGTAAGTTATATGCTCCGATTTATATTGATTTTAACCGCAAATATCTTTAAGATTTAAGCAACACAAAAGAAAGGATGGATTAAGATTATGCCAGATTTATCACAGTATGCACTTCCGATTGGAATAGGAATTGCAATCCTGATCTTCGTGATCGTCATCGTACTTTCCGGTTATGTTAAGGCACCGCCGGATGTGGCTTTCATCATTTCAGGACCCAGAAAGAAAAAGAAGATCCTCATCGGCCGCGCAGGTGTCAGGATTCCGTTCATTGAAAGAAAGGATATCCTGCTTCTCAAGCAGATCAGCATCGATATCAAGACAAACGGTTTCGTACCTACGAACGACTTCATCGGTGTCGACATCGACGCAGTTGCAAAAGTACGTGTAAAGACCGATCCGGAAGGCATCGAGCTTGCAATGAAGAACTTCCTCAATATGAACGAGGAAAGGATCTGTGCAGCACTCACCGATTCCCTTCAGGGTAACATGCGTGAGATCATCGGTACCGTTGGTTTGAGAGAACTCAATACCGACCGTAAGAAGTTCGGTGACGAGATGCAGAATAAGGCTCAGACCGACATGAACGCTCTCGGTATCGAGATCATCTCCTGCAACATTCAGAGGATCGATGATGAGAACGGCTTGATCATCGCTTTGGGTCAGGACAACATGTCCCAGATCCAGAAGGACGCTTCCATCGCAAAGGCTCAGGCTGACAGAGACGTCGCAATCGCAGTCGCTGAAGCTAAGCAGAAAGCTAACGAGGCTTCCGTACAGTCTGACATCATCATCGCAGAGCGTAACAATGACCTCGCCATCAAGCAGGCTAACCTCAAGGTTCAGGCTGACACCAAGAAGGCTGAAGCTGACGCTGCTTATGAGATCCAGAAGCAGGAACAGCAGAAGGTCATCGGAGTCAAGGCTACCGATGCTGAGATCGCAAAGACGCAGCAGGAAGCTATTCTCCGTCAGAAGATGGTCGACGTAAGGCAGCAGGAACTCGAAGCTGAGATCAACCGTAAGGCTGATGCAGACAAGTACCAGAAGCAGAAACTCGCCGAGGCTGAACTCATCGAGAAGCAGAAGCAGGCAGAAGCTGCACTCTACAACCAGCAGAAGAAGTCCGAAGCTGAGCGTGTAATCGCCGAGACTGAGAAGTACAAGGCAATTCAGGACGCAGAAGCTAAGAAGGCTCAGGCTGAGGCACAGCGCTATGCTGCCGAGCAGGAAGCTGCAGGTATCAAGGCTAAGTATGATGCAGAAGCTGCTGGTATCCAGGCAAAGGGTCTCGCTGAGGCTGAAGCAATGGAGAAGAAAGCTGAGGCAATGAAGAAATACGGCCAGGCTGCTATCCTCGAGATGATCGTTAAGGTCCTCCCTGATGTTGCCAAGGCAGTTGCAGAGCCGCTCGCTTCCATCGACAAGGTCACAGTCTTCGCCGGCGGCAACGACAGCAACGGCGGTGTTTCCGGAATCTCCGCAAACGTACCTACCGTTATGGCTCAGACGTTTGAGACAGTTAAGGCTGCTACAGGCGTTGATCTCGCCGACATCGTCAAGGCCAGCGGCTATGACGCAAAGGTCACAAGAAACATCAATGTTTCCGGCCTCGATGGCGAAGGCAAGGTTGCAGACGGAGTTGTCGCAGGCGCGATCGCTGACGCAGTAAAGACCGAACCTGAAGATGAAAACAAAGACTGATACCAGACTCTGGTAGGTCCAAAAGAAATCCCGCAGGAAATTCCTGCGGGATTTTTATTTTCGGTTATTTGTATTTATCTGTAGGAACCATACTGTTCTTTTTTTCTGGTCTTCTCTTCGTACAGCAGCCTGTCTGCCTTGTCCAGTATGTCGTAAATATCTATATCGGCAGAGCATTTGAATTTACAGATTCCGGTACTCATGGCAATGGGATAAGGTTTGCCCGCATTTTCATTGTGACGCTTGGTTACCCTTTCGATCCTGTCCTTGATACCTGAGATGTTGCAGTCTGTTCCCGTTATCGCAAGAACGACAAATTCATCTCCTCCCAGACGGCCGATAATGTCGGTATCACGGAACGCTTCACGCAGCACTCCGGCTACTGTCCTGAGAGCGAAATCCCCGTCATCATGACCGAACTTGTCATTGATCATCTTCAGATTATCCATATCAGAGAAACAAAGGATAGCCACCTTGTTATAGTTGACCGGATCACTTAATACACGCTCGACATTCGCGATAAAACCGCGCCTGTTGAACAGCCCTGTCAACTCGTCATGCTTTGCGATCTCATCAAGCATCGTATTATCCCTGATAAAGCGCTCGATCGAGTTCTGCAGATTCTGCTTGATCCTGTTCTGGCTTTCTATCATAAGAAGCGATTTAAGCGTCACGGAAAGCTGTATGGCAACCGGAGCGATATTCATAAGATTCTTGGTATTCAATTCATTCACGAGGAATCCGTAGATGTCAGCGCCCACAAACAGAGGCGAAACCACCATGGTACGACGTTCCGTGTTTCCGATGAACTCGTTTGTAAACATCAGGTCGGTCCTTAAGAGCTGCTGTTCTTCTGCTAGAGAGCGTACGCCGTTCTTATCGGATATGGCCTTTAAGAGGATTGATTTAGGGCACTTCCAATCCCTGTCACCCTCATTGGAGATATTTCCCTGAAACATATAGAGCAACGATCTGTCAAAACCGGAAGCATACAAACCGTCCAGCAGATGTTCATACGGTATCTCACTGTTTTGAGGAAGAAGGAAAATATCTCCAGACTGCTGATTTACAAGTCGCGGCAGGCTTTCAGAACGGGCAGCGTTTTCGCTCGAAACGGATATGCCGGCGAAAGACATGCGTCTGTAGAAATCAGAAAATATCTTTATTACCGAAAAGCAGCGTTCGCTGTCGGTTAAGATCTTTTCAGCTTCATATTGCATCGTCTGAAGAACGTTAAACATTTTTTCAGGAGATGTATAGATAAGTATCGAAGTCTTCAGTACTTCGGAAAAAGCAGCATCCATGTTTTCTGAGGTCTCATCATTTCCGAGCACATAATCGGCAAACGAATAGAAGAATTCACCAAGCAGCCCTTTTATCTCAAGTATAGGAGCATCTTCAGCAAATATGCCGAAAAGGAATTTCTTGATCTCTTCGACAAAAGACAGATCTCCTGACTCAAGCTTATCGAGTTTAAGGCGTTTGCTCATATCCTCAGCATCAAGCATCCTGCATCCGCAGGAGTTTCTCATGACCGGTCTCGTCTCAACGGTCATGTCGGATAATGCGGAACCGTTGATATAGTTTTCCGCATTCAATACGGCTTTGTATGTAAGTTCCGCTGAACCTGCCTCAACAGTCGAAAGCGGCGGATCAAGATTGATCGAGAAAACATCGTCATCAAAGCCTGTGACAAGTATATCTTTGCCTATCTGAAGGCCTCTGTGCTTCAGTGTGTTATATCCGCCGGAAGCCATACAGTCATTTGCAAAGACGATAGCATCAAGCTTCTCGTTATCGTTAAGGAGTTTATTGACTTCGAAGGAACTGTTTTCGGTAAAATCACCGTAAACGATCTTATTCTTTTCAACAGGGATATCATGTTTCTTGAGTGTATCCGCATATGCATCGAGGCGCTCCCTGGCATCACGGTTCGTAACAGGACCTGAGACAAACCCTATCTCACGGGCACCGTGCTTTTCTATCAGGTGATCAATGACAGATTCGAGTCCGCTCCTGTTATCAAAAGTTACCGAAGGAAGGTTCTCATAATTGGAAAACAGACATACTATCGGAACATCAGGAAATGATTCAATGAATTCTTTTTGCATCTCCATATCCGCCCTGGAACAGATGGTTCCGAGAACGACATAGATGATGTCCACATTACGCCTCGACGTCAGGTCAAAGACTGTATTGTACTGATACTCATATTCCTTGTCAGAATACCTGCTGTCAGGCTTTCCTATATAATGACCGGGAAATATAAAGAGATTTGCATCCAGTGCTTTAGCGGCAAGCTCAGCGCCTTTGCAGGCCTGACTGGAGAAATAGTGATCGAAATCATCTATCAGCAATCCAATGTTAAGTCTCTTACTTTTCATCTTACGCACCTCGACTGTAAGTCATCTGTTTCCTAAGGTCAGAATATAAAAATCCTTATAGCTGAACTATAAGGATTTTAACATGAACCTCGTTAAATAAAAAACGGAAGTACTCAGCCTCTTGAGACTATAAACTTGTAAGCGTCATCAGCGCTGACCTCAAATGCCTCGAAAATGTCTCTGATCGCATCATATACGGCTTTGCATCTTATGATATCCACAACATCATGAGGCTTCGAGAAGAGATCGAAAATAAGCACATCGTACATCTTCTCATAGTCAACCTTGAAAGCATCAAATGTGTTGACTGTCTTTGTGAAGTGCTCCTTCATTTCAGGCTCATATTCACGCATGGCATTGATGAGAACAACAAGCTTCTTGATGGCACCGTTGATACTGTTGACACTCGCCTTGAAACCGTTTGTAACCGTGCGGGTATTGTATCTTACGATAGTCTTGCTGAGCTCATCTATCATGTCAGTGACATCTTCAACGTGACGGATCATGTGAAAGATCTTGAGCCTTGTCTCTTCATCCATTTCCATCTTCTGGAGTCTTTCATTCGTTGCATGGAAAATGTCATCACCTTCAGACTCGAGCTTAGATATAGCTTTGGAAATAGCTACTCTGTCATCGATATTCTCCATCATGCCGAGCAACTCAACACTTTCCTGCTCAAGTATGCTTGAAAGCGCAAGCGCCTGATCGAACAGATAATTCTTTTCTTCTATAGTCATATCTAACCACCCCTTTACTCAATATGAAGATTATACATTATCTCGTGTTTTTTACATAATCATTTTGAAGCTCAAATGAAAAGGGCAGTGACTCACTGTTCACTGCCCTCATTGATTCAGATTGGATCAGGCTTATTTTACCTTTACCTTAACGATAATGTTGGTCCATCCGGAATCTCTATGAGTCTTATCACCTGTAGCCAAAACCTTGACCTTTACAGAATATGTTCCCTTCTTGAGACCCTTCTTAACCGTGATGACACCATTAGACGCAACAGAGATCTTCTTGTTGCCTGCTACCTTTGCAAACAGATGTGTGCCAATACCCGGCTCAGTAAAAGTATAAAGTTTGGAAGCTGCGATCTTCTGTGCCTTCTTCTTAACCTTTTTAGCCTTTACTGTTGCAGTCTTTCCGACAACTGTCATGTCATTACCCATGAAAGTTTTTACAGAAAATGAGTTTAAGCCGTTCCATGCACCCGGATATTTACTATACAGATCTCCATCAATGGTTATTGAGATACCGTTAGCACCGGCCAATATGCCATTGTCAAGAGTTGTTACACTCGTAGGTATTGAAATGGCCTTAAGTGCTGTTGAAGCAAACGCAGAATCACCAATCGCTTTCAGACCATAGTTAAGTGTAACATCTGTAAGTTTTGTATAATAAAAAGCTTTGTTTCCAATTGAAGTTACGCTGCTAGGAATAACAACACTTGTTAGATTTGTGCTATCAAAAGCGCTATTGCCAATTGATTTTACTCCGCTGCCAATTGTAACACTGGAAAGATTTTTACAAGCAGCAAACGCTGCATCCGGTATAGACTTAAGGGTACCGGGGATGACCACACTTGTAAGTTGAGATTTAGAAAAAGCAGCTGACCCGATCGTCTTAACACTCGCAGGAATCCTGATGCTCTTCAGTCCGGAATATTCAAAAGCAAAAGCTCCGATAGTCTTGACCTTTCCCGGTATAGCTATGCTTGTCATGTTTAAACAATCAGCAAAAGCACCTTTGCCAATAGTAGTAAGTTTGCTGGGAAGAGATGCTTTGACAAGAGACTCACAGGATACAAACATTCCCTCAGGAATTGTCTTTACTTTTTTGGGGATAACGATACTTGTAAGCGAGTAGCAACCTGCAAAACAGTATTTACCGAATGTTTTAACATTTTTGCCCATCGTTACCTTAGCTAAATAATAGCAATCAGCAAAAGCCTCAGTACCGACAGTCTTTACGCCTTTACCTATCGTAGCAGCTTTCAAATTGTAGCACCCAGCAAAAGCATAAGATCCGATAGTCTTAACGTTCTTGGGAATTGAAACTGCTTTCAGAGCAGAGTTATAGAAACAATAAGCGGGTATTGTCTTAATTTTTTTACCGATAGAAACTGCGGTCATATAATTGCAGTTGTAAAATGCATATGCACCGAGCTTCTTAACTTTTCCGGGGATGACAATGCTCGCAAGACCGGAACCATCAAATGCATGTGCACCGATAGAAGTAACTGTCTTGGAAATAACGCATCTGCCGATCGGCGTTCCCGCAAAAGCATAATTACCATAAGACTTTAAAGCTTTCTTGCCTCTGACATAGGAAGTAACAGAGCCGCCTTTAAATTTCTTAAGGTCCTTAAATGCAAAATTACCGATAGATCTGACACCTGCTCTGACATATACATATTCGATCCTATCTCTGTATGCATACCAAGGCACCTGTGTCTCCTTTGACCACGCAGGCATCTTGCCGTTACCATAAACGGTAAGCGTATTGCCGACAAGACTCCAATAAACCTTGGACTTGCCGATACGACCATTCAAAGCTGCTCTGGAAGCACTGTCTACAGGTTCCTGAGAAGGCTTTGTGCCCTCCATGATGTTCTCTTCTGTAGGAATAACTTCCTCTTCTTCAGCATCATCAGCGTCTTCATCATCAGAATCCTCATCGTCCTCATCTTCTTCGGACTCAGCGGGTTCTTCTTTATCCTCTGATTCTGCCGGCTCTTCTTTGCCTTCATTCTCTTCCTTCTCAGCTTCAGCCGTTTCCGTTGTTTCAGGCTCATCAGCTTCAAAGTCGATTTCACTCGCAAAAACCATTGTAGGAACCATTCCTACGATCATTGCGATACTGATCACAAATGCCATTAAACGTTTGATCTTCATCTTCATCCTCCCTTTTTATAATTTGATATTGTAATAATCAATATCTTTTAAATTATACATACCTAAAAACACAAAATAAACAAATAAGCAACAAATGAAATATTACAAATTCAAAGGGGCTGTCCCTCTAAGGCAGCCCCTTATTTCGTTAGTTTGATCCAACAGGTCAGAATCGGTTTATTTAACCTTGATCTTGACAGTAACGGTCTGCCATCCGGAATCCCGGTATTCCTTATCGCCTGTAGCCAAAACCTTGACTTTTACGGTATAAGTACCCTTTTTAAGTTTCTTCTTTACAGTAATGACACCATTGGAAGCAACAGTGATCTTTTTGTTGCCGGAAACCTTAGCAAACAAATGAGTCCCCTTACCCGGTTCAGTAAACGTATAGAGCTTGGAAACAGCGATCTTCTGTGCCTTCTTCCTTACCTTCTTTGCCTTTACGGTTGCAGTCTTTCCCGTAACCGTCATCTGGTTTTCTTTCAGATCAATGAAATCTACGAACGTATTTTCCCAGGCAGCGAGATTTTGAGTTTTCAATTCTTTAGCAAGAGTAACTGTAATTACGGAACCTCCAAAAACAACAGATTCTCCAAGAGAAGTTACACTGCTCGGGAAAACTATAGACTTAAGACCGGTATTGGAAAAAGCTCCATTACCGATAGTTTTAACACCATAGTTAAGTGTTACGTCCGAAAGAGTCTGGCACCCTGAAAAAGCGTAGTTCCCAATAGACGTAACGCTCCCGGGGATTACAATGCTCTGAAGCTTCGTGCAATCATAGAAAGCACTGTTACCGATAGTCTTTACCCCGCCGGCTAATGTTACAGAAGAAAGATCGCTGCATTTATTGAAAGCGCGCTCGCCAATTGTCTTAACACTTGCAGGGATCCTTACACTCACTATAGGGGTTGTTGAAAAAGCATAATTACCAATGGATCTCACTTTGCCCGGTATTGAAATACTAGTAAGACCGGAGTCATAGAAAGCTCCATATCCGATCGAAACAAGCTTGGCCGGAAGCTTTACACTGGTTAATGCCGGACAGTATGAAAATGTATAAGCCTGAATATTTCTTATTTTAGAAGGTAAGACAACTTTCTTAAGACCTGTATGAGCAAAAGCGTACTGGCCGATCGTTTTGACATTCTTTCCAAACGAGACTGAAGTCAGGCTTTTGCAGTTATTAAACGCACACTGACCTATCGTCTTGACATTTTTACTTATGACAACAGACTTCAGAGGGGTGACCACAAATGCATACTGACCAATTGTCTTAACACTCTTAGGGATCGATATGGATGTTAATGCGCTTCCGGCAAAACAATAATCAGGGATCGTTTTTATCTTTGAGGTGAGCTTTACTGTCTTAAGATAATTGCAACTCTCAAAGGCATATACTCCGATCGATTTAACCTTGGAAGGAAGTATTGCGGAAGTTATATTGCTTCCTGCATAGCAATGTGCACCGATCGTGGTAAGTGTCTTTACCATTGCTCCATTACTAATGCTTGAACCTGCAAAAGCAAATGTTCCATATGTCTTTAAGGCTTTCTTTCCCCTCGTGTATGTACGGACAGATACAAAGCTAAGGTTCCTCATTTCCTTAAAAGCAAAATTACCGATAGATCTGACACCGGCTTTGACATAGATATTCTTAACCTGATCTCTGTATGCATGCCATGGTACCTGTGTCTCATTTGACCATGCTGGCATCTTGCCGTTTCCATAGATCGTAAGAGATGTTCCGTTAAACGACCAGAATAACTTTGTCTTACCGATACGGCCGTTTACGGCTGTCCTGGAATCAACAGCTTCTGGCTCAGGCTTTGTTCCTTCGAGAATATATTCCTCAACAGGGATATCCTCTTCATCTTCATCGTCCTCATCCTCAACCGTGTCTTCATCGGGCCCGGCAGGCTCTTCCTCTTCATTTTCTTCTTCCTCAACTTGAGCGTTCTCTGTCGTCTCAATCTCATCTGCCTCGGAGCCGGACTCATTCGCAAAAACCATCGCCGGTACCATGCTGACGATCATTGCGATAGTAATAAAGACTGCAAATATACGCTTTGTTTTCATTCCTACCCTCCCATATAACTATTTGAGTTAAATATCCAATATCAAAATAATTATACATAATCGAAGAAGCAAAAGGCATATAAATCATCAACCGTTTACATACATAAAAAAAGGAGTTGTCTCGTTTGAGGCAACTCCTTTAAATATACGTTTAAATCTATTAGAGAGCTGAAACTCTTGTTCCCTGCTGCTCTGCAGAATCTGAATTCTCGATTACGAGGTTAACAGACTTAGGTGTGCAGACGAATGTTGTCTTAACAGGTGTAGGCTCAACTCTTCCGCCAAGTGCATAAACGCCGCCGGAGATATAGTCAACAACACGCTGATTCTTATCTGTGTTGGTGAGGTTGCAGATTACGATATGGCCGTCACGGATGTGATCGCAAACGATCTGGCTTGTTCTGATGTCATAAGGTGTGAGCATGATTACTGTAGCGTTCTGAGCAACAACAGGTGTTGTAACAGCAGGCTGCTCCTGAACATATGCACGGGGCTCTGCCATGTAAGGCTGCTCTTCTACGATAGGCTCTTCGATGTAAGCTTCTTCAGGCTCATCAGCATAACCTGTCTCTTCCTCATAGTAGTTCTCTTCGTATTCTTCATCCTGTACAGGTGTGAACATGCTGCCGAAG